>NZ_JCAUBA010000004.1:0-393271 GCF_059692235.1 Paenibacillus sp. J2R1T-4 | reverse complement strand
ACGTCCCTGCGGCTCCCAGTTTGTATTGGCTCTTCTGTACGCCGCTTCCACTATCCGTTCCTGACGTTAGGGTTGCGGTTACATTCGTACTGGACCAAGCCGTTGTGCTCACGGCTATAGCGGGAAGGGTAGGTATTGTTTTATCCACCTTAGCCACGGCACTCGCTACAGCACTGATATTCCCCACATTGTCCATTGTCCTGGCGTACACAGTTGTCTGACCTTCAGCGCTTATCGCAATAGGAGCGGAGTAATCTGTCCACGTCCCTGCGGCTTCCAGTTTGTATTGGCTCTTCTGTACGCCACTTCCGCTATCCGTTCCTGACGTTAGGGTTGCGGTTACATTCGTACTGGACCAAGCCGTTGTGCTTAAAGCTATCGCGGGAGCAGTAGGTGTTGTTGTATCTACCTTAGCCACCGCACTCGCTTCAGCACTGATATTCCCTTGATTATCCAATGTTCTAGCATATACAGTTGTCTCTCCATTAACACTAACACTTACTGGATATGCATAATCCATCCACGTTCCTGAGGCTCCAAATTTGTATTGACTCTTCCGCACTCCACTGCCATTGTCAATTCCAGGAATAACAGTCATTAATTGATATTGAGACCAGGTGTCTGAGCTCAAATATATTGTAGGCGATGTCGGCGGAAGTGTATCATTTATGGCAGAGTTAATAGGTGTAGTTGAAAAATAGAGTGTTCCCTCTGCTATTTGCCCACTAGTGTTATCCCCCCACGCTTCGGCCGTACCATCTTGTTTAATGGCTAGTGAATGGTTATCTCCTGCAGAAACTGTAATAACATTGGTTAATCCACTTATTTGTATAGGAGTTGCGCTACCATATGATGGTACCCCATTACCCAATTGCCCAAAGTCATTGTTTCCCCACGCCCATACCGTACCATCTTGTTTAACAGCAAGAGAATGGGAATTTCCGGAAGCAACGGTGACAACATTAGTTAATCCACTCACTTGCACAGGAGTTTGTTTATAACCTGTTTTCGTCTCTCCCCATTCCCAGACCGTCCCATCTCCTTTGAGGGCAATAGGATGGTAACTCCTTGCGGCTATGGCTACTACATTGGTTAATCCATTCACTTGTACAGGAGTTATTCTCCGAATCGTTGTTCCGTCTCCCAGTTGTCCAAATCCATTATCCCCCCACGACCAGACTGTTCCGTCTTGTTTTAAGGCTATGGAATATACAGTGCCTGTTGCGACGGTGACGACATCACTTATTCCATTCACCTGTACAGGCGTTTTTCTCTGAATCGTTGTTCCGTCTCCCAATTGTCCATACCCATTGTTCCCCCACGACCAGACTGTTCCGTCTTGCTTTACGGCAAGAGAATGGAGATATCCTGCATTGGCATCGACGACATTGGTTATTCCACTCACTTGTATAGGCGTTGTTCTCTGAATCGTTGTTCCGTCTCCTAATTGTCCAGATCCATTATACCCCCACGACCAGACTGTTCCGTCTTGCTTTACGGCAAGAGAATGGAGAATTCCTGCATTGGCAGCGACGACATTGGTTATTCCACTCACTTGTACAGGCGTTGTTTTCTTAATCGTTGTTCCGTCTCCTAATTGTCCAAATCCGTTATCCCCCCACGCCAAAACTGATCCGTCTTGCTTAACAGCTACAGAAAAGAGCTGTCCACCAGTAATGTTAACAACATTTGCTACTCCAACCAACTGGACAGGAGTATATCTTTTTCCAGGTCTTCCGCCTCCCAATTCCCCATATCCATTACTTCCCCATGCCATGACCGTCCCATCCTCCTTAAAGGCTAAAGAATGGTTATCGCCAACGGCTATGGCTACAACATTGGTTATTTCACTCACTTGTACAGGAGTTTTTCTCTGAATTGTTGTTCCGTCTCCCAGTTGTCCACTATCATTACTCCCCCACGACCAGACTGTTCCCTCCTGTTTTAAGCCTAGAGAATGGTAATATCCTGCGGCAACGGCGACAACATTATTTAAGCCACTTACTTGTACAGGAATTGTTCTCTGATTAGTTGTTCCGTCTCCCAGTTGTCCTCTTTCATTATACCCCCATGACCAGACTGTTCCATCTTGTTTAACGGCTAGAGAATGGAGATATCCTGAATTGATGGTTACGACATTGGTTAATCCACTCACTTGTACAGGCGTTGTTTTCTTAATCGTTGTTCCGTCTCCCAATTGTCCAACTACATTATACCCCCACGACCAGACTGTTCCGTCTTGTTTTAAGCCTAGTGAATGGTCTCTTCCTGCAACGACGGTGACGATATTGGTTAATCCACTCACTTGTACGGGAGTTGTTTTTGGAATCGTTGTACTGTCTCCCAGTTGTCCATTCGAATTCCCCCCCCATGCCCAAACCGTCCCATCTTGTTTAAGGGCTAAAGAATAGTAACCTCCTGCGGCAACGGAGACAACATTGGTTAATCCACTTACTTGTACAGGAATTGTTCTCTGATAAGTTGTTCCATCTCCCAGTTCACCATTTGAATTATTCCCCCAGGACCAGACTGTCCCGTCTTGTTTTACAGCTAGGGAATGGAAATTTCCTGCGGAAACATTGACAACATTAGTTAATCCACTCACTTGAATTGGGACGCTACTAGGTGTATATGTACCAATGCCTAATTGCCCCCACGAGTTATCTCCCCATGCCCACACTGTTCCATTACTTCTTAACTCCAACGAGTGTCTAGATCCACCACCTAGGACAGGCAAGCTGGTTGTTGGGTCGATCACGATCGGGTATTGCAATCCCTTGTCATCCAAGGTCAACTCCAAGAACGTTTTCCCTTTCTTCTGAGTGAGGTCAACTTTCAACTTATCAAACCGTTCCTCATTGCTCGATGAATCTTTGACCCAAGGTCGGGGCATTTGGAAGGCCAAATTGCCATTCTCATTGAAAAAATCAATAGAACCATCTGGATTCACTCTGTGTTCCACATTATCCATGACCATCTCAAATAAAAAGGTTTTAGGAGCCTGTCTATTAGCTAGATGCAACTCCATTTTCAACAAATCATTTTGCACCTGATAAAGGAGATCCGTACTGTGCCAGGCATTAATGTATTTTATCGTGTCTTCACTGACAACCCCTGTTACATTATTCATATTCTGTGCGCGATAAGAAATGGACTGGTCATCGACGAAGAACTTGACATCCTGACTCCTCCCTTTATCGTTCAGCCGTACCTTGAAGTTATTTTTTAACATGCTGTGTGTATAACTGGAATTCGTTCTGTCTGAATCAATTTTGGTGTTAATTTCTTGCCATGCCTGTCCATCGAAATAGTTAAGCGAATGCTCAGAAGTATGGGTTGTCAGGCTTCCGTCGCTATTCACGTAAGTGCTGCTGTTACGACTGCGTTTATCAATTATTTCTCTTATTATTTGTCCTGTATTCTTATCCAATGTTTCAATTACTCTGTCCTTGTTTGTCAAAGCTGTAGTTTGTTCCAACGAATCCAATTGTTTATCTCCGTAAGCCTGTGCTTCTGAAGCACCTGCGAGGGGGAGAAAAACAACTACTAAGATTAACAAACCTATGCTTATCAGAAGCCTTAAAGTAATCTTTAAATATAAATCCATGGATGATCTCCTTTCACAACTCTCATGTAACACCTTGTTTACCAAGGAACTCTTTCACACAAATATGTTATACTTACATCGTGCAGGAAGTGGCCTAACTCCGATCTCGCCAAAGTCCGGGGGTTTTGTGTCGCTTTCTGCTCTATTCATGTCACGCCATTGAGATAGTTCACGATACGTCCAAACAGGTTCGTGAGCGCAGTTCGGAACAGGACGAGTGTCGCGATGATAATAACCGCCACCACTCCAATAATGATGGCATACTCGCTTAATGCCTGCCCACGTTGATCTCTTTTCAATCGCTCTCCCAAATTGCCTAAAGCCAAATATAAACTAACCACATACTTCATTGCCGTTCACCCCCCTTCACGGTTTTTTCATTATGCTTAATCATTGGACTGACAGCTTGTCGGTTCTCTTCAATGTCACTGCTGTCTTGCGGAGAATACCTAACTCTTTATCCCATTCAAATAGTGACTGTGTCTCAATCTCCCCCTCACGAATTCCTATTATTTCACTGATCTCCACTACCTTTCTCTTACCGTCGTGCATTTTATTGAGATGTATGATGATATCGACTGCTGAAGCTATCTGCTGGCGGACGGCTTGAATGGGAAGCTCCAATCCAGCCATTAGCACCATCGTTTCTAACCGAATCAGCATGTCCTTGGCCGAATTGGCATGCCCAGTGCTGAGCGAGCCGTCGTGGCCTGTATTCATAGCCTGCAGCATATCTAGCGCTTCTCCACCTCTGACCTCGCCTACTATGATTCGATCTGGTCTCATCCGAAGAGCGGTTCTCAGCAGCTCACGCATTTTTATTTCGCCTTTTCCCTCGATATTAGGGGGACGTGTTTCCAGTCGAATCAAATTCTCAGCATGTATTAGCTTCAGCTCAGCAGCATCTTCTATTGTAACCAGTCGGGAATCTGCAGGAATGAACATACTCAGAGCATTAAGGAAGGTAGTTTTGCCCGATCCGGTTCCACCTGACACAATAATGTTGTACTTAGCTCGAACCAAACGCTCTAACAAATCCATTGTTTCTTCTGAAACCGTCCCGTAATCCTTTAATTGCTTCATGGTGTAGGGCTTATCTGGAAACTTACGTATCGTGATAGCCGCGCCGTCGAGTGAGATTGGATCGAGGACTACATTGACTCGAAATCCTTGAGGCAATCTGGCATCTACGATGGGATCGCTTTCGTTAATCTTCCGATTAATAGGGGACACAATTTTGTCAATCACATGAAGCAGTTCTTCACTTCTACTAAATTTCAATGGCACGCCCTTACGATCCTTGGCTAACTGCATTTGACCGTCTCTCTCGATAAATATCTTACTTAGTCCGTTCACCATAATTTCCGTTATTGAGGGATCATGTATTAATGGCTCCAGTATGCCGAAACCAAACATCGTGTGCATAATCTGCTCTAGAATCTCGGCTCTCTCATAAGAACTCAATATCCAGCCAGCCCGATTGCTCTGCAGCTCGTCCTCAATAATTTTCCATATATGGTTACGTATGAACTGCTTGTCCTGTTGGTTAATGGTTGCAAACAAATCTCTATTCTCCGATATTCGCTGTCTCACTACTTGATAGACTTGACTCTTGTCATCCGTCCTGTGGGCAGTCTGTTCCGTCCCGGCCGCGATTTCGAGCAGTGCCTGCTGACGCTGCTTAATAATCTCCTCAATGCTCAAGCTTCAGCCCCTCCTTCCTGGAGAGAAGCTCTGCCAGCTGTCGAAAAGGTGCAGCCGCTTTGCGATTCCCGCAATTCTCAAAAGGAATGCCGGAATTAATGAATTTCCTAAGCTTGGGCGACAATTCCGGGATTTCGTACAGGATGGAGTAGCCAATCTCGGTTTCCAGCTCCTTATTATAGAACCCGGAATGCTTAGAGCAGCGATTCACAACAAGCCCCACCTTTTCTTTGGACACACCGAGATTATCGAGAATTTCCTTGAAAAGAATGACTTTCCATCCAGAGGTCACATCTTGCAGAGTAGGCACAATGATGAAATCGGAATGCTCAAAACATGCCAGATTGCGCTCCGATAATTCTGAAGAAGTATCCAATATAATTACATGCTGATGATCGGCTTGAGCTATACGCAGCAAATATTCCGTATTCCTTATCGAAAGCTTCTCCATCTTTAGCGGAGAAGCGCCTAACATAAGATGAAGCATCCTATAATCTTTGTGGGTATATACGGACTCCTGAAATCTCGGAACGAATGAATCCGTCTGGGGGAGCTCCTCTTGCTGCTCAAGCGCAGTTAACAAGCCCGACATTCCAGTTCCGCGAATCGGAATTCTCAGCATCGAAGGCAGACTTCCATAACCAGCAAAATCCATAAGCAGCACCTTCACATTTTGCTTTGCCAGATGGAGCGCCAGATTAACGGCAATGGTCGATTTGCCAGATCCGCCTTGAGGAGAGGCTACAGTAATCGTAATGGTTTGTTTTTTCATATGAGTAGCCTGCTTTCTGTCATCATTTCTTCGGAACCTCCGTGTAAGTTGGCTGTGATACTCGTAATGGACCCGATTTCGAATTGACGGGATTGAGAGACAGATCAATTTTCCCCTTACGTTTGGCTAGAGTGAGATCTTGAGCTTCTTGCGGTGATACTAGTAGAGTCACATTTTGCTGAGAGGTGCTGCCAACGTTATCTTTAGTTACTACTTCCTCTACATCGAATACTTCTATTTGCTGCAAAAGTGTAGTTGCATAGGCACCTCCTGTATCACTACTTATCGATGTGAATATTACATCCACTCTATCGCTTCTCTTCAGATTGAACGCGAGACTACCTTCTGCATCTACCCTTACGGTAATCGCCCGTTTATCTGTTGGTATAAAAAAGGATCTCCCGATCTCACCTTGAACACGAATATTAGAGGTACCCGTTCTCCCGTCTATCAAAAACAACTTGGGGTCATCCTCCATGACTTCACCTGCTTTAAATCCGTTCATGGTAATCAAGCCTACTACATCCCTTGTGGAACTAAACGCATTAGGTGACAGTTGCTTCTGACTCGAAGCGTTCACTCGAATCACTTTGAGCATATCCTCTACGATCGTGGTTTGCTCAGGAATATCTCTGGTAGTTACAACAACTTCAACCTCTTGTTTTAGTGATTTCAGGTAACCATTCACAGAAAGGGCAACTATGGCTGAAAGCATTAAACCAGCAATCGTACGAATCCAAACATACTTTGTCATATTTTGTTCCACCTCTGTTGCATCATTTAAATACGTATGTCGACTATTTTTCGACTAATAAAGTAATTGATTATTATGAATACAAATCCTATGAATAAAAGGCATTTACCCCAAAACGATTCATACATGGGTTGCATATACTCAGGGGATAATAAAGAAAGACATAGAACAATCATAATGGGCATCATAGACAAGATCTTAGCTTCCATTTGCTTGCCTGCTGTCAAGACTTGGATTTCACTGTATATTTCAATTTTCTCAGAGATCGTTTGTGAAATTCGATTCAGGATTTCTGTTAAATCCCCACCTCGTTTCCGAGCAATAAGTGTTGCATTAACGAAATCTGTTACATCTTCTAAATTCACTCTGTCACGGAATGCTGACAGAGTTTCATCGATAGAATACCCCATTCGTAATTCCTCTGCCATACGGTTAAATTCAATGACTATTGGTGCATCTTTTACGGAATGGAAAATACGCTGCAAGTCTCCTACCGAGCGTTCTACAGCGGATTGAAGAGAAGAACCAGCCTTTAATGAAGAAACAATCGAGAACATAGCATCCTTTAATTGATAGTTTAAGAGGGTCCTTCGTTTCTTGATCAGGCTAAGTATAATAAAGCGGGGATACAATAAACCTATTAAACATATTGCTAATGCAAAGCTCCAACTCCTAAAGAAAAAAACCATAAATAAAAAGATCCCCAGACAAACAGGCAGAACAATAGCAAAATACTTCCTTGTATTCAATGCATAGGATCGTTGTTCTTTGTTTAAAAGTAGGATCTTCTCGGCAAACGACCGTTTCTCCACCTCTAATCCCTTAATGTCATTGTAGTATTTGGTAAGGAACTGGTTGTCGTTCTTCCTGCCGAATATAAAGTTCATTAAGGTAACATAACACAAGAAAAACAAAATTCCTGCGCAAATACTGCCTAACTGCAACATTATGATTGTCACATCCGTTCTTTATTTAGGAGCGCCTTCCTAGTATAAGAGAAACTTCAATATTGAGAAGATAGCAGGCGTTATTAAGAAGATCATGAGCGCTGGTAGTACCAGTGAAATGAGAGGTAGAAACAATTTTATGGATGCTTTGCCTGCGAGCTCACGAGCCCTGCTTTTTCGTCTGCCCCACGCGGTGTTGGCTTGATCTCGAAGCATAACGGTTATACCGGCAGAACCTTTCTCCATAGTCTGAAGGAGCACCGACACAAAGACGGTTACCTCTTCTACCCTTATTCGATCCGCCATGTTCTGAAAGGCTTCTTTTTGTGGAATACCAACAGCTATTTCTTGAAGTACCCTGCGAATATGCGCAGTTAAGGGGCCTTCTCTCCGACTGCAAACTTCTTCCATTGCTTGGAGCAAACTGAGCCCAGCATCTGTTGTTACCGCCAATGATAGAAGGATGGGAGGAACTTCTCGCTCTATTTCGGCTCGACGATGCTTCAGCTTAATTTCTAGCAATTGATCGGGGATGAAGTATCCAATCAGGCTAGCAACTGCACCGAGTAATAAAAAAGTAAGTGAGAACTGGGCAGTCATGATGATTATGAAGTAGAGAGCAATGGCTAGTGAACAAAGCTGTTTTAAAGCTACAAACTGGCGAACGGTTACAAATCCGCGTTCATCTGTGGTGCTCATTTTAAGCCGATACCGATTCCAACGAATCGATGTTCCTTCAATATTCATCACATTAGCGTATTGATCAGCCAACCGGGTCAGGATTCGATATAACGCAGTGCCCGCTATTGAATGATGTACAACCTTCTTTGACAGAATAACGTGGGTGCTTTGGCGTAAATACCTGGTCCTCCTAAGTGACGCCCAATCGATAGAAAATAGGGTACATAAAAAGAATACTCCTGCTGAAATAAATATAATCAATTCGTTCACCCTTTAATTATTTGTACTCGGATCATAGCCTCTAGCACTTGCGTTTGCCTTAATGGTGTAAGTATCAACTCCGAATATTCTCATAAAGAATGTGTTCGTTGTGACTTCCGTCTCAATATTGCATTGTTCTCTCGCGGTCGGAGGAATTTCAAATTTCGTTAACCTGGCTGTTGACATATTCCGCTGTAACAACTCCGTAACTACACCATGTGCTCTAGTGGGATCGAGAACTATCCGCCTCTCATTTGCCCAGATCGAAAGATCCAATGAATGAATGGCGCCCCTTGCTGCAACATCCGTAGACATGTCGAGCTTCATTTTATTAAATACATAAAAGGACCCATCGATACAAATGCCAAGAAACCCAATGATAACGGGAAGCATGGCTGCCATGAAGGTTGTCGTAAATCCCCGCTCATTCTTTATTAATCCTCTGATCAGTCGAATATGGAACACACAGCTTTTAGTAGTTAGGCGGGGCATATCTATATATCACCTCGGATTTTAAGGGGATAGAGCTCCTGCCCGTTATTTCTTTTACGAATGGCAGGTTCAGAGAGAAATTATATGTAACCCGGATATGCGCTAGTCCTGTTGCCTCATCCTTTACAATTTGTACATTCGGTGGCTGACCTTCACTTGACAAAGATGAAAGCGTTGTCAAAATCGCATTTCTAACATATTGGTTTTTCTGTTCTTCTGTATTCACTGAATCCGTACGAAAATTTAACGCTTCTCGTCCTCCTTGATGTGCGGCTAACAATACCATACTTTTATTAAAAATAAACACACCTAAAAAAACCATTATCATAATAATTAACAACAAGACAGGCATGATAATGGCGGCTTCAATAACTGACTGACCTCGTTGATCACGGGTCATTTTTTTAAATAATCTCAAATCATCTCCTGCCTTTCCGTAAGTCTCATACCCTAACGCGAATCAACCCAAAGTCCTAAAATATACCGAAATTAGTAATAAAGTAGTATATTTAGCATTTATTTGTGTAGTTAATTGTGTCATAATGTGTATTATATAGGGACATATACCCAATTGTACATACAAAAATATCCATATTATTTTATAATTTATCTTATATTTACTTTTATGTGTTATTTTTCAGGAATCTATTAGATAAATATCTAGATAGAGGGTCAACGATGGTTCAAGAATTAATGATAGGATTGTTCTTTATGATATTTCTTGCAGCAGTCACCATACATGATATTCGCACAAAAACTATTTCGAATCATTTATTAATGATTGCATGCATAGTTGGTCTCATTCTTAGAATCTTACATCCTATTGATAAGTTCCAAACTTCTGTCTATGGCATGCTAACAGGGTTCTTGATCATGTTAATCTTGTATCTACTAAGTAGAGGTGGATTGGGAGCAGGTGATGTGAAATTCGTTGCCGTATGTGGAGTTTATCTAGGAGTAGAGTCCGTACTGATAGCCGTTGTTGTTGCTTCAATCCTTGGTGGAATTTCAGCATCAGTATTATTAATTACTAAAAAGGTTCGAAGAGATCAGTCTATCGCTTACGGTCCATATTTGTCTTTCGGCTCTATGATTGCTTATTTATATTTGGTAGGGTGGAATTAGTTCAAATGCGACTATTATGCAAAGAAAGTATCTATTTGAAGATTTACTTAAATGATAATAAAGTACCCCTATCCGATACTGCTTACTTGGCAAATAATATTGCTAGCCGATTAACGGGGTGGTTGGGTAAACGATGTGTAACGGATAAAGAAGCATTGTTGATCGACCCTTGTAATTCCATTCATACCTTCGGTATGAAGTTTATTATTGATGTATTGTTTCTTGATAAAGAAGGGAGAATTGTTCATCTTATTCCGGATATGAAACCAAATCGATTAAGTACTAAAATACGGAGTGCAGTAAAGGTGGTTGAATTAAGGCAGGGGACCATCGAATTAAATAAGATACAATTATTAGATAAGATAACCATTTGCTGCTGAATCCTAATGAAGACCAAATTCAGATAACAGTTACTGCGCACTTTTTAGATGCTGTTGCGTAATATTCTGGAATGTTGCCCCCTCAGATAAACGTTACAAATTAAAAAAGCAGCCTGCCGACTGACAGACTGCTCGGTTATTCCCTCACCGCTTCACCTTATAAAACTCATGGTACAGCTTCATTAGTGCTCGTTTCTCGATCCGCGACACGTAAGAGCGGCTGATCCCAAGCTCCTTGGCAATCTCCCGCTGCGTCCGCTCCTCCCCGCCATGCTCCAGGCCAAAACGGCCGATGACCACTTCTTTTTCCCGCTCGTCCAGTATATCCAGGTTTTTGTATATTTTCGACTTCTCTATCTTCAGCTGTACCTTGTCGACGACATCGTCGGCTTCCGTGCCGAGGATATCGATTAAAGTAATTTCATTACCTTCCTTGTCCGTTCCGATTGGATCATGCAGTGAAACATCCTTACGCGTCTTTTTCAGCGAACGCAAGTGCATAAGAATCTCGTTCTCAATACAGCGTGCCGCGAATGTGGCCAACTTCGTTCCTTTGTCCGGTGAAAAGGACTCGATCGCTTTAATTAACCCGATCGTTCCAATCGAGATCAGGTCTTCCAAGTCCTCTCCAGTATTGTCAAACTTCTTGACGATGTGCGCCACAAGTCGCAAATTATGCTCGATCAGCAGGTTGCGGGATTTCTGGTCGCCTTCTGCCATTCGACGCAGATGCTTCTCTTCGTCTTCTTCTGCTAATGGTTGAGGAAACGCATTGTTTTTCACATAGGAAACGAGCAGCATTAATTCTTTGATAAAAAAAGCAAATGCAGTAAAGAAACCAGGCACTCCATCATCACCCCATGCGACAGTATTATTAGAGTGTATGTGGGCATTAGCGGATGCGTGCCTGTACGGGTAAATAATCCCTTGTTCATAACAGTGACATTGGTTAAAGGGATCAGTTCGATAGAGGTTCCAAATAAGGTTTATGTCACTTGCATTCCAATTACAAGTCTGTTTGTTATTTGATTATAAGACAATCGATATCTTCTTCCATTGTTCAATTTAAATTTTGCCGCATTATTTGCTGTTAGTTGAAAGGAAATTTCCGGAGTCTCTACTCCACTTTTCAATATTCTAAATGTTTTGCATACTGCACCACGGACGACGATTATCGTTTTTCTGGTACTGAAAATCCCTAAATCATCAATAAATGGACCAACTAGGGTTATGGTATTTTCGTGGAGTCTATTCCGATCAAGAACGAACTGAGCCGTGTCACGGGTCACAGGTGCTCTAAACATTCTCATTACTTTCGTTTTCTCATTGAAGACGAGCAAAAAACGTTGTTCCTCTTTAACTCTGAACAGCCGAGCTGTATTCGTATTTAATGCAGCGGTATGGAAATCGCATTCCGAGGCATCTCCCTTAACAACACGAACCCTTTTCTTAATAGTTCCCCTCTGGAGAATAACAATAGAACCATCTGGAATTCTAAACAAACTGGCCGCGGGTCCTCCCCCGCATTCGTTAATAAAAATAGTATTTGGGTCCAGATCTGACGAGATGTTAATGTCAACAAGGCCTCTCAAAATCATTTTCATCCCACCTAAATATATTGATTATCCACAATATATTTAGAATTAAAATAATTTCTTGTACACTTCAATCATTTTCTCCGCAAAGCTAAAATTAACATCTGTTTGCAGTCATTCGGCGCAAGTTCAAGACCCGCGCGCCTTCCGAATAGACGCAAGTCCGAGCAGCAGTAAAGGATATGCCACACATGCGATTAGTGAGAATGGGACCCAAAACGTAATGGTTGCGTACTGATCATAGACACTGTTCGGATACCCAATGATTGCAAGCGGGACAAGTATAAGTCCGATCGGCATTACCAAGGGACGGTAGTCTTTCAGATTAAAGATTTGACTTAACGCGGTTACGATGACATAAAAGTACAGGGACAATCTGAAGTAGAGCGATATAATCCACAAAAAAGCCATAAATACCTCTATACGTTGAAGAAAGTCCCCAATATTAATCTTCTTGGCTAAGGCATAACTCGGAAATGTATTTCTGATCGTAAGATCCTGTCCCAATACAAATATACTTAGAGTGATTATAGTAAGCAGTACAAGCCCCCCCATAAGATTTCCGATCAAAAGTGCCTTTCGCACCTTATTCTTTTGAATAATTTGAGACGGGCTAATCATCAAGAGCAAAACAATCGGGAAGGTAACATTACCCAGGAACATTAGAGCACCAGTCAGGTTCGGCTTAATACCATACTCAAGAGTAGGGTATAAGTTTTCCACCTCAATCTGAGGCAAGATGAACAGAACCTGAAATATAAATAAGAATAAGAACAACGCAAACAAGATTTCTGCTGTTCGCGCTATAGTTTCCAATCCCAGACGCACTCCCATCACCACAATGATCATAAAAAGAATGTTTATGGATTGCACCGGGGTATCCGGCACGATTTGAGACGTCATAAAATTCCCGATATAAAACACATTAGAGACCGGTGCCGATATAAAAAAAATGCCAAAAAACAGAAAAGCAACCGTTTTGCCTAGCCATTTTCCAAACAATTTTTCATTTAATTGAACCAGGTTCAGAGAGGGAAAGGTGTTGCCCACCTTATAATATAACCAGACTACTCCCAGTCCTATAGCGATCCCAATAATGGTCGACAACCAGGCATCTTGCTTGGCGTAAAACGTTATTGTTGACGGGATAATCAGGATGGCGCTCCCTATTGAGAATAGAGCCACCAGTATCGTAAATTGACGTGCGGAGATCTTCTCTTGTGCCACCATGTCTAAGTCCTTTCTTCATTCCAACATTCCAAATATAATATCGCTTACCGGTTTGAAAATATAACTTAATCCATCTAAAGGGTTCGGAATGGGCAAATGCAAGCTGGCCCCAATGCTTAAGCCTGCTCCAATCAAGATGAGGACTGAGAATAGACCAAGCTCCTTTTTCTGCCCTTTTTTCCTCATAGGAGGGACCTCAATCATAATAATCGCAAGACATACTGCAAGTACTCCAACGACTTCCAGCATGTTTCACTACTCCTTCGTCTTGTTCAAAATGGGATCTCCAATAGTACCTAGACGCCTTATATGTGCGTTTACTTTAATATCAACAGTCATCTCAGCAAAATGACGATTCCATTCTTCCTTCACTTTGCTCCAATAAGCAGGCTCTGCCCTGTGGATCGCTTCTCCAAAGCTGAATATATCCGTTTTAAGCAGCTTCGCTTTTTTGACGGAAGCTTCCCCGTGTCTTTTTATTTCTTTTTCGATTTCCTGTTCCAAAAAAGAGAGCGTCTCTCCCTTGGCCAGATCGATCTTGCATTGCACATCCGATACATTAGCCTCGGTTCTCATCGATACGTCCACTTTTGGTTTTCCATTGACAACCAGTCCTTTGACTTTTGTCTTCGACCTAATGATATCCACCGCTAGATAACCACCCTTTGGACACGCTATATTTAAGACCGACCGTTTTAACTTGTTAGTTAAATCCGAGAAGCCTTTACTTTCCTCTTCATTGAGCCACCCGACCATTCGATCTCCATTGAATACCGCTAACCCCCAAGGTTGCAGAACACCTAATGGTTTAATAGATTCAATGTTCTTTTTTGTTTGACTTGCCTCTAAATCCCCAATAAGACGGATACCGGTCAAGACAGGATTGTTCCCTTTGCTTACAACACTTTTGATAAGATCATCCAATTGGACTGTTGTTACGGGCGACCATTCCTTCTCAGCTATGGCCAAAGCATTATATATTTTATTACTCGGAATTTTCTCCATAGCCGTTACGATAGACAGCATTTCTTGGGCTGACATTCCCCGTGAGATGGCAAAATAGAAATCCGTCCGAAATTCATGATTTCTAGATAAATAATCTAACGCTTCACTTATGCCCTCCCTGGCTAAAGATTCAGACATGATCACCATTCGGACATGGGAAAAATAAGATTCTCTAGGAGTGACGGACGTTAATTTCCGGATTGCCTCTGCAACAGTTTTTCCTTTTGAGCTATACTCCGTGACTGGAGATCGATCACTTCCCCCCCCTCTTTTTGAACTGGAGACTTCCCCCGGGTTAACAATTTGTATGGATACCTCGTACTGTTTGTCGGATTTATCGATCCCAACACCTACTACGATTCCGAGTGAATTTAACTCGCGGCGGCTCCAACAACCGGTTAATAACATAACGAGAACGAGAATGCTGAGGAAAAGAAGCGTTTTTTGTTTCACAGTCAAATTCCTTTCCCGTGTATTTGTTGCCACTCTAGATTGGAGGCGGATTTTTCTTTTCACGGGTTGTGTTTTTTCGGTTCAATAATTTAGGACGTAATACCATTGCCCACCACGGTGCCCGAATAAACACATCCTTTTGATCCGGGAGGTTAAATGGGGCAATTGGACTCATATATGGAATACCGAAGGTGCGCAAACTACATAAATGCAGTAATAAAGCAATGACTCCAACAATAATTCCATATAACCCAAAGGAGGCTGCAAGTCCCATTAAAGGGAAACGAAGAATTCGGAATGAATTCGCTAAACTGTAAGCTGGAAACGAAAAACTGCTGATTGCCGTAATCGCAACCACAATAACCATTGCGGGGGACACAATTCCTGCCTCAACCGCTGCTTGTCCGATAACCAAGGTACCGACTACGGATACCGCTGGTCCAATCGTTTTGGGCATTCGAATACCAGCTTCACGTAGTATTTCGAAAGCCAGTTCCATTAAAAGCGCCTCGATAAAAGCCGGAAAAGGAACACCCTCCCGTTGAGCAGCCAGGCTGATCAGCAGATTCGTATGCAGCATTTCTTGGTGAAACGTGGTCACCGCTATGTATAAGGATGGAGCAACAAAAGAAATGATCATCCCGATATAGCGAAGAATCCGAATCAGACTGCTGATATCCGCTCGGTGGTAATAATCCTCAGGTGCATGCAGAAAGGACACGAAAAAGGCAGGAACCACAAGTACAAACGGGGTCCCATCCACAAGAATAGCTATCTTTCCCTCTAATAGCTCAGCCGCAATAACATCCGGTCGTTCAGAATTGTAGATGGTCGGAAAAGGGGTGTAAGTCTCATCCTGAATCAATTCTTCTATATATCCGCTTTCCAGAATCCCGTCAATGTCAATCCGGTCAAGGCGTCTATGGACCTCCTGTACGATAGCTTCTTCCGCAATCCCTTTTATGTACATAACCGCAACCTGGGTTTGGGTTTCCCGTCCGATTTGCTTCGTCTCCATCCATAGATTGGAGCTTTTTATTTTGCGTCGGATCAAGGCTGTGTTCGTACGGATCGTCTCGGTGAACGCTTCCCGCGGACCGCGGATGACAGACTCGATTGAAGGCTCCGAGACATTGCGGTCCTTAAATCCTTGCGCATTTGCTGCGATCCCTTGAGCATTCCCATCCAGCAAGATTACTGAAAATCCTGATGATAAGGAGCTATACAGGTTATCAAAATCAGTAACATCCTTGACGGTTCTTACCGATAAAACAAAATCTCTCAAGGATTGAAAAAGCATTGGGTTATCGGTATTTCTCTCCTTGCCCGACATTTGGGTATCGAACGTCATGGAATCTTTAATCAAATCGGTAATCGTTTTCTCATCAACCATTCCATCAAGGAAAATAACAGCTATCTGGACACAACCTTCAGGACCAATGCGAAGCTCCTTGATCATAAGATCTGTGCTGCTTCCGAATGCCGTTTGGATCTCTTGGATGTTTTCCTTGAGAGTTGTGTATAAAGGTTTTGATGCAGGATTCATCAGTTGTTGAGTTTGTTGCTGAATCCTTTCTGCTAACCGATTCGTTTTGGTAGATTTCATAATCATTTTACGAGGGATTCGCATCATCATTCCTCTTTCAATATGGACTCTAAGATGCCAATTATACAAACAAGTATTGCCTTTCCGATCGGCATATAAACAACACAAAAAAAATCCCCCGATCTCGAAGAAAGGAGGATTAAAAGGTAAACTTTCCGTTTGTTAGGGTCTAACTAAAGCCATTTGTAAAGGGAAATTAGCATACGCCGCCCAGAACTCCACGAGTAACGATAACCAAAAGGATGAATAGTACCAAGACTACAGCGGTAGATGTTCCTATGCCACCGAAACCTCCAACTAATCCACTCATATTTTTTTCCTCCTCCCCTATACGCTTATATACTATGGGGATCTATGTGATGTTGATTAAACTATACCCCATAAGCAAAAAAATCGTCTCCAGCCTAATTTTTAGAGATCAATCATTGAATTTGGGCGTTTTTTCAGGGCTGATGTCCAATCTAAGTGACAGTAGACTACATATTCTGAACAATCTAGATTTGAAAGGAGGATGCTAATGAGTGCCGGTGGAGCCTTCACATCTGTAGGAGTTATCTTAGTCCTTTATATTCTGTTAGTTATTGTTACTGAGTCTACTTGGTTCTAATCTCACAACTGTCCGAGCATCCTAATGTTATAAGCCTTAATATCCACGGACACCCCGCATCCTATAGTTAATAGGTACGGGGTGTTTGCAATCTTGCTGAAATGGTGAGAACACAAGCCCATATTAAAAATACACTTGTACGACTAAACCATAAGCCTGTTACAATGTATTTAAGAAGCCATTAAACCTACATACTTTTCTAAGGAGGAAGAACCCTTGGATCAACTTACACTTTCCTTGAGTAAAACACCGCTGAAACTAATTGACGATCGTGTATGGCGCACGTATGCGGGTGGAGCAAGTCTGGATAGATGGAAACAGAATCCCGAACCGCAAGACAGTGATTTTCCTGAGCTCTGGGTCGCTTCGACGGTCAAGGCTGTCAATGTTGGCCGTGAGCATCTTCCTGTAGAAGGCTTGAGCAAGGTTGACTTACCTGACAGGCAAGGCGTTACTTTAAAAGAGTTGATCGAGTCGGCCCCGGCTCTGTTCCTAGGCGTACAGCATGCGGAAAAGTATCAAGTCAGTCCAGGCATCCTCGTTAAGCTGCTGGACTCAAGCGAACGCCTAACGATTCAGGTACATCCGGATCGACAATTTGCCCTTAGCGAATTCAACTCCCGCTTTGGGAAAACAGAAGCCTGGTACATATTGGAGGGGAGAACGATCGACGGCGAGGATCCTTATGTATTGTTAGGATTCAAGCCTGAGGTGACACCAGAATCATGGCGTCGAATGTTCGAAGAACAGGATATACCTGGAATGATTAATGCCTTGCACAAAGTGTATGTACAACCGGGAGATGTATTTCTTATTCAGGGAGGACTTCCTCATGCGATCGGCAGCGGGTGTTTCCTCATTGAGATCCAAGAGCCGACTGATCTTACACTGCGCACCGAAAGAACGACTCCAAGGGGAGTACAGCTTAAGGATCAGGCTTGCCATCAGGGGATTGGATTCGATCGAATGCTGCAATGCTTCCACTATGAGGCTACGGATCTTGATGGTGCTTTACGCCGATCTATGGTAGAGCCTGAGCTTGTGCAAGAGAAACAAGGGGGCAAGGAAACAAGTCTCATCCAAGCCAAACATACCGATCGCTTCCGCTTGAGTAGATTAAACATTACAGGAGAATATCCGTTTGAGAAGCAGGATGAATTCGCAGCAGCCATTATTGTAGCTGGTGCGGGTCAGTTGTTATACGGGGATCATTGTGAAGTAGAGTTGAAACAAGGGGAAACATTGTTTTTGCCAGCCGGGTTGGGTAGTATGACTTGGAAAAAGAACATCGCGGAACAAGAACTGGTCATCGTACTTTGTTTTCCCCCATTATAGGAGAGGGACATGGCCTGGGTTATTCGGACTAGTTGTCAGGTCTTTTTACGACCCCCGAAACTAGTCCCTGCTGTTTGCGATACATGCCCGGTGTCATCCCCACGAATCCTTGCATGCTGGACAAAAGAAAATAAAATAATTGCAAAAAAGCAACTAATTCCCGCAACAAGACCACCTAGTCATCTGATTGCCCTCATTTTCAAATTTTATTGCTTTTCCGCAACTAATTTGACCCCCATAACCCGGAACACTCGATTTAATTGCTTTTCTGCAACTAAATCGCCCACGGGTGATTATCATTAAAGGAATCAGAAGTCGTTCTATTCGAGATCCACGTGCTGTCTCCAATATTAGGATTGCCATCTGCACTATCGATCCGCTATATAGACGCGTACAGCTTCAAGAAAAGGTGAGCCGTATTTGATTAACTTAGCTTGGCCTACACCTTTGACAGCCAGCATCTGCACATCTGTCTCGGGAAGCAACTCCGTGATCTCGCGCAGCGTGCTATCGGAGAACACTACATATGGCGGTACTCCATCACGGTCAGCCAACTGCTTGCGAAGCGTTCGCAGACGGTCGAACAGCTCGCCTCCCGCTGCCTGCTTTTGCCGCTTAACCTCTCGCACCTTACGTGTGACCCGCTTCTCCCCGCGCAGAACATCCGCAGCTGGAGCTAACAAGCGCAGCACGGGATACTGACTTTCTGTCAGCCCTACATAACCATCCGCGATCAGCAGTTGAATCATATCTATGATTGTCTTTTCCGGATACTGCCTCATCAGTCCATATGTGGGCAGTTTATCGAACCTGAATTCCATCACTCGTTTATTAGAAGAACCTTTTAATACTTGAGCCACCAAGGTAACCCCGAATCGCTCATTCATCCGGCGAATACAGGAACAAATCTGCTGCGCTTCTACGGTCATATCGACGATCTCACTGTCATCGTTGCAGCTCCCGCAGTTTCCGCAAGTAGTGTCTGCTTGCTGCCAATCTCCAAAATAGTTCAGAATATAAGCTCTTAGACAATTTTGTGTATGGCAATAATCGATCATTAGCTGCAGCTTGCGGTACTCCTGCTGCTTGCGTTCTGGTGAAGAGACAGACTGTTCAATAAGGAACTTCTGCAGCAGAATATCCTGCGGTTGGAACAATAGTATACATTCACCAGGTTCTCCGTCACGTCCTGCACGGCCAGCCTCCTGATAATACGATTCCATGTTCTTAGGCATACTCCAGTGCAGCACATACCTTACGTTAGACTTGTCGATTCCCATTCCGAACGCGTTCGTGGCCACCATGACTCGGACATCATCGCGCAGGAACCGATTCTGCATCTCCTGACGCTCGTTGTCTGTCATTCCAGCATGATACTTCCCGACGGGAATACCTTTACGGGTTAGCTGCTGATGTACCTGATCGACCTCTTTACGTGTCGCAGCATAAATAATACCCGCTTGATCCTCATGCTTGGTTACATACTCTTGGCAATAGTCTTCTCTATTCACACCCTTGAGTACGGAGAAAGATAAGTTCCCTCGATCAAAACCGGTTACATGAACCTTCGCGTTCTTCAGTGCAAGCAATCGTACAATGTCTGTACGAACATTCTCAGTAGCCGTTGCAGTGAATGCAGCGATTCTCGGTCTGCGATCGAACTGACGCAGGAATGGGGCGACAGATAAATAACTCGTACGGAAGTCATGGCCCCATTGGGACACACAGTGCGCTTCATCGATAGCCACGAAAGGAATTTCGATTCGCTGCGCTAACGATAGGAACATATCCGTTTCAAGCCGCTCAGGCGCCACGTAAATCAGCTTATACTCCCCTGAAGCAGCCCCTCTAAGCCTACGGTTCGTTTCCGTTCCCGTTAAGGAGCTGTTAATATAAGTAGCGGGTATGCCTAACCCGTCCAGTGCATCTACTTGATCCTTCATTAACGAGATAAGCGGGGATACAACAATTGTGGTACCAGGCAGAAGCAGGGCTGGAATCTGATAGCAGATCGATTTACCGCCTCCAGTGGGCATGATCCCCAAAGTATCCTCCTGATTCAAAATATCTCTTATGATCGCCTTCTGCCCTTCACGGAAATCCGGGTATCCATAAATGCGTTGCAATACCCTTCTTGCCTGATCCAAGGTGAGCGTTTGTTCATTCATCATTGCATCCATTACCTTCCAATCCTAGACTGCGAATTCCTGTTCTTCTCATAATCGTATAACGGATAGCTGCGGATAGCAACAACAAAAGCCTGCATGCGGTATGCATGCAGGCTCTAATGAGGTACTTCCAGCCTTATATTTGAACTGGCTGTCCGAGCTTAACAGATTGGTAACCGGCAAGAGCAACTTCTGCCGAGCGAAGACCATCCACACCGCTAATGGGTACAGGCACTCCGTTAAGTACGGAATCTACAAAGCTTTTGACCAAATGCTCATCCATTCCATCGCCCCAGAACATATACGTTCCTTTTCCAGTATCATCCGCATATAACTCGTTCTTCTGAGCGAAGGAATCTACAGAGATGACTCCGTTCGTGCCGATAATTTCCATCGTTACATCGCCCCATGTCGGGAAAGATTTGGGACGGGACCAGCTTGTATCAATCACACCGAATACTCCGTTGTCGAACTTCACATGGATCATTCCGGCATCATCTACTTCGACACCTTCGTTGAATAGAGTAGCGGCATATGCATACACTTCTTTTACTCTGGAGCCGCTAAGGAACCAATTCATCAAATCCATCACATGAACGGTATGATCAAATAACGCTCCACCGCCCGACAGCTTCGGATCAAGGAACCATCCGCTTGGAATCGTTCCGCGATTCGTCCCCTTGATGGCCACAATTTCACCAATTTCTCCTTGGTCTACTGCTTTCTTGGCTTGAACTACTGCAGTAATATATCGGCATGGGAATGCGGTCATCAATTGCACCCCATTGGACTCGCAAGCAGCAATCATTTGTTCCATTTCCGTGACAGAAACGCCAAGCGGCTTCTCGCATAATACATGTTTCTTGGCATTTGCCGCATCAATCGTCTGCTGGGCATGATTGGCATTCTCCGAGCAAATGACCACAGCATCGATGTCGCTTTTCAACAATTCACGGTAATCCTCATAATAAGGAATGCCCGACTGCTCCACTACTGCTTCTACTCGACTTTTATCTTCATGAGCAATTCCTGTCACTTCAACATCAGGATTCGCACGCAGAGCGTTCAAGTAGGAGAAAGCATGTCCATGCGCGAAACTGATCATGCCTACCTTTAGTTTGTTTGTCATGATATCTATCCTCCCGAAGAGATCGTATTAGAACAGGACGGCTTTGCCGGTCGTTGCAGATTCCCGTGCTGCGTTAGCGATTTGCAGCGCTTTTAAAGCATCTTGAGGGGTTACAATCGACTCTTTATTCTCCCGAATACAAGTGATGAAATGTTCGAGTTCGATGGAATACGGATCTCGAAGCGACGGGCTCCTAGGAACCTCGGCGAAGCGGGCGCCTTCCGTATTTGTGTTAACCTTGCGGACCTGCAGAGACTTGGCATTGTCACTGTCTCCGCGAATCACACCTTTGGAGCCTGCGAATTCGGCTGCCGTCCGGAATGCGCCCGGATAACCCCAGTACCCTTCCAGATTGGCGACAGCACCGTTCTCGAATAAAAGGGTAACGAGTGCATAATCGTATTCATTTTCATGGCGTCTCATGCAGTATACCGACTTCACTTCCCCAAGCGTCCAGCGCACGAAATCAATATCATGAACCATCAAGTCCACGATCACGCCGCCGCTTTTCTCTTCATCCTTGAACCAAGGACGTGCATCGCCCGGGTGGGAGCCTACACGCTTCAAATGAGCTGTCCCGACTCGGCCAATACGGCCAGCGTCAATCGTTTGCTTCATTTGTACATAATCCGGGAAGAATCGAACAACATGACCGATGAAAAGTCTTACTCCATGCTCCTTGCACGTATCGATAACCGCTTGAGCATCTTCGACTGTAAGTGAAATAGGCTTCTCGCAAATGACATGTATGCCTAAACGGGCCGTCTTTTGCGCGTATTCCTTATGCAAATGACTTGGGAGCGTCAAACTGACTGCATCCGGCTTCACAGCAGCCATCATCTCTTCGAAAGAGGCGAAAGCTTGAGTATTCGTACGCTCCGCAAGCTCTTGTGCAAGCTTAAAATCAATATCACATACTCCGACAAGTTCGACACCGGGCATTTCTACGTAGGCGGATGCATGAATCCGTCCCATTCCCCCGGAACCTACGATGGCAACTTTCATCTACACTTCTCTCCTTCATTCATTGTAGAAAGCGATGTATAATAGTACTAGAGTCAAGATACAATGATTTGATCAAAATAACTATGCCGTCTTTTGTCCCGTTTGTATCCAAATTTGTTCTATCAAGAAAGCGCGGTGCAGCTCCCAGTGGAAGTGTTTAAAGAACCCATTCATTATCAGAACCCGCAGCTCTGCATTAAAGTCCTGCAATATTCGAACACCGAGAAGGAGCGGAAGGAGCTGCCGAGATGGCACTATCACAAGGAAATAGAGTTCGTGTTAGTGCAAAAAGGGATACATGAAATTCATACCGTCAATCATAATTACCGCTTGCTCCCTGGAGATCTGGTCGTAGTCGGTTCTTCTCAGCTGCATCGCGGGCATAAAATCGGTGATGCGATGATGGAATGCATTGTCCTGCATTTTGATCTTCAGCCTTATTTTGATCCTGCTATGATGATGTATTATCGCCATTTCTCTGAGATTCATCTCCCTCTGGAGGAGTTAAACTATATATTTCAGGAGAACCCAATCGTCAAGAAAGACGTTGCTCGGATCATTGTAGACATCAAACAAGAAATAACTAGTCAGACCAAGGGGTATGAAATTGCAGCAAGCATGCACATCAAGCATCTATTGCTGACCTTGCTGAGAGCGGATCGAAGAGGGTTGCTGCAAGCGCATGAATGGGTTGATGCTGAGGTGATGAAGCGAATTATCGAATTCGTGGACGAGCACATGGCCGGCAAAATCAATATGGAGCAAGTTAGCAAGCTAGCCGGAATGAGTTATTCTTACTTTTCGAAATTTTTCAAAAAAGCGATGGGCAGCTCCTTCACCGATTACGTGAACCTTCGCCGCATCCGGAATGCCGAGCGTCTCCTGGTTACGAGTGACAAGAGTGTCACGACCATCGCAGCAGCAGTCGGGATCGAGAACATGGCTCATTTCTATGAGCTGTTCAAGCGCTACAACAGCTGCACGCCGAAGGAATATTTGCGCAGATTGAGTGTGGATCAGACATAGAGGGAGGGAACGAAACCGCACAACCGAAAATTACCTTTTTCAGGTAATAGCCGGCATGTGTGGTTTCGTTGTTGCAACACAGTTTATTATCTATAATGCATTACATACCTGGACTAATCGGAGCCCGTTTCCTTCTCTGTAACAGCAGCATCACACCATTTCTCACAAGGACTATGACTCCGCGAATGACTCTGTCTGCCCCGTATGCAACGACGATCGCAATAAAAGGGATGCTGGGCGCCTTGTATCTGTACATGCCGTCTATAAAGAAAACGATGCAAAAAAGGAATACGGCGAGCACGATCAACCATACAATGGAAGCCTTTCGAAACAACCCGTTCACGAATGCGACAACGGTTCCTATTGCAAACAGAACAGTAGGCAGCATGTGATCGGCGAACTTGACCATGCCTCTTACACTTGTTAAATCCGTCTGCCACACCCATCTGCCGAGAAAGGCAACCATTCGTTTGACGTAAATAATGGAAATGTGATCCCAATTATTGACGATAAAGCTGGCAATTAAGCTATTCATGATATTGATACTGTAATCAGGCTTAAAAAAATGGTCGGCAGCTGATGCCATGTCGTAGACCCTGCCTTTGGCATAAATATTATACAATACCATTTTGGCGTTAAACTGCATGGATGCGATCAAGGGATCCAGCTTGCCGCTTGCTATGAAGTAAATAAAAGCAACGGAAGCAGAGGCCAGAATGCTGCCAAGGACAAGCTTGTGCCGTTTGATGAATAGAACTAACGTTTTTCTATGAATGTTGAGTACGATATACAGCATGATAAAGCTCAGGGTGATGACGCCGGTCGGTCTGAATACAAGCAGGTATATGGCTGAAGCAGCAAACAGAATCTTGTATACTTTTTGTCCGGGTCCGGCTTCCATGCCTTTGAGGAGGAAATATACGCATAACAGCAGCAAACTGATAAAGAAGCTGTCGGAAAGAATATAAACGGACCATAGCGTAATGGGCCAAGTATGATAGCAATACAAGTATGAAGCAATGATGGCGGTTGTTCTGTTAAACAGCATACGCGCGATTATATATACAAGGATGACCGACAGCCCCGCCATTACCGCTTGTATAAAAAGAATGGCAACAGGGCTTTTAAATACGGCGAGCAGCAAAGTAAGCAGGAAGTTGTATCCCAAATACATGATATCGTCCATATGCGTGCCGATTCGATTGCCGGCCAGCAAGGAGCGGGCATAGTTGAGGTACCATTCGGAGTCGGCAGACTTGGGAAAGCTCTGTCCGGGGGACTTCAGGAAGAAGAAAAACTGCAATCTGACCTTCAACGACAGCAGAACAAAAGGAATGAGGATAATAAAGTCCCAATATTTAAATCGGCGAACTTGCTGATATACGGAACGACTGTACTTTTCATATACTCGGAACACTCAGGCCCACCCCGGATCGATTCGCTGTGATAACGTTTTCAATCATTATATACAGCGAAGAACACGGGGCAAATACACAAATCGCAGTTGTTTATGGACGAATAGATGAATTCCATCCCTATCGATGCCGGGAATGTACATACTCTGAAGGGGATTGTCCGGTGAGCTTCTTGAATACTCGGCTAAAGTAAAGCTGATCTGAATACCCCACCTCGCCTGCCACTTGTTTCAGCAGCATTTGGGGCTGTCCGTCCATGATACGCTTAGCCTCTTTGATCCGAAACTCCATCAAGTATTCAATGGGCGTAATTCCTTTTTCCCTTTTAAACAGAACGCTCAGATAATTGGGCACGAGCCCGAACTCCTGAGATAAGTTCTGCAGCGTAATGGACTCACGGAAGTTTCTCTTCAAAAATTGTTCGACTTGTCCGACGATCGTATTTAGCGGGGCCAATTTGTCATCCGTATGCAATATCGACTCAAACAGGTCATGAAATAAAGCCGTTAATCGATCCTTAAGTTCCTTGTAGGCAAGCGAGTTGGAAATTGACATTTCCAAGTCGGACTGTCGCTCAAGACCGCGCTCTCCAAACTCAGCCAGTATGCGAAAAAGGGACTGCTGAATCACATACTGCGTTGCACAATGGCTTTCCCAGCTCGATATTAGAGCACTCAGCTCCTCATCAAACCGTTCAAACCGTTTCTGCCCGACAGCCTCAATCACCTTTGCTGTTTCCGCTGTAAACTTTCGTTCGGCGGCCGTCTTCTTTGCGCCGGAGTCTTTGTGTTGCAGGATGTTCGATTTTGCAAAAACAAGCGAATGCATAAGTTCTCTCCGGAGCTGTTTACAGGTTGCGTACAGCTGATGGAGTGACAGTTCCGATTCCATGACCAATGTCACGGGTATTTGTTGATTCCGAACATTTTGCATGAAACTATCCAAAGCGAATCGCATTCGCGCTTCTGCATCGCCATCATTCGACGCTAAAAGGACAAAACGCTCATTCGGCCTTTCACCGTTTAATATCCACTGCCGAATGCCTAGCTCCTTGCAGCGTGCCGAGTATTCACTAAAGAGCGAAGATTGCCACAATACTTCTCCTGGGCACATATCCATTACTCCGTTGAAATAGGGGCCGGCACATAGGAGCAGCAGCTCGTAATGGGAATATTGCAGCAAAGCAGGGCAGTTGGATAAGGATCCACCCTGCAGAAGCAGTCCCAGAGCCCCCTGCTCCCTGCTCATCATGAGCTGCTCATATTTCAGCTTCAGCTTCTGCAGCAGCTCCTGAATATCCATTACCGTCGCAGGCTTGAGCAAATAGTCGTCCGACTCATGCGTCAATATGGCCTCCCGAATATAATCATAATCGGAATAAGCGCTGATTACGGCTGTCAAGAGCTCCGGTTTACGCTTTTTCGCTTCGCGAAGCAGCTGCAAGCCGTCCATTCTCGGCATTCTCACATCCGTGAGAAGTACATCAGGATTGAACTCATCCATCATGTCAAGAGCTTCTACGCCATCATAGGCCTCCGCAACAAGAAAGCATTCAGGATCAACCTTTGAAATGAGCTTTTTCATACCGCGGCAAATCGCCACTTCATCATCAACCAGCAATATTTTCAACATATACGTCATCTCCTGAATTCACAGCCCATCTTACAGAGGCGCCTCCCGCCTCATTGTTTGAAAGTTCAAATTGCAGGGCGTCCCCGAATGTATGTAACAGTCTGCTGCACGTATTCCGCATTCCCATGCCGCCGCCCTTTGAGAACAGACCGAGCCGTTCGAGTTGATCGCGTTTGCTTGCAAATTCCTGCAAATACGCGGTGCTGAATCCGTCCCCGTCATCATTAATTTGAATGTTCCAGCCTTTGCTCGAAACCGATACACGGAGTTCAATACGCCAAGGATACTTTTTCACGGCAAAGGCGTGCTTCACGCAATTTTCCACAAAGGGCTGCACCGACAGCTTCGGCACGCGAACCGCGGACAAATCCCCTTCCATACGAGCATCAATCACAAGATGCTCCCGGTAACGCGTCTTCATGATGTCGAGATAACGAAGCGTATGATCGACTTCTTCCTTTAAAGTCACGAGCTCTCCGCTGTCATAAGTAATGTATCTCAGCATATGAACAAGTTCGCTTGTAATTTTTGGAATCTCTTCGTTTCCATCCTCCATACCCAGCATGCCGATCAAGGTAAGCGTATTGTAAAGAAAATGAGGATTCATTTGGGCCTGCAGGGCAATAAACTGTGCCTGGAGCTCGCGAGAATGCGCTTCTACGGCATAACGCTTGGATTCCTCCATCCGTCCCAGCATGCTCTTGAAGGAATGATACAAATGAACGATTTCGTTGTGCGTCCCATGGGTATCCATGCCGGCGAACAACCGCTCCAATTGATCTTTCGTACGCGCATCTCCAGGGACCTGAGCCATAGTGTGGCTGAGCTGAGCGAGCGGTCTGGTCGTTCTGGATATGAAGAAAAACGCCATGATCAGTGAAACCAGCGACAAACCCCCGGCGATCGCAGCCATCCAATATCCTGTTTTCCGAACAGACATTAGCATAAGGTCCATGGGCTGAGTCACAACTACCCGCCAGCCGGAGTGGGAAAGCTCGTACTCTGCAGTTACTTCTTTGCCTGAGGGCAACTGCAACTGATCGGTCGGATAAATAACCTGATTATTGTCGCCGTACAGGATGACTTGTTTGCCATTCGCAGCAAAATCCCCTTTTGATAGCTTCGCTTCCAAATAGGAGTAAGGAATCTGAACCTCAATAACCGTCCCAGGTACGGAGCTGCGAATGACGGAAACAACCATTTTTCCCTTTGAGTCCCAGTCGTCCCGATGCGGGGGAAGCACAAGAAGTGGCTTCTGCTTTAGATCGCTGAACCATGACAGTCCGGAAATATTTTTCCGCGCTTGCTCTTTGTTGTAGGAGGACCCAAATGTTAAAAAGGTGCCGGTATCTTTAATAATGGAAATCCGATTCAAGCTGTCCGGATCAATATCCAGGTCCAATCGCATTTTATTGAACACATTAATAACCTTGCTATTGGAATTGGCGTCGGGCGTCTCCTTCATCCAGTTCTCGATCGAAGGATTGGTAAGCGTGTTCACGGCTAGACCGTCCGCCGACACGATGGCATTGTCAAGCTGCTCGGCCAAGGTCGTTACTTCCCAACGAAACGATTCGGAGAGCGTTTGATAAGCCATCGATTTGTAATATTTATAAAAAACTACATACGAAAGTGGAATGACCAAGAACACAATCAGCGAATAAATCGCAAACAAACGGGTCAGCAGGCTCCACTTCTTCAGCATGGCGGCGGCTCCTTCTAGGCAACTAAAGTTAGTTCCATATTATCATCGGCGAGCCGAATCTGTAAATCAGCTCAACACCTCACAAAAAGCCCAGCGTAAAACCGCCAGGCTTCTATGCGAGCATTTACATATCTTTATCTGAACGATTCCAAAGACACGCCAACCGGCATCGGTTGCGGTTTCTCACATACGCTTTCCATAATGTAGTGCTTCCCTTGATCAGAGGAATCATGGAAGGCATGCATCGCTTCCAGTACATGGTACGACAGCTCGCCTGATGCGCGATGAGGCCGATCTTCCTGGATTCCTCGCACCATATCCAATACGCCTAGACCTCGAGCGCCCTCGGCAAAGCCATGCGTTAGAGGAAGCTCTGTCCATTCCTTGGCATCCTTCCTGCGGATGAGAATTGGTCCACCGAAAGTATTCGGATCCGGAACATTCAAAGTCCCTTCACTGCCGTAGATTTCAATACGCGGCAGACTGTTTCCTCCGAAAGCATCGAAGCTCGTAATGATCGTTCCAATTACACCGCTGTGGAAATCCATGACTCCTGAAACGTGAGTAGCTACATCTACTTGGATGTTCTGACCGAACTTAGGCTGGCTTAAGATAGTCCGCTCAGGATAGGAAGTTTTAACGGATCCAGTGATCCGAACAATCGGCCCCAGCATGGAGACCAATGCTGTCAAGTAATACGGTCCCATATCGAACATCGGCCCGCCGCCGGCTTTGTAATAAAACTCCGGATCCGGATGCCAGTGCTCATGACCGCGTCCAATCATGAAAGCGGAAGCCCCAATCGGCTGGCCGATCCAGCCGTCCTCGATCAGCTTGATACAGGTCTGAATGCCTCCGCCGAGGAAAGTATCCGGTGCGCTGCCTACACGAAATCTGGTTGCTGCAGCAGCCTCCAGAAGCTCCTTGCCCTCTTCTCTCGTTACGGCTAATGGTTTCTCCGAGTACACATGCTTACCGGCACGCAGAGCAGCCAGCCCGATAGGAGCATGTGCTTGCGGAATGGTAAGATTAATGACCAGATCAATGTTAGAGTCCATCATGAGTTCATCTACGGTGTAGGCATGAGCGAGTCCGTACTCCGTTGCTTTTGCTTGAGCCCGCGTAATATCCAGGTCGGCGCTAGCCGTTACCTCTAATGATGAGTACTTTTGACATGTTTTGAAGTAAGCATCACTTATTTTACCGCAACCGACAATTCCTACATTCAGCTTTTTCGCCCCGCTCATTTACGTTCATCCCTTCTACTCCCAAATATGCGTTCACGTTCATCGTTACTCATACCGTGCGAGGCTATCTTGTCGCCCAGATCATACCGCGTTTCATTAAGGCTAGTACGGGCGGCATGGCAACAATATTGGCTTGATGACCTAATGAATTGTAATATACTTTCCCTTTGCCGTACTTTTTGGTCCACACTACAGGCATCTGGATATCACGGCCCTGGGGACCGTATCCCTCGAAGGTCGTTGTCGCGAATACATCGATCGCAGGATCGACATGCATATAATATTTCTCCGAGGATACCTCGAAGTCTTCTATGCCCTGGACCAATTCGTGTTCATTCTGTTGGAGATTAACGGTGTACCGCACGCCGTCATTCCCAGGATGGGCTACCCATTGGCCGCCAACCATGAACTGATATTCCACTTCCGTGCGAAACGAATCCGCCATACCGCCGTGACAGCCTGCAATTCCTGTTCCATTTTCTTTGACGGCATGCAAAAGCGGTTTGAGCTGCTCCTTCTCAATCTTCCCCATCGTCCACACAGGTACAATAAGATCGATGGAAGCCAGCTTCTCTTCATCCTTATAGCTGTCCAGCGAATTGGATAATTCCACATCGTAAGCTTCATCCCGCAGCAGTCCTGCGAGGATTTCCGACACCGCTTGAGGCTGATGGCCGTCCCAACCGCCCCAAACGATCAGTGCTTTTTTCACAGACATACAGGACACGTTCCTCTCTTGATTGCCATTCCAACAAACCCGTTCTACAATTCACTCACATGAACCCAACGGCGTTCAGCAATTGACCGATCGACTGCCTCCAACACCTGCTGGCACTTCACACCATCCTGGAAATTCGGGACAGGCTGCCGATCTTCACGAATCGCTTCCATCAACTCCAGAACCTCATGGATAAACGTGTGCTCGTAGCCGATTGTATGACCCGGCGGCCACCAGGCTTCGGAGTAAGCGTGAGCAGGATCTGTTGCGAGAACGCGTCTGAATCCTTGTACGTCCGCATCATCATCGGTGAAATAGACTTGCAGCTCGTTCATCCGTTCGAAGTCAAATTTCACGCTGCCCTTGCTGCCATTGATCTCAAATGAGTTCGTGCTGCGGTGGCCGGGAGCGAAACGTGTTGCTTCAAAACTCCCTAATGCGCCGCACTCGAATTTACTTAAGAACAACGTCGCATCGTCAACGGTAACCGGTCCGCGCGGACTATCCTTACTTCCTTTGGCACTAAGGCCTGTCATGGTGTCCGGCATCGGCCGTTCCTTGATGAACGTATCATTCATCCCGACCACTTCCGTCATATCCCCGACGAGATAATGCGCCAGGTCGATCAGATGCGCACCTAGATCACCATGAGAACCTGATCCGGCCACTTCTTTCTGCAGCCGCCACACCAGTGGAAACTCCGGATCGACGATCCAGTCCTGAAGAAACCAGGAGCGGAAATGATAGATTCGTCCCAGACGGCCATCCTCTACAAGCTTCTTAGCCAATTGTACAGCGGGTGCGAATCGATAGTTGAACCCAACCATATGCTTAACTCCGGCTTTCTGAGCGGCCTGCAGCATCTCTCTGGCACCGGCTAATGTAATGGCTAACGGCTTCTCGCAAAACAGATGTTTCCCTGCTTCCGCAGCGGCTATGGCAATCTCATGATGGGCATTACTTGGAGCGTTTATATCGATTATATCGATATCATCCCGATTGACCAGGTCACGCCAGTCTGTAACGTACTCATTCCAACCGAACTGATCAGCAGCTTGCTGCACGCCTGCTTCATTCCGACCGCAAATGACCTGCATAACAGGGCGAAGAGTGTCTGGGAAGAACATCTGTAAATCCCTATAAGCATGGCTATGCGCCTTACCCATAAACTTGTAACCGATCATCCCTATACGAACTTTCTTTGTCATGGAAACCCCTCCTCAAGAGTTATTTCGTAAGCGTAATCTCAACCATTTGCAGAACAAATGAACGTCGAGTCGGCTCGAGAAAGTATCCTATTACTTAACCTTAGTCAGTCCCGATCGAAACGGAACCAGCCTCTCATTCAGTTCCCGAGTCTGTTCGTAGACGCATCGGTACACTTGAAAAAGCGCCTCATAAGTATGTACGGCTTCCTCTTTGGGAGTGTAGATTGCCGACTTCTTCAAGAATGCGTCTGCGCATGCTTCCAGAGTCTCAAACCAACCGCAGCCAACAGCTGCCAGCATCGCAGCACCCATTCCAGGCCCTTGTTCGCTTCCAAGCTTCACAATCTCAGCCCCGAATATATCGGCTTGCATCTGCAGCCAAGCTGGATTCTTGGCCCCGCCGCCGATCGAGATTAGCCGATCGATACGCTTACCTGTGCCGCGCAGAATGTCTACAGATTCTCTTAGCGAGAATGTGATGCCTTCTAATACAGCGCGGGCCATATGCGGAAGCCGGTGTGAAGCGTCGAGCCCAATAAAGCTGGCCCGGATCGAGGCGTCAGCATGCGGAGTGCGTTCCCCTACAACATAAGGGGTGAACAATAGCCCACCCGAGCCTGCCGCAACCCCGGCTGCAGAGGACAACAATTCGTCGAAGCTGTTATGCGGCGCGACGGATTCCTTGAACCACTGCAAGCTGTAGCCAGCCGCAAGGGTCACACCCATTGCGTAGTAAGCGTCCGGCTTGCCGTGGTTGAACAAGTGCAGCTGGCCGCGATAGTCGGCTCGGCCATCCGGCTCGTACGCGAGTACGACGCCGGATGTGCCGATGCTGACGAGCGTCTCGCCAGCGGACAAGATGCCTGCGCCGATCGCGCCGCAGGCATTGTCCGCGCCGCCCGCGAACACGCGTGTGCGCGGCGAGAGCCCGGCCTGCTGCGCCGCGGCCGGCAGCAGAGCACCGCTCTCCGCCGTAGGCGCGACGAGCGGCGGACACAGCGCCGGGTCGACGCCGACCGCGGCGCAGATGCGCTCGCTCCAACGCTGGCTCGCGACATCGAGCAGCAGCGTCCCCGCTGCGTCAGACAGGTCAAGGGCCAGCTCCCCCGTCAGCCGGTAGCGCAAATAATCCTTAGGCAGCAAGAACACCGCTGCCCGCTTATAAAGCTCAGGCTCGTGCTGCTTCACCCACAGCAGCTTCGGCAGGGTGAAGCCTTCGAGCGCACGATTCTTCGCGATGGCCAGCAGCTCATCGCCAAGCGCCTCCTCAATCTCTCGGCACTGCGCAGTTGTGCGGGTATCGTTCCATAGTATGGCATTACGCAGCACTTGATGGTCGGCGTCCAGCAGCACGAGACCGTGCATCTGCCCCGAGAAGCTCAGGCCTTGCACCGCATCAGCGGGAATCCCGCTCTCCTCCATCAGCCGGCGAAGGGCAGCTAAAGTACCCTTCACCCAATGCTCAGGGTCCTGCTCACTATACCCATGTTGCGGCTGCAGCAGCGGATAACTCTCCGTCGCTTCGGCGCGTACCGTTCCTGCTTCATCTACCAATAGCACTTTAACAGAGCTTGTGCCCAAATCTACCCCAATTACATACCGCATCTTTTCACCTCTTTACCCTTATCCCACAAGTAACCTATATGAAGTCGAATCCCTATTACTCCGTTTCCAGCAAATATTGATTAAGCACAGCCTTCAACCGTTCTTGACGACCCGAAATATTAACAATTGGCTTATTCTGCAGCGCGTACTGCTCCAAGCTTGCAAGCGAAGCACGGCCTTCCACAATTTCCTTCCCGATCCCATCGTGGAAAGTTGCGTAACGGCGATCAACAGCATCCTCGAACACTTTGTCTTCGATTAGCCTGGCCGCTACCTTAAGTCCTTTTGCGTAAGCATCCATTCCGGCAATATGCGCATAGAACAAATCCTCAGGCTCGAATGACGCACGGCGCACCTTCGCATCGAAGTTAATGCCGCCTTTCCCTAGCCCTCCATTCTTAAGCACCTCATACATCGTTAACGTAGTGGCATATAGATCAGTCGGGAATTCATCCGTATCCCAGCCGAGGAGCAAGTCACCCTGATTGGCATCCAGCGATCCCAGCATGCCTTGAATACGCGCTACTCGCAGCTCATGCTCGAACGTATGCCCTGCTAGAGTAGCATGATTGGCTTCCAAGTTAAGCTTGAAATAATCTGTCAGACCATAGGTCTGCAAGAATGAGATCGTTGTAGCGGCGTCGTAGTCATATTGATGCTTGGTGGGCTCTTTGGGCTTCGGTTCAATCAGGAATTGTGCTCCAAAGCCAATCTCATGTGCATACGATACAGCCATTTGGTACAACCGTGCCAAATTGTCCAATTCCAGCTTCAGATCCGTGTTCAGAAGAGTTTCATAGCCTTCACGGCCACCCCAGAACACATAGTTCTCTGCACCAAGCCGCTTGCCGATCTCCAGACTTTTCTTCAGTTGGGCAGCAGAGTAAGCGTATACATCCGCATTACTGGTCGTTCCCGCCCCATGAACGAAACGCGGATGAGTGAACAGACAGGCCGTATTCCACAGCAGCTTAGCTCCGCTTGATTGCATATGTTGTTCAATCATTTCTACTATAACATCCAGATTGCGATTCGTTTCTTGCAAAGTATCGCCTTCCGGTGCAATATCCCGATCATGAAAAGCAAAGTACCGAATACCAAGCTTATCCATCATTTCGAATGCTGCTTCCACTCGTGCCTTGGCCAAATCCATCCCTGTGAACCGATCCCATGGACGAATCGCAGTTGCGCTGCCGAATGGATCAGACCCGCCCCCTGTCAACGAATGCCAATACGCTAAGGAGAACCGCAGGTGCTCCTCCATCTTCTTGCCTGCTACAAGCTGCTCCGGATTATAATGTTGAAATGCAAGCGGAGACGTTGTGCGACTGCCTTCATACAAGATGCGGCCAACCGAACTGAAATATGACATATCGTTCCTCCTCTAGTCTTTACGAAGTTAAATCACTTCGTAAGCACAATGTATCTCGATGAGTTCATAATATCAAAAGGACACCTACTTTGTACATCCATTAAACTAAGTTTATTGCAATAAGAATTGAACTTTGTATAAAACTAATCTAAACTAACGTTATTAAGTTATTGGATGGAATAAGTTGAGGAATGAGGAGAATATGAAGTGCGCACAACTGGTGATCAGTTTCTGGTCAAAAAAATCAATAAATCTATCGTGCTCGAAACGATACGCAAGGAAAGTCCCTTGTCCCGTGTCCAAGTATCCGAGATGACAGGACTGAATAAAGGAACGGTCTCCTCCCTTGTGAACGAACTGATCCAGGATAACCTTGTATATGAGATCGGTCTTGGACAATCTAGCGGCGGACGCAAGCCCATGATGCTTCATTTCAATAAAACGGCCGGGTTTGCTGTGGGCATCGATCTGGGAGTAACCTATATGATTACTGTCTTGACCGATTTGGAAGGTCATATCATCGCGGAGCAGCAAATTCCAATTGAACATCCGTCTCCTGATTCCGTCGTGAATCAGCTTGTGATGCAGGTAAGCACCCTTATAGATCGAGCACCGGCAAGTCCATACGGCATCATAGGGATTGGAATTGGTGTTCCAGGTATCGTGAATGCGAATGGAACGATATTGCTTGCACCCAATCTGCACTGGGAGCAATTTCCTCTTCGGGAGCGGCTGATGAGCGAGTTTGGACTGCCTGTGACGATTGATAATGAGGCGAATGCCGGCGCATTGGGAGAGAAGCAATATGGGGCGGGCCGAGTCCGGGATAATCTGATCTACTTGAGTGTCGGGACTGGAATTGGTTCAGGCATTATTATAGAGGGGCAATTATTCCGTGGGGCGTCCGGGTTCTCTGGCGAGGTAGGCCATACTTCGATCGAATCCAATGGTAAAAGATGCAGCTGCGGTAATCGCGGGTGTCTGGAGTTGTACGCTTCCGAGGGCGCATTGACTGAACAGGGTCGCGGGATAGGGGCTGCTAACTTTGATGAATTGATTGAAATGGCGGAAGCTGGCAGGCCCGAGGCGCTGCAGTTATTTCATCAGACCGGAGAGTATTTGGCCATCGGCATCACGAATATGATCCATATGTTCAATCCACAGCTCATTATTATTGGGAACCAGATGGTCCGCGCCGAAGCATGGGTACGCAATACTATACAGCGCGTCGTGAAACAGCGTTCCTTGCCTTTTCATCGCGAAGCCGTGGAGATCCGCTTTGCTGCCCTCCGGACTCATTCCACTGTGCTTGGCGCCTCCCATTATGCAATCTCTGCGTTTCTCACCAAAGACCGCGTTACCCTCTAGATGCCCGGTATTCAGTAGGGGTAACTCCTGTGTTTTGCTTGAACATACGCGAGTAGTGATGGGTATTCTTGAATCCTGTCCGTTCCGCGATCTCCCCGATACTAAGGCCTGTGCTGCTTAATAGATCTTTGCTTCTGTCCAATCGAACTTTCCACAAATGCTTGATCGGCGAAATATATTCATATAATTGGAACAGGCGAATCAAATGTTCTTTGGTAACATAGGCTTCGACAGCGAGCTCGCCAAGGGTTAGCGACTCCATATAGCGATTACTGATCACCCCTTTGGTTATCGTAACCGCACGGTGCACCCGCTTCCGCTCTGCTTCAAGATGCGTCTCTGCCTCATAAAGATGAAGGGCAGACAATCCGATCGATTTCAAGGCATCCAACGTACCGGAAGAAGTTTGACTGACGCTAATTGCAACGTCTATCAGTTTGTTCATAGATTCTGTCAATCGAATTACGGGCGGAAGGAGCCTGAGTTGCTCCAGCATCCCGGCCGGATAATCTCCTTGAGGACTCAACGTCAACCAACGATGCCAGGAATCCTCCGTTCTGGAAAAGGCGAAGAATTCACTATGACCAGGTAAAAGAAGCACCGTATTGCCCGGTGCCACGTTAACTATTCGCTCGTCGATATGAAGCTCAAGCGAACCGCTATGAAGGGTTACCAGCTGCAGGGCGGCTTGATGGCGGGGGCCGTATGTGCCGCACGGCGGATATACAATCGAACCTGTATGCACATGTCTGATGTGTAGGATCGTCCAACCCGATATTCCGTCTTGTCCCATCTTACCCCCATCCCGCCAGGCCGCAATCTGTCCTGCACACTCAATAGAGCGGAGTTTTCTGCTTCAAATCCTTGCGGTACGTGATCTCTGTATCATGCCTTACATAGTGACATACATAAGAACGCCGCCAACGGTTCAATGAACGATTCTTGGTAGAAGAATGGATCAGCAGCTCATGAAACAACAGGATATCGCCCTTCTCCATGATGACCGGAATTTCCTTCTCGAGCTCGGCTCCCTCGGTCTCATCCGTCCACTCTTCGTGCTCTTCATGATTCCGAACCGCTCCATGCGGCAAAAGCCCAAGCTTATGGCTGCCGGGAATGACCCACAGACATCCATTCTCTTCATCAATGCGATCATGCGCTATATATCCGGCTATCATGCTGCGGGGCTCGTTATTGATATAGTAGTAGTCTTGATGGGCGGCCTGCCCCTTCGAGCCTGGCTCCTTGTAGAAATACATGCTTTGAACGCCGCATGCCTCGTCGCCCATAAGCTGTGCCAACGCGCCTCTCATGATAGGGAGCTTCATCATTTGCAGAGCAAATCCATCATGCTTGTGCGGATTAAACAGTCGGAGTGAGAACCTGTTTTGGTCCGTAAGCTCAACATCTTTTCTCTGCGGCAGTGCCCAATCCGGTATTTGAGCTCCTGATCGGATCGTATGGATATGAGAATTAAAGGCATCAATCAGATCCTCGCTGCATCCTTTGGATATCGTTACAAATCCATTCTCATGATAGAACTCGACCTGCTCCTGCGTAAGCGGAGTCAATATTGCCTGTTGATTCGTCAGGTTCATACTATGCCCTCCAGCACTAGTGTACGAGACATAGAGCATCCCTTATGTCCGCTGCTATCAGCATATTACGTTTGTTAATCTCTAACAATGTCCGGCAATGATCACCTTGTATCTATCATTGATATTTGTTATATTGCGTCTTCCTCTGACGAACACAATCTGCCACTTCCACAGACTGCAGAGCCGTCTCCAGGGAGCCAGCAGCGAGTTTGGCCTCATTGTTCTTAATCAGATCCACTACAAAGGAAGCATTCTCATTATACATCCCGAAGGTCTCGAACCACTCCGTTCCGTCGCCCTCCTCCTTACCGAACCATTGACCAACAAGCTGTCCCTTCACATAATGCAGCAGAGTGCCGCCGTGCTCATCTTGCCCGGACATAGGGATGCGCAGCTCGAACATCTCATTGTGAGCATGAACCGTTATACTCTCAACTAGCTTCCCGGATACCGGGTTAAAATGCAGCAAAGCCTTTATCCCATTCTCGAAGTCAGCATCGAGTCGGAAATGGGCTACATTCACACCAAGATGAGGAAGCTCGTTGTAGTCGAATAGAACCTTCTCATAGTCCGCTCCCGCCAAATACTGTGTCATATCAATCGCATGAATAGCCGTTGTCGAGAAGTCCTCATCCAATCGATTTACGCGGAACATATCATAACAAATACTGTGTATCCCTCCCTCGGAAGAAAGGTTGCTAAGCATCCCCTTCAACCTGCGGCTAAGCGGGGCATAACGGCGATTGAAGGCGACGCGATTGGGCACACCTAGACGTCTCGCTGCCTGAACGAGCCGTATCGTTTCCTCGCGTGTCTTCCCCGGCGGTTTCTCCATAATGATCGGATAGCCTTGCTCCATGACCTGTAGGGCCAAGCCCATTGTTAGATCTACAGGCGCAACCAGACTGACGGCATCAGGACGCTCGGCATCCAGCATCGTATTGATATGTGTATAATAGCGTCTGTATCCGAACTTATCGCGATAATGAATGGCCGTTTGCTCATTCAGGTCACAGCAGGCTGCAAGGACTACATGGTCATTCTCCCGTTGCACCTTGCTCCACGATGGTCCATGAACGGATTCTGCGTGTCTTCCGCATCCAATTGAAACGACTTTGAAGCTCATCGGTCTACATTCTCCTTTAACTTCTAGGATGGTTTGATTCTGTCGTATGCTCCATATGAATCCCCACGATTGCATCGCCCAAGTGGTTCTTCATTTTATGGATGTTAAAGGGCTTGAAACCAAGCTTATGGTAGAATAGTAAAGCGGCTGTATTGGTATGGTGACACACCAGCAGCACCTTCGGAAGGCTAAGCTCCTCTCCGGCTATGCGAAGCATCTCTTCGATAAGCGCCGATGCCGCCCCTTTGCCGCGATAGTCAGCAGCTACGATCACATTGCCTAACCAACCGTGCTTAGCCTCCTCCACTCCGTACATGTTCGCATACCCGACAACCTGATCTCCGTCAAGCACTACAGTCGGCTTCCAACGGGACTCCGCCTTGGCCTGCAGCGCTTCAGGCTGAAGAGGAAAATCCCCTCCCGGGAAACCCATGGAGAATAATTCTTCCGCATTTTGAGGAAACGTGCTTATAATCGCATAATCTTCCTTCACAGAGCCGCGAAACGTATACATCCTATCTCCCCCTATAATTGCGGAACGTCTACTACCTTTTTCTCTGTCATCGCTTGATTGGCTGCAAATCCAATCAAATGGCCATAGATGGAATCTTCAAGTGTGGTTGAGGACAAGGATGGAGCTTCTCCCCTTATGACACGAACGAAATCTTCGACAAGCCGCAAATCTCCGCCCCCGTGCATATCCATCGATACGTTCAGCTCTACTTTCTCTTCCTTATACTCGTGTCCGGCCCTCGGATCCGGATGACGCACAATGAAGTAACCGTCTTCCATAAAACCTTCTATCTCACCTAACGTTCCCAAGAGATGTATTCGCCGCCCTGGCTTGGAGGATCCCCCCATCAAATTATGAGTAGCTGTAGAGCCATCACTGAACTCAACAACAACAGATTGATGGTCCACGACATCATTATCACTATGCCAGACACACTTCCCGTAGGGGTTATCGGTTCGAAGCGACTCGATCTGTTCCTCTTCAGTAGGCACCACTCCAAGATGGTGATGGACCCATACATAAGGTCCCCACAGCTTTTGCTCCAGATAGTGTTTCTTGGCTGAATATGTACAGCTCTCCTCGATTTTGCAATCCAGCAAACAGCGTGTTCCTGCTCCTTCAGGCGCGCGCTCAGGACGGAAGTAGGATAAGCCGCCGAAGCTGCTTACACTAACAGGCGTAGAGCCGCTTTTCATCCAGGTTAGGATATCCAGGTCATGACAACATTTGGACATCAGCATCGGAGACTTGCACTTCTCTACACTATTCCATTTGCCTCTAACGAAGCCCATCGCCATATGGTGATAGCTTACATTCTCCGCCGTCTGAACATTCAAGATGTCCCCAATCTCTCCGGCTTGTACACGCTTGCGAATCTCAGCGTAAAAAGGCGCATATCGAAGCACATGGCAGATCATTACTTTGCGGCCGTGTAGCTTTGCTTGCTCCAGGAGTCCTAATACTTCATCCTGCGAAGTGCCTATTGGTTTCTCTAGCAATACGTCATATCCGGCAGCCAGAAGGGGTAATGTAGTCTCTACATGCTGAGCATCCATCGTACCGTTAATTATCGTGTCTGCTATTTTTCCATGTGAAACAAGCTGCTGTACCGTTTCGAATCGGTGCTCCCGTGATACTCCGAATTTCTCCGCAGTACGATCCCTTCTAATAGGATCCGGATCCACCACACCAACTATTTGTAGTTCATCCGGATGAACCTCCGCGTAAGAGGCATAGATCAGACTGCGATGGCCTGCACCTACGATAATGGCTGTAACAGGACCGGTTCCCATGCTTGTAAGTTGAGCCGTTTCCATTTGAGTTGTATTCACGATAATTCCCCTCCTAAAGCATATGTTCTTCTCAATGAAGCTCCTACCTTAGTGCTTCCTTTTTCCACCTTACTATAACAGAAAACGCGTTCATTTTGGCTCCAGCATCGAGAAATAGACAATTAAAAGACATGTATCTACATATTTAACTCCTACACTGGAAATACTTTCTGAATGGCTGCCTGCATTAGCAATGCAGATAAACGACGAGGGGGGAAGGATCATGATGAGACATTCCATTGGAATGCTGCAAATGACTATGATCATTATGTCTTCCGTTGGTTTGATTAATCATGTGCTTATCATCCCCGTGCTGCTCGATAATGCCGGACGCGACGCATGGATTTCTGTATTGTTCATGACCATTCCCTTTCTGGCATGGACCTGGCTCATTTTCTTCATTATGAAACGCAGCGGGCAGCGGCATCTGATCGATTGGATTCAAGATCGATGCGGGACCATTATTGCTGCAGGCATTGCAATCCTAGCAAGTGCTTATTTATTGTTCTCGGCAGCGATTACCGCCCGTGATACGGCTACTTGGGCCGTTACCTCCTACTTGCCGTACACCCCAAGGGTCATCCTGCTATTCTTGCTTATCCTGCTCTGTTACCTTACAGTAATCCAAGGCTTTCGCGTTATAGCTATCATGGCCGGAATTTTGTTGCCTGGCATCGTTGTGCTTGGATTTTTCGTGATGGGCTCTAACATTCCGAACAAAGATTACTCCCGCTTGTTTCCCGTCCTTGAGCACGGCATGATCCCCGTCTGGAAAGGCATGCTTGTGTGCGGCTCAGGTTTAGTAGAGTTAACGCTTATTTTGTTTATGCAGCAATACTTGACACACAAGATTCGCTTCTGGCAAATTGGTGCGGTCGCCATTATTCTAATAGGCTTGACACTGGGTCCTGTTACCGGGGGGATCGCAGAATTCGGTCCTACTGAATTGACTAAGCTGCGTTATCCGGCATTCGAGGAATGGAAGCTGATCGTTATCTTGAAAAACGTGGAACGGTTAGACTTCTTGTCCATCTATCAGTGGCTGTCAGGCGCTTATTTGCGCATTTGTACGGCAATGCTTCTTATTTGTGAATTGTTGAACCGCTCCTATAAATATTCGGTAGCCAAGTTTATGCTCCCATTCTTTCTTGGGCTATTCGTGGTCACCTTAATTCCGTTCTCCGATGTTGATTTGTACCATTTGATCGGTTTGGTCTACTTGCCTAGCTCCTTGATTGTGTTAGGGATTTTGACGGCTTTCTTTACAATTCTAGCATGGATAAGCAAGCAAAGGAGTCGATCACATGCACGCTAACCATCGTTTTAGAGAGTTGTTCGCTTCCAGTCACGATGTTATGGTCAAAGACATTGGCGAACTTACACTTATATACAGTGAAGGATTATGTGATACCACACAGATCCATCTGGCTTTGTTGCCTGCCATTGCGGAGCTTGGACTCGATGCGTTCAAACAAAATTCCGTTGGGGGATTCATCCTGGATCTTCTTCCAAAGGATTCTAGTGAACAAGCTATTATTAGCGCGGTATTTGCAGGCATCCTTGTGATCCATAATCGTTCGGATGATGCTTTATATGCAGCAGATTTCGCCAATCAGCCTCAACGCAGCACTGAAGATTCCAACTCGGAAACTGGTAATCTGGGACCGCGTGATTCCTTTACAGAGAGCATAGTAACCAATGTAGCCTTAATCCGCAAACGGCTCCGAACGAATAGCTTACACAATGAACAGTTTATTGTTGGCCGCCGAACTCAGACTCGGGTCTCCCTTTTATACATGGATGATATTATTTCGAAGGAATATGTCCACGAAGTACGTGAGCGATTGAATTCTATTGATATTGATGCTCTTTATAGCGCTGAGCAGTTGAAAAGGCTTATCTCGCAATCAACCCTTGCTCTAGTACCAACTTATGGAGTAACCACTCGCCCTGATATGATTCTGGAGAGCTTATTAGCAGGCAGATTCGCTCTCTTTATCGATGGGGTTCCCGTTGCCATTGTGGCACCTGTTAATCTCTCTTATTTACTGATGGCTGCTGAAGATGTGCATACGCCACAGCATCATGTTGCCTTCATCAGTTTGATCCGATTTGCTGCATTGTTTATTACTTACTTTCTTCCAGGGTTCTGGATTTCACTTGTCACTTACCATCAGGATCAAATCCCATTTGGTCTGTTAGCTACCATATCGGTAGCGAGCGATGGAACACCGTTCAGCGAAGCCTTTGAGCTGTTCATTGTTTTATTGATGTTCCAATTGTTCATGGAAGCAGGCAATCGCCTGCCATCATCGATAGGGAGTATGTTGTCTGTTGTGGGAGGATTAATTATCGGGGATGCAGCCATACGCTCGGGTATCAGCTCACCTGCCACCTTATTGATCGCAGGAATATCCAGCACATCTGCCTTCGTCCTTATGCCCAACACATTAGGTCTAGGTTCAGTAATCGTGCGACTGTATGTACTGGTTGTTGCATCTTTTTTGGGGTTGTTCGGGTTCTTCCTCTCCTTCTTCTCCGTTATTTTATATGCGGCAAGTATACGATCCTATGGAGTTCCATTTCTGGTACCGTTCTCTCCCTTACGGTTTCCGGATATTCTCTATACCATCTTCTACTTGCCCTGGAAAAAGCGAAAACAAAGGCCGAAGTTCCTGAATGTTCAGGATAAAGGAAAACAACCTCAAGGAGATGACGCCAAGTGACTCTCTGGATTCGACTTATTCGGTTAACCACTATGTCTTTTCTTGTATTGTTACCTGTTGGAGGCTGCTGGGATGCAGATAGTATAGAACAATTGGATTACGTCAGAGCGCTCGGAATCGATTATATAGATGGACAATACGTGGCTTATCTGCAATTACCTAATCTCGCTAATGTAGCCAAGAAAGAAGCTCCTCCCCAAGAAATACCGTACAAATCCTGGTTAGCCACAGGGAAGGGGAAATCCATTAATCTTGCCGTTAGGGAAATCTTCCAGACATCCTCCAAGAAAATCATAATGGGTCAAACGACTGTTCTCGTGCTAGGAGAACATATTCTTCAGAGAGAAGAGCTGCAGGATATCTTCGAAGATCTCAATCGGTTTCGCGAGCTCCGTTATACGATGTGGGTGTATGGCACAAAGGCAAGCATACCCGAATTGTTCGATGTATCCCCCACATTCTACCAATCACGAAGCTACACCATTCTTCAGAACCCAACGGATAATTACAAGAAGCTTTCACTCATTAGACCAATTCGCTTGCATGATTTCATGAACGATTACCAGGATAAGGCCTGTTACGCCCTGTTACCCTCTCTCGGACTATCCACCAATAATTGGTCAGCAGGAGATAAGCCTTTGGATATGCAACTGTTTGATGGTACATATGTTTTCCATCAAGGCGCTTACACCAGCTTCCTTTCTTTAGAGAAAATAAAAGGACTTCGATTGGTGGACCGACACACCGTTAGTACGGCTATTAATCTTGAACAAGATGGCAAGTCAGTCGCAACATTGGGGTTGCAGCATCCTCGTGCCAAATTTAAGTATGACATTCAAGGGGAGCAAGTGACCTTTACGATTGACGTGAAAATTTCCGCTACCTTGATTGAGCTGCACTCCGCATTTGATTTGGAGCAGTTGGAGCAGCTTGCCAAGAAGCAGATCGAAGAAGAGATACGCTCCACTTATTTGAATGGCGTGAAGAATCAGATTGATATTTATGAACTGGGAGATCGCATCTACAGTAAAGACCCAGCCCTCTTCAATAAGCTAAGTAAGGAGGGAACCCAATTATTCTTGAAGCCGGAATCGCTGGGTGAGATCAAGATCAAGGTCGTACTTGATTATCTCGGAAAGTATAAATTTATTGAATAATAGAAGTCGATTGTGCCTTTAGGCCTTTGACAGCGTCAAGACAGGCCATTCTCCGCATATGGTAGAACAAAAAACGTGAGCAGGTGAACAAGGGATGGCTTCCCCCGTTAGAATCGGCTTAATGACGAATTCAGTTGCATCCGCTGAACGGTTCGGGCGGTATGCTCGAGCCGCTCTGGCTGAAGGGTTCGATGAGGTTGTGCTGTTCGCTCCTAATGAAGTTAACTTGGTGCAGCGTCACATTCATGGATGTGTTTATCGTAGGGACGGAACCTGGCGGAGACAAGTCTCCCCTTTTCCTAACATCAATATAGATATTGGGTACTATACCTCACCTCGGAACGTCCGAAATGCTATTCGTGTCAAAAACATGCGCTCTATGCCATTCACTGGTTACGGCTTGGGAAACAAATGGAAAATCCAGCAGCATCTAATGGAATCGCTGGAGTTGGCGCCTCATCTGCTGCCAACTGCACCTATGAAGGCTATGCCCGATATCCTTGCATTCCTGGAACAGCATAAGGTGATAATGTTAAAGCCCATTAACGGTAAGGGAGGTCAAGGGATCATCCGGCTATCTGCTTCATTGTCTCCCGCGGATGGGAAGCCGGGTAAAGTTGGGTATCATGTAAAGAACAACGATTCGAAGCTGACCTTCTCCACAAGAAATGCCGTTGCAGTATACTTGCGCAGGATTATGATGCGGGGACCGCATCTGATGCAGCAATGGATCGATATTCGCAATACACAAGGTCAAGTGTATGATATTCGAGCGTTGGTACAGAAGGACGGAAAGGGAATTTGGCAGTTGGCCGGGTTGGCGGTCCGTGAGGGCCAACGGAACAAGATCACGTCCAACCTGAAGACCGGAGGTCAAGCTTATGAAGCTTGCGCCTACTTGAAGAGCCAGTTCGGCGAGGAGCGCGGTTCATTCTTGACGGAATCTGCCCGAGCTCTAGCTGCTCACATTCCGCTTCATCTGGAAGCCTCATACGGAATCCGCTTATCAGAGCTCGGTATTGACTTGGCGGTTGACCGCGATGGCCGCCTCTGGCTGTTGGAGGTTAATATCAAACCTGGGAGACAGGTCATCCATCGGGTATATGGCCCCAAAGCTTATCAACAATGCTTCAAAACTCCATTCCTCTATGCGCGATACTTGCTTCGCAGTCGAGATGGTGAAACAGCAAGACCTGGTTAACTGGCCAAATCCATTTGTGAAGAAACAAAGAGGAACCGTCCAAGTGTGGGCGGTTCCTCTTTGTATTGCTTCAATGCGGCCTTGTGTTCACCTCGAAGATCCAGATCATCCCGCTATGATCGATTCCATAATCGAACCCGAACTGTCCAACACCAGGAAACGTACGTTCCAGCATGGCAATGCAGAGCCGGGTCAGATTACGCATCTCCCGCTTCTTGCCTTTAACCGATGAAGCGGACAAGGAAAGGCGTATTCCTTGCGCAGATGTCAGCAATGTCCCCCCTTTACACAAGTTAGTTACGAATAACCCTGGTCTAGCCAACCGTCCTACCATGGCTGTGGTAACCCAGCCTTTCTTCTCACGCACCATCTTTACCCGATAATCGATTGGTCGGCCATTAATGGTTGCAAGTGAAATCCCGCGTTGGATCAAGTATCTGCGTTTGCCTTTAATTCGACGCAGCGCGGCAACCAGCGCATCGAACTTCACAAACCTGCGAATCAATTGGCGATATCGCATTACGTAATGACCCTCGTTCCTGGTGATCATGATCAAACCAGAGCCGCCCGTTCCAACGACAGGCTTCAGCACCACTTTGTTATAAGCGGACAGCATCGAAGACAGGTCGCCAGAACTATATATTCGTGTATCGGGAATATGCCGAGCGACCCGCGGATCTTGACGAAGCACAGAAGTCTTTAGCCATTTACTTGCCACATGACGAGAGATCGTGGCTTGTAATTGGGGATTCAAATTCAAGATAACTGGTTCGCTCAGGGAGCTCAAGGATACCTCTGCTGTATATTCGGTTGGAATGATATCCGTTTCTTGAACAACCGTTTCCATTGACGCAACAGCATCTGTATTTGTTGGCATAGATACTGCAGCGGATGACTCTGCAGTAGAATCATGCGTAGCGATGACACTGTTCGTGCCTTCCTCCATAAGTTCCCCTCCTTGAACATTTGCTAAGCAGTCCTAATGTGCATACACCTTGCTATAGCATATTCGCGGAAAAGGCGCTTTTCTTGTTTGTTTGTCCCGAGACATTCGCTTATATTGGACGTTCTGCCAAAGCATCCATAACATCACGGAACACGGTTACCGCCTTCCCGCCTTCTAGTTCAGTGGCACCCGCAACTACAACGGCTATTGCATATTTGGGCTGCTCCGTCGGACCATATCCGATGAACCATTGATTCACGGCTGCCTTACCTTCGACAGTTACTTCCGCAGTACCTGATTTGCCTGCCAGATTCCACTTGGCTTGCTTCAGCGCTTGACCCGTTCCTTCTTCAACAACGTCTTGCATCCATGCTGTTATTCGCTTAGCGGTACCCGTTGATATTCCATCTTTGCGTGATACTAGCACCTGCTCGGGAAAAGTCCGGGCAGTGGAGCCGTTGTGAAATTGAATGCTCTGTACCGCACGCGGGCTATATACCTCTCCGCTATTAAGCAAGGTGACAACCATATTTGCCGCTTGTAACGGGGAAACCAAGACATCCCTCTGCCCTATGGCCGTCTGCACTCGCACACCCTCGTCCTCAGACGGGATACGTCCAGCGAAGATTTGTCCCCTTTCTTCTGAGTCGAACTGAGTGAATATCGCTTTTCCCCGCTTATCGTCACTCCATCCGATCAGGCGGTCAAAACCGAGCTTATCCGCATAATTCTGCATTTGGCTTCCTGTTAATCGCTCTGCTAAACGAGCAAATGCAACATTGCAGGATACCGCGAAGGCTTCCTGCAGTGTTATGCTCCCATGACCCGTCCTTAGCCAGCAATGGAAGCCGTATTTGCCAAGCGAGCCGTTACACAGAAAATGCTCATGCAGATCAACCACCCCTTCCTCCAAGGCAGCGGCTGCGATTACGGTTTTGAAGATAGAGCCAGGTGCGAATGCTTTCAACGCCAGATTCCCCCAATTTCCTTCAGCCGGATTCACTTGATTGGGGTTATAATCCGGTCTGCTTGCCATTGCCAACACATCGGCATTAGACGTATCCAGTACAACAACTGCTCCTTCACGAACTTGGTGTTTGGCTAGAAGGCGCTCAATCTCTTGCTGCAAAGGCAGATCCAGTGTCGTGATAACCTGCAAGGGATAATATGGGTTGTTCGGAGTAACTTGCCTCGTTTCTAGTCCTGAGAGCGGCCGATTAGCGGCATCGGTGAACTGACTGATGGATGTATGACCAATACCCTGCAGATAGGATTCCAGCGTCTTCTCGAGACCCGCCACCCCGATTTTACTATTCATGGACAGCCGACCTGTCTGAAGCTCTCTGGCATACAATTGCTCCATACGCTCTGGATTCTCACCAACATAGCCAATCAAATGTTTGGCTGATGCATTCGCCGGGTAACGGCGCACGGTGTGTAATACTTTGATACCAGGTAAGGCTAGCTCTGTAATTTTCTTAGTCTGTTCGACGGTCAATGCCTTAGGTTGACCCGATAATCCATCTAACCATATTTGGGGCTGCAGAAGCCCGTTATAGAACACTTGCCAAGCCTCTTCCGTGGACCCCAGCCATTGGATAAGCCTGCGTATATCGCCTTCCCGCCCTGCAAGCTGAGCTTTCATAGGAAAGGCAACGAGCGCCTGGATCGTCTCCCCTGTTATTGAAGCGCCATGGCGATCATAGAATTGCCCACGCCCGCTGTCCAGCTCAACCCCGGTTTCCCTTTGTGCTACTGAATTCTTCACCAGATCTACGTCACGTTCGGAATAACTCGCCGTATCAAGCACTTGAATATGGAATAGCTTCCAAGCTAGAATCGCCATTAATGATACAAGAAACAGTAAGCCAATGAACACTCGTCGTTTTAACAGGGTCTCGGGCTGCATGCTTTTCATTTACGTCTGACCTCCACTTGTACAATACCGTATAGCGTTCAGTATGAACCTAAGGAAGCGAAGACAAACCAACCGTTCCCTGCTAAAATAACAATATATTGAAGCTACCGAAAGTTGGAGGTGGACTGCTGCTGATGCGATCGATTTTTGATGCCAATGAACCTAATTCCTTTCAGGCTTTTTCGACCTCACATTGGATAGCTTTATTAATATTTGTCATTGGGGTCCTATTGTTGTATTTATTGCGGAATTGGTTAAAAGGGGAAAGCAGGAGCAAGGTTGTCCGTTATGGGTTGGCGCTTGTCCTGGTGCTGTCTGAAGTGTCCCTGAACGTATGGTATGTGGCGGAGGGTGTGTATAGGGTCAAGGATACACTGCCGCTTGAGCTATGCAGCATTTCCTTATATTTATGTGTGTTTATGCTGCTTTTCCGCAGCCGATCTCTGTTTCAAATTGTTTATTTCACGGGAATTGGCGGGGCCCTGCAGGCACTGTTGACTCCTGTACTTGGCTATCCTTTTCCTCATTATAGGTTCATTGAATTTTTCATAGCGCATATTACGATTATTATTGCCGTGTTATTCATGGTATGGGTGGAGGGGTATCGTCCGACGCTCAAATCCGTAGCTATTACAATGGGGTTCCTGAATGTAATGTTGGTGATTATCGTAGGGGTGAACTACTTAACGGGCGGGAACTACATGTTTCTCGCACGCAAACCGGATACGGCCTCTCTGCTGGACGTTCTGGGACCGTATCCGTGGTATTTGTTATCGCTAGAAGCTGTTGCGCTTGTACTATTTTTGCTTTTATATGCTCCGTTCTCATGGAGTCGTCGATCCGGCGCTGCTAGTCCTTCCAGAAACAATTAAAGAGTTCTGCTTGCCAAACGGAACGGGTACACATTCTCAAGCGTTAAATGTTCCGGCGGTTTTCAAACGAGCAGCCTCCTGCTCGAGCTCTTCACGAGTCAATGGGGAGAGGAAAGAAATGTCCTTTTCAAGCGCTTGGTTGATTTGTTCCACAGCCGCTTCGTGTTCCCCTCGATCGTTCAGAGTCAGTGCATAGTAATAATAGGGCTCCGCATACCGCGGAGATTTGGGGATCAGCTTCTGATAAATTTCATGCGCCTTGTCAATCTCACCCAACAAATAATAGTTCAAAGCCAAGTTGTCCATAATCGTAATATCATCGGGATTATACGAATAGGCTTCCTGATTAATAGTCAAAGCTTCGTTCAGATCGCCATGCAATATTTTGAGAAAACCCAGATTCCCATAAACCAACGTATTCTTGTATTGTTCGAATACTTCTTCGAGCAAAGCTACCGCTTCGTCTTTTTTCCCTTGCAGCCAATAACATGTAGCTAGATTGCATTTGGCTTGCATGAGGGTCTCTCGGTTGCTAGATTGTTGTAACAGCTTACTGAATACTTCTTCGGCTTGCGAACGCTCACCTGACCTCATCAGCAAATAACCGAAAGCAATTTTGTGCTTGTCCGGACACGGCTTGCATCTGGTCGCTTTTTGGTACCACTGGAGTGCTTGTTCCGTCTCTTTATTCATGAATGCTCTATTGCCGCGAAAGGCATAAATATTAGAGCGGGAGGTGTACAAAGCAAAACCGATTAAAAGCAGGATCACACCCACTCCGAGCAAGACATGGACCCGAAATAAAGTATAAATCACGATAAACAGAATCAAAACAATCAACAGAGGCTTCCAAAGTGCTTTCAACAAAGGTATCATTCGTTCCTCCTAAGCAAATCGATAATAAATCAATACAAATGTAGACAATACGAACAAAAAGTTAAGCGATACAAAGATGATCTGATCCCGCTTCTTGTCATGCATCTCAACAGGAGGTCTGTAAAAGCTTACGCCCTCGATAATGAAAATTAGCAGAATGACATGAATCATGAAGTGACCGACCAGCTCCGTCATTCCGAACAACATCGTAGTAGATACGAATATTCCTGTTAAAACAAAGGACAGCAGTCTATTAAGAATACCCACTACCAGAAGATAACCAACTACGAATTCGATAAAAGCAGCCATCACAACAAAAGCTTCCGGGGCGAAACCAAATGTCGGTACACCATGGTTTTCAATAATATCAAGCGCCATCGAGGGGTATACCCATTTCTCGACCGCAACCCAACATAGTGAAAGTCCAGTGCTTAAATACAAGATCGGAAAACCCCAGCGCTCCACCTTCGTTTTGTCGAGCAGCAATACACAAACGATCCCCAAGTAGAAGCCATAATCCAGCATGTGGAATACGCCCGCCATTGTCGTCAGATTCACCAATAGCCATAACGTAACAAGTGCTGCAGCCTTGGTCGCAATATGATGCGGAATGAGGAGCAGTACAATCGATGCCCATAACAAGGTTTTATCCAGCGCAGTGACTAATTCGAATTCAGGTACGAAGAGAGAGCCTGTGAAAAATTGAATGAGCAATGCAGCAACCATGCCGTATTTTAATAAGTATACCGAATATTTACGCAGCTCATCCAGCTTATGGTCCACCTTCTGAGAGAAATTCCATTTTGATAGAATCGGTAGGATCTGAGTTAATAAAGCGAGCAGTATGGCTGTAAAAATAGCTAGTCCAATAAATAAAGGGGAGATGATCGCTGTAATCGTTTCTTTCTCCGGCTCGAGTTCCGTAAACCATTTCACATGCGCCTCAGCCACCGATTCCGATAATAGGAATCCAATCAGACTCATCAAGAGGAGGGCAAATCCTTTTCTCATAGTAGGTTCCTTTCTGTATCTATTTCTATATCAATTCCACAATAGGCATGAAAACCCTTTTCATCTCAGGTGTGCACTCCCTGTCATGAATGAAAATGTAATCTGTGAAACTAATAATCAAGAAAACTAGTAATCAACGAAACTATAAGTCAATGAAACTAATAATCAAGAAAACTGTAATCAAATTGAAATGTTGTTTTCATCTCTCTATAACATTAATGGTCTATACTAGACCTTGACCCCCTTTTTAATATAGTTTCACCTTAAGACCCATGGCCCGTTGCTGTGGGTCTCTTTGTTTCTGTCGAGAGTCAGACCGGGTCTAGCTGGACCGCTGCTTGTTTCCCGCTAAGTTGGATGCCGGTTTTTCTGCGTCCGAATTGGGACAGGTCCTTAAGTAACGCTTCCAGCAGTTCTTTGGCTCTCGCCCCTTCCTTACCTTGAATTCGCACCACGAATAATACAGCATCGCCGGATTTAAGGATTCGCTCCGCTTGCTGTCTCTTCGTCTCATAATCATGATCTTCAATATTCGGGGTGAGTCGAATTTCTTTCAGTTTAGGCTCGCTTTGTTTCTTTCGCTCTTGCTGAGCTTCCTGCTTGGCGGCGCTTGCTCCGATTAATCGGCATGGCGGAGGGCTGCTCATGAGTGATGTACAGACCAGGTCCACCTTGAGTTTTCGGGCCATAGCAAGAGCTTCGGATGTCGCTACAATCCCTAAGGCTTCACCTTTTAGACCCGTGAGTAGAACCTCGGCTGCCTTGATCTGCTCGTTCTTAATCATTGTAGAACCCCCTATTGTTTCGCTATAATGAACCCATATTACCGCCAATGAGGAGATTATTCAATGAACCGTAAAGAAATCGAAGAACAAGTTATCCGTAATTTTCAGCGAGATGAGCAAATGATGATCATGGTGTTCGCCCAATGGTGTGTCAATCATGGACTCGATCCCGCTCTGATCTATGCCCGCGCTTATCCGCAACAGAACGCTAATGCCGCCCTACAGCAAGCGATTGAGCTGACTGTACCGCCTGAGGAGGCGGGTGAAATAACCGTAGAAACTTTGCTCGGCGTACTGTCGCTCTATGATAATGAGGAGTTAGCTTCTATTGTTACGGAGGAATTAAGAGCTCAATTGAAGGACAAGAAGGCGTGAGCGGGCTTGGGTGAGCGAAGTATGGAAAACAATTGGGTATGGAAATGGGTGTGAATATGGATTTGGAGTCGGATGTGAGGGCGAAGGCGGGGGCCGAGGTGAAGACCGATGCGAAGGCGAAGGCTGAGGCGGAGGTGAAGGCTGAGGCGGAGGTGAAGGCGGGGGCGAAGGCTGATGCGAAGGCGAAGGCTGAGGTGAAGGCTGAGGCGGAGGCGAAGGCTGAGGTGAAGGCGGAGGCGAAGGCGGAGGCGAAGGCGGAGGCGAAGGCTGAGGCGGAGGCGAAGGCTGAGGTGAAGGCTGAGGCGAAGGCTGAGGTGAAGGCTGAGGTGAAGGCGGGGGCGAAGGCGGAGGCGAAGGCGGAGGCGGAGGCGAAGGCCGAGGTGAAGGCTGAGGTGAAGGCTGAGGCTGAGGCGGAGGCGAAGGCTGAGGTGAAGGCTGAGGTGAAGGCTGAGGTGAAGGCAGAGGCGAAGGCTGAGGCGGAGGCGAAGGCTGAGGTGAAGGCTGAGGTGAAGGCGGAGGCGAAGGCAGAGGTGAAGGCGGGGGCGAAGGCGGAGGCGAAGGCGGAGGCGAAGGCGGAGGCGGAGGCGAAGGCGGAGGCGAAGGCGGAGGCGAAGGCGGAGGCGAAGGCGGAGGCGAAGGCGGAGGCGAAGGCGGAGGCGAAGGCTGAGGCGGAGGCGAAGGCTGAGGTGAAGGCTGAGGTGAAGGGCGATGACAATAACAGCCCTGCTGTGTTAAGCCGCAGGGAGCTGAATCGGGCATTGCTTGCGCGACAGCTATTGCTGCGCCGCGCTAAGGTGACCGCCCACGATGCGATCCAGCATCTGGTCGGTCTGCAGGCGCAAGCGCCCAACCCGCCCTATATTGGGTTATGGGCGAGGCTTAAGGACTTTCATCACGAGGAGTTGTCCGAGATGATTCGGGATCGTCGAGCGGTGCGCATCGCGCTGCAGCGTTCGACGATTCATTTGGTGACCGCGCGCGACTGTCTCGCGCTGCGTCCCGTGCTGCAGGCGGTTCATGACCGCAGCCTGCAGAGCAGCTATGGTCGACAACTCGCAGGAGTCGACCTGGAGGCGCTCGGAGCAGCGGGACGAGCGTTGGTTGAGGCGCAGCCGCGAACGTTCAGTGAGCTTGGCAAGCTGCTTGGCGAGCGGTGGCCGGGCCGCGACCCGCAAACGCTGTGCAATGCCGTGCGAAGCCTGGTGCCGCTCGTGCAGGTACCGCCGCGCGGCATCTGGGGCGCCAGCGGGCAAGCGGCGCACACTTCTGCCGAGCACTGGCTCGGCCTGCCGCTCTCCTCCTCCGCCGATACGGAGGAGCTGCTCTTGCGTTACTTGGCCGCGTTCGGGCCGGCCACGGTCAAAGATATGCAGGTGTGGTCAGGACTGACCCGCCTGCGTGATGTTGTTGATCGGCTGCGCCCGCAGCTGCGGACTTTTCGCGATGAGCAGGGCAACGAGCTGTACGATGTGTTTGATGCCCCGCTGGCGAGCAGTGACACTCCTGTGCCGCCGCTTTTTATCAGTGAGTTCGATAATATGCTGCTGTCTTACGATGACCGTACCCGCATCATAGCAGACGAACATCGTCCTCTCGTTTTTACGGAAAACGGCATAATTCGCGCTGCCATTTTGTTGGACGGCTTTGTTAGCGGCATTTGGAAAATTGAAATTAAGCGGGGAACAGCTACACTGAACATTCAACCGTTTGAAACTATTAAAGGGCTAGATCGTGAAGCCTTGATCGAGGAAGGCCATCGTCTTCTGGCTTTCGCCGCGGATAAATCAAAATCGCACGAAATTATTTTTAGTGACACAAATCTTTAATTCAGTTCTTTGCACTGTCAGCAACTAATATGCTCTTTTCCATTTGTGTGGATCTCAAGGTACCGTGCCGCACTTTAACGGATGGCCACTCCACTGCTAAAATGCTGTAGACATATGCATCTTGATATAACCGTCACTTAATATCCGATTTCCCTAACAACCCAACTTAACTAAATTTGGTCACTTGACGGAATTTAACACGGTTTTTCCTTGTTATTTCGCGAGATTGGCCTCATGGACGGAATTTAACACGGTTTTTCCTTGTTAATTTGTAAGTTTGGCCTCATGGATGGAATTTAGCACGGTTTTTCCTTGTTATTTCGCAAGGCTGGCCTCGACGGCTAATTTTAACACGGGTTTCCCGTGTTATTGTGAATGTCTGGCCCAAGTGTTCCGTTGTTCAAGTGTTCGGTTGTTCGGTTGATCGGTTGTTCGGTTGTTCGGTTGTTCCGTTGTTCAAGTGATCGGTTGTTCGGTTGTTCGGTTGTTTGGTTGTTTGGTTGGACGTAGCCCCATAATGGGGCTGCATAAAAAGAAGCGGCTGCAAAGTATAACCTTCGCAACCGCTTCATGTACCTCTATTCGAACTTCACCAGGTAGTAGTTCTTCTTCCCGCGGCGAAGCACGATGTACTTCCCGTGGAGTCGATGTTCTTTGCGAAGCACAGTGTCTATGCCGGTCTGCTTCTCCCCGTTCACATGAACAGCACCGCTCTCGATGTCCTGCCTCGCCTGCCGGCGAGAAGGAGCAGCCTGTGCAGCGAGAAGCAGATCAATCAGACCTGTTTCTTCCGCGTTGTCGAGCACGGTTGTTGGCATATCCTGTAACGCTTCGATCAACTCACCTTCGCTAAGCTGCGTTACATCTCCAGAGAACAAGGCTTGCGTAATTTTCTCCGCACTCTCCACCGCCTCAGGTCCATGCACTAACCGAGTCACCTCTCGTGCAAGCTCCCGTTGAGCGGCGCGCTTCTCTGGACTTTCCTTCAGCTCTACCTCTAACGCTTCGATCTCCGCACGAGTCAAGAACGTGAAGTACTTGAGGAATTTCACTACATCTGCATCATCGGTGTTGATCCAGAACTGGTAGAACTGGTATGCCGACGTCTTGTTGCGATCCAACCAGACAGCTCCCGCTTCGGACTTACCGAACTTCTTCCCATCGCTCTTCGTAACCAGAGGCATTGTCATCCCGTAAGCGTCACCGCCGCCAAGCTTTCCAATCAAATCAAGTCCTGCTGTAATGTTCCCCCATTGATCGCTGCCTCCTACCTGCAAGGAACAGCCATGATCTACATGAAGCTTGTAGAAATCGTAAGCCTGCAGAATCATGTAACTGAATTCCGTGAATGAGATACCGTTCGCAAGCCTGGAATCGACTGAATCTTTACCTAACATGTAATTCACGGTAAAATTCTTGCCCACATCACGCAGGAAGGAAATCGCATCAAGCGGCGCCAGCCACTCGTAATTGCTTACCAGCTTCGCTGGATTATCGTTCGAATCGAAATCAAGGAATCGGGAAAGCTGACCTTTCAGGCTTTCCGTCCATTGAGCCACAGTCTCATCCGTGTTGAGTGAACGTTCCGTTGAGCGGCCGCTTGGGTCCCCTATCAGCCCGGTACCCCCGCCGACCAGAGCAATCGCGGAATGTCCTGCCAGCTGGAAACGGCGCAAACAGAGGATCGGCAGTAAATGGCCGATATGCAAGCTATCCGCTGTCGGATCGAAGCCGCTATACAACACAACACGTTCATTTTGCAGCTTGTGATTAAGCCCATCGCGATTGGTCATCTGATAGACGAATCCACGGTATTCCAAATCCTCCAATAGTTCAGTAGTGGTCGGATTCACAACAGGTTCTGTCATCTCCATCTTCTCCTCCAAATAAGTTATACTTTCTACGCAAAAAAGACCCGCCCCTGTCATTAGACAGGGACGAGTCATCGCGGTACCACCCTAATTGAACATGCGTGCACATAGACATTGTGCGAGCATCTTCCACTCGTATCGGATAACGGCCGATGACCGTCTTGCCCTTCCGCAGCAGCTGCGGTTTCGGAACAACAGGCTCCAGGATGTATTTCGCCTTCGCTCTAGTATCGGCTTGCACCACCGCCGACTCGCTGGGACTTAGATAACGAGTGCTACTTGTTCCCTTCAACGCGTCTTGAAATTTCAATTGCTTTGTTAAACGTTATACCACGTTCAAGGCTTTGTGTCAATTTCTTATGACATGTCTGACGTGTCTGACATGTCAGAGGTGTCTTCCCAGAAGAATTAGGCTATTGCTTATATCTTAGCACTGGCAAGCTTTACACAGAGACATAAAATTTCGATTGCTGTCTTCAATTCGCCAAGAGAAGGCAGCGTAGGCGCAATACGTATGTTACGATCCCGCGGATCGTTCCCGTGCGGATAGGTCGCACCTGCGGATGTCAGCGTCACTCCCGCTTCCGCAGCTAAGCGAACGACCTCCTTAGCACAACCATCAAGCGTATTCAGGCTAATGAAATACCCGCCGTTCGGTTTATTCCATGTGGCCAGCCCACTGCTGCCAAGCTCCGATTCAAGAATCCCCAATACCAGCTCAAACTTGGGATTAATAATGGCAGCATGCTTTTCCATATGCGTCTTCAACACTTCCATATCCTTGAAAAACCGCACATGCCGAAGTTGATTGATTTTATCAGGGCCAATCGTCTGATTCGACAATTGTTTCCGAATAACTGCCAAATTATTCTCACTAGCTGCCATCATAGCAATACCAGAGCCGGGGAAGCTGATTTTCGAAGTGGAACCATAAATAAACACGCGATCCGTATGATCTACTGCTTTGCACGCATCGAGCATATTTTTCAAATGATCTTGATTAGCAGTCAAATGGTGCACCGTGTAAGCGTCATCCCAGAACACTCGGAAATCACTGGCGGCGGTCCGCATACTGGCAAGACGATCCACAACATCATCCGAATACGTGATCCCATCCGGATTGCTGTATTTGGGAACACACCAGATTCCTTTGATCGAATCATCCCCAGCTACTAGCTTTTCAATGGTATCCATATCTGGACCGTTCGTCGTCATGTCCACCGTGATCATCTCAATACCGAATAGCTCACAAATTGCAAAGTGGCGATCATATCCAGGACTCGGACAAATGAACTTGACCGTTGGCAGCTTGCCCCAAGGAATGGTGCTTCCATAAACTCCATGCAGCATAGCTCTTGCAATGGTGTCGTGCATCATGTTCAGGCTTGAATTGCCGCCAATCAGCACTTCTTTTGTACTAACTCCGAATAACTCTGCAGCGAATTTCTTCGCTTCGGGTATCCCGTCTAATCCACCATAGTTGCGAATATCTGTCCCATCCAGCGCCTTCATACTATCCCCTGATTGCACAATATCCAACATCCCCAGGGAAAGGTCCAATTGTTCCTCACAGGGCTTGCCGCGAGACATATCCAGCTTTAATTTTTGACTTTTATACGCATCGTATTGTTCTTGTAATGGATTGTAAGTCATACTCATGATGAAGCCCTCCCTAATAATGGTTGCAGTACAAGTATTCTTCAACTAATCTCTGTTTCCTTCACATTGCAACAATTTAAGCAAGCGAACGCAAAAACAAGCCAACATCTCGAAGGATGCCAGCTTGTTTCTGTTAGACATATTTAGTAACTCAAAGCAAGTATCTATCGACTACTTCTTCTGCCAACTACCAGATTGTAGACCAGTGCAATTAAAGCTATTACTAGCAAAATGTGAATCAAATTCCCAGCGATGTCAAAGGAAAGCCCCAACACCCAGAATAGAAGTAGTATCGCAAATACAGCCCATAACATACAAACACGCCCTTTCTGAATGTAATAATTATTTCATAGTTGTTTGTACCCCATTCCCGATAATCTTAAACATTTGCTAGTTTAGCCTCGCTCAAATCTAACGTCCTGCCCTCCTTCCACAATCGTACCGATGATGTATGATTCGCACCCTCGCTCTGCAAGATGCTCTCTTATCTCCGGAATACGATCTGGCTCCGCGACTAGTGTAATGCCGACTCCCATATTGAAAGTTCGCAACATATCTTCATCAGGGACATTCCCGTAGCGTTGGATAATGGCAAACACTTCTGGAACTATTAATTTACTTAAATTCACAGAAGCAGCAGTGCCCGGAGGCAGGATCCGGTTCAAATTTCCTTCTATTCCTCCCCCCGTAATATGAGCAAGTCCATGCAGACCAGGAAGACGGAATAAATCCTTAAGCGCTTGATAATAGCACTTATGTGGTCGAAGGATGACATCAAGGAATGGTTCACCCTCTACATCTAGCTCCAATAGGTCTGGATATTCCTCTAAAAACCTGCGAACAAGGGAGTATCCATTCGTGTGAAGTCCATTTGAAGCAATGGCCAGAACGGAGTCTCCAACTTGAATCTTGCTCCCGTCAATAATAAATTCATGATCTACAACCCCCAGGATACTTGCATTCAACAGGTAGCTTCCTTCTGGCAGCACCTTAGGCTGCTCTGATGTTTCCCCGCCGACCAGACTGCAATCTTGCTCCCGACATGCTTCAGCCAGATGTCCAACTATCGAGACAACCTTGTCCTTCTCGATTCGCCCGCATACAATAATATCCAACACCGCTTCAGGCTTCGCACCCATCACAGCAATGTCGTTAACAAGGTGATGAATAAGGTCGAAGCATATATTACGTTCCCGATTGTATTGGAAAGCGAGTTGTTGTTTGGAGCCGGGCTCTTCTGCTTTCAATACCAATACAGGTTTTGTATATCCTTGAAAATCAGCAGCAAACAAGGCAGCAAATGCCCCAGGCTTGTTCAGAACACGGTTGTCTGCTGTACTTAACCGTTGTGTCATTTCAAACTTCGCTTGATCCGCGTTAGCAATATTGACGCCAGCGTCTTCATAAGTCATTCTCTTCTTCTTATTCAATATAATCCACCCCTTCACAACAGATATAGTACTGATTATAAAGAGGATTTGTCATTATTGAATGCACAGAATATGATAGATCTTAATGACAGATGAAGGAGGATTTCTCTGTGTTGATTCCGCCATCTTTGCGTGAGCATTCAAGTGAACCGATTTATATGCAAATTTATCATTTTTACAAGAAAGGCTTGCTTAGCGGTCAAATCAAGCCGCATTCCAAGCTCCCCTCGATCCGGCAACTTGCCCAGCATCTGAATACAAGTCGGAATCCCGTAGAAACTGCCTACGCCCAACTAGTTGCTGAAGGGTTCATCGGCGGAAGGCCGAAGAGCGGTTACTATGCTATGGAGTTAGAGCTGTTGCAGCCCCTCGATGCACAAGCAACAACGGATGATTTTCCTATCTCGAAAGATGAAGCTCCCCTAAACGATAAGTGCCCAGTTCCAACCCTTATCGGATTCGATTATGATCAAACCGCAGTTGAATATTTTCCTCTAGCCAAATGGAGAAAGTATACGATGATGACATTACAGCCATCAGACTACAGCTTATTGGAATATGGGGATCGCAAGGGCGAGCCGCGATTGCGAGCGCTTATAGCTCAATACGTACGTCTGAATCGAGGAGTAGCATGCGAGCCGGAGCAAGTTCTAGTAACTGCCGGCACCCAACAGTCCGCTTCCTTACTATGTTCTCTGCTTCAGAAGGACTATCGTGTTATAGGCGTGGAGCAGGCCATGCATCCTGGAGTACTGCAGGTATTCCAACTGCATTTGAACCCAACTCCCCTTACTCTTGAACAGGATGGACTTTGTGTAGATCAGCTGTGCCAGAACAGATCCATTCGTGCCGTTTATGTCACTCCCTCTCACCAATTTCCATACGGGATGACGATGTCTGCTGCCAAACGATTGAAATTGCTGCATTGGGCGAAGCAAACGAACGGAATTATTATCGAGGACGATTATGATTGCGATTTCCTGTATGAAGGTAGACCCATCCCCGCGCTGCAAGCCTTGGATACTGCTGGTTCTGTTATTTACCTTGGCACCTTTTCAAAAGCGCTAGCCCCTGCCCTGCGACTAAGCTATATCATCCTTCCTCCTGGTTTATTGAAAAGATTTGAACATGAATTCCCTTATTACGATCAGCCCGTATCCCGTTTGACTCAGAAGACGATGGAGTTGTTTATGGAGCAAGGCCATTTTGACAAACATGTTCGAAAAATGCGCAAAGTATACAAACACAAAAGGGAAACGTTACTGGATGTTATTCATTCCAATTTGGGTGATCGTGTCGAGCTTTCTGGAACCGCATCCGGATTGCATGTAATAGTTAAGATAAGGAGTGAACGATCCACAGTGGAGTTAATTCGACTTGCCGCTCAATCCGGCGTCCGTGTGCATGCTGTTTCTGACTATGAAGCACGTCTGCATGGAGATCAACTTGAGTCGATTAAGCAAGACGAAGTACACAGCTTCTTACTGGGATTCGGGGGGCTATCATCCGCTCAAATCAAAGAAGGTATCTCCAGAATTGCTATAGCATGGGAGATACATTCCACGCAAGAACGAAACTGACTCACATACTTCCTCCACCCCATATAAAAAGCAAAAAGCACTTTCCCCTTGTACAAGGTGAAAGTTGCTTTCCGTTGTTTCTTACGATTTGAATTTTTTCCAATCAATGCTGCTATTATTGAGCAAATGCTCAAAATCATTCTCAAGCCGTTTCAACTCAGCCTTACGGGCATCTTCTGCTGCTTTTCGGATGTCTTCCTTGCGCTTAACTTCCTCCGCCTTCATCCCATCGGAATGCGCCTTCAGCTTGCTTACCACCTCTGGGCTTAACAGATCCTTCAACGTGGCAGGCTTGTCCTCCTGAGCGTCTTTTCTGTTACTGACAGGGGCTGTTGATTTTCTTTTTTTCATGACTTGCGTAAAGGACACTCGTGACTTCAGTCGCGAGAGGAATTTACGTGCATTTCTGCTCGCATGTTCATATCACGATCCTTTACTGCCTCCCTTTGTATTATTTTCTACAAAAACGATTTTCACCGACTTCCAATACGAACAGATGTTGGTATGATGGAGTCATAAGAACTTTTGCACGCCTTGTTTCCACTATCCTTATTCTAGCGAATCGTGGTGAACCAGTGGATGGAGAAGGTGACAGTTACATGTACCGCCAAAGTGAAACTTAATCCAACTGCCGAGCAGATGGAGCGAATGCTACAGACCTTATGGGCGTATCGGCAGGCATGCAACTCTATCTCTCAGCTTGTGGTTAAGACGAAGATGCTTTCATTGGTATCCCTGCACAAGCAGGTCTATTGTGAATTGCGTGCTGTTTTTAACCTGCGCTCTCAGATGGCTCAGTCCGTCTTGAAGACCGTTACGGCAAGGTACAAAACCTTAATCAGTAACAAGCACCCTTGGACACGTATTGTCTTCAAGAAACCGGAGTACGATCTTGTCTGGCACCGTGATTATTCGCTGAGCAAGCAGATGCTCTCCATCAACACCTTAGAGGGTCGTATCAAGGTGCCCTTTGAAATGAAAGGGATGGAAGCTTACTTTGATGGGTCTTGGACCTTCGGCACGGCGAAACTGATCACCAAACGCGGGAAGTGGTTCCTGCATATTCCGATGACGAAAGAAATTGAAAAAACTCCGCTGCAGTCGATCGATCAAATTGTCGGGATTGATCTGGGCATCAATTTTATCGTAACAAGCTATGATACAGCAGGTAAGACAACGTTCTATCCAGGTAGAAAAGTCAAGGACAAGCGTTCAAGGTATAAGGATTTGCGCAAGCAACTGCAACAAGCGCGTACCCCTTCTGCTCGCAGAAAGCTCAAACGGATCGGAGAACGAGAAAACCGCTGGATGACGGATGTGAATCACCGCATCGCGAAGGCACTCGTAATCCAGTATGATCTAACGACGCTATTTGTTGTAGAAGATTTAACAGGTGTTCGCACAGTCACAGAACGTGTTCGAGTCAGGGATCGCTATGAGACGGTATCATGGTCTTTCTATCAATTGCGAAAGATGATCGAGTACAAAGCCGCCCTCCGAGGAGCAAGAGTGATAGCGGTTGATCCTCGGTACACGTCCCAGGCCTGCCCCAAATGTGAGCATACGGCGAAAGCGAATCGGAATAGGAAGAAACACAGCTTCTGTTGCAGGGAATGCGGCTACCGATCGAATGATGATCGGATTGCAGCCATGAATCTTCAGCTCAAGAGAATGAAGTACCTCGCTGAAGGGATTGTGTAGGTACACCTATACAGTTGGGCAGTTGTCAGCCTGCCTCATGTAACGCCACCCTAAGGAAGGAGGCCTCAGCGCCGTATGCACTTCCGGGCAGTTACAAGCTCGTGACTTCAGTCATGAGTTGTTGACTGTGTACAAGTCACCTCGGTTCCCCTCCATTATAGCATGGCAAGAGTCAGTCAACGCAGCAGTTGATAAAAAAGGACATTTTTTCCCAGTCTGATTTTGATATGATGGAATTGAGAGCACCCACAATAACAGGAAAGCAGGTTGAAATGGAAACCGTACATGCCGTTCAAAGCGCGATTGATTTCATGGAAGACCATATGTATGAGCCCTTAACTTTGGATCAAATTGCGGATGCAGCTTATATGTCACTCCCAAATCTATATCGCAGCTTTTATGCGCTAACCGGACATCCGCTTAAGGAATACATGCGTAAGCGGCGCACCCATCAAGCTGCTGTTACGATCCGCGTATCCGATCTATCGGTTCTCGAGATCGCGTATGCCTGCGGCTTCGAATCCTACGAAGCTTTCATCAAGTGCTTCAAAAAGTATACGGGTCTCACGCCAGGAACATATCGCAAAGCTGCCATTTACTTTAGCTTTGAGCGTATTAATCTGCTTGAAAACGTCGTCTACAAAGAGGATCGCTCTCTCTCCGAGCGTTATCCGGACGTCAAGGTTATTCGAATGGAAAAGACATTTATGCTGACATACTTGCATGCATCGGCAGAGCGAGCGGGACTCGAGGAAGAGGCTTTTCGGCATTTTACGGAGAAATTGAAGCGTATAGGCATCCCTCTGGCCAAAGCACGTGTCTATGGCTCGAATGTGGAGGACATTGCCCATCGAGATCGTTATTTGTATCAAATCATGACTCCTGTGGCGGAGGCGTTCTCTTGCGAAGCTCCTGACCTTCACGTCCTTCCACTAGAAGGAAGCTTGTACGCAGTTGGCCGATCACCCGCCGGGACGCCCGATTCGATCCTCTCAGCCTGGAATCAACTGCTGGCTGAATGGCTTCCCAAGAGCACGTTCGCGTTAGGACCCGCTGCTTTCATGGAGGAGTTCCTGCATGATCACGGAAAGCCGTATCGCATGAAGTTGCTGCTGCCTGTAATCCGTAAAACGCAACAACCGAATATTGAGAGAAAACATCTTCCTTCTTTTAGCTTTCTCTCTTTTCGCACCTACGGACCTACTAGTGTAACGCTCTCAGACGAATGGCTTAATAGGTGGTTACTGGAACGGGGGTTTGCGGGAGATCAGCGGATTCAATTGTTTATGTCATGGAGCTATGGTCTTTTGCCTGGTGAAGAATATTGGTATGAATTAGGAATAAGCTTGCCAACAAACTACATCACGGCACATGAAGATCAGGACCGCATCAAACACTGGCAGGAAGGAGAATATGCTTGCTTAACCGCATATGCTTACGGAGCTATGACTGGTGTACTGGATCAACTCTACAGCTGGATTAGTCATAATGAATTTTACACATGGGATGAGAGCAGACAGTGGTTCGCCAAATATATTCCCGGTGAGACAAGCGACTTAGAGCGGACTACTAAGATTGAATGTTGTATCCCGATCAGAAGATGTGAATGAAGGAAAGGATCGTGACGTATGGGAGAGCAGGCAAGAGAACTCGGGGACATGAGCTCGAATCGGCAACTGGTTAGAGGTTCGGATGGGTATAAACCGGTACTGGTTCCAAAAGCATTACAAACTTTATTCGGAGGGGTACAGATGAGTGATTCCAAACAAGAGGTATTGAAGCTTGCAACAAGCAGTCCAATCAGCAATAAAATAGGCAGTGTGTTTATCCCAGTTAAGGATATTGAGAAATCGCGGGATTGGTATTGTGCGGTTCTGGGCTTAGAGCCTGCAAATTGTCCGATTAGGAGCGGCCACTTATGTCCGTTGCCGATGGAGGGGACAGGCATTATCCTTGATACGATGCCGATGTGGGGCGGTAAAGATGAAGGCGGTCCGCCGAACATCAAGACTCCTGCGTTCATGTTCTTGACGAGCGACTTGCAGGCCTCCTTTGAGTATATGAAGCAAATCCAGGTAGAACTAGTGACAGAAATCGAACACAATCATTGGTTTGTATTCAAAGATCTTGACGAGAACTTGCTAATGGTGTGCCGGGAGTAGATTGTATTTGACCCCAAGCGTGATCATGGTACGATAGCATAAGAAATCACCACATTCGAGGTGTTCCAACTTGTCCATTCGTAAACAGGTCACGCTCAAAACCATAGCCGAAGCGCTTGGTCTTACTGTACAAACCGTCTCCAAAGCGATCAAAGGAAAATCAGGCATGTCGGAGGCAACCCGACAGCTCATTATGCAAACAGCGGAGAGGTTAGGCTATTTCTCCATGGATCAGATTCGCAGCTTGCGTGCCGAGTATATTCTCCCTTATCCAACCGAGAAGAAACGATTCATTCTAGTCCAAACCGAACAATCCGTCTGTTATAATCGTATGCTGTTGGAGGGCCTGCACAATCGATTCGCTTCCTTCGGTCACCTAATAGAGATCAGGATGCTCCCCCGTTCGATCCACGAAGTGGATATGCCTCGGTGGGTTGAGCAGAGCGGGTTAGAGTATATAGACGGATTGTTCATAGCGCCCAGTATTGTTCCGGGAGCTTGGGAACCTGTGTTATTTCAATTACCCGTGCCCAAAATCTTATTAAATTTTCCACCCCCGGGTACTCGAATCGACAGCGTGATCTGGGATATTTATGAGGCGAGCTATCAATCCGTTGCTTACTTGCACAGCATCGGACATCGTAATATTATGTATGTCGGAGATACCGATTCGAAACGAGGCTTCATCTTGCGTTGGCAAGCCTTTCAGCAAGCTATGAAGGTATTCGGCATGGATGTGGATCCTGTCATGCATTCGACGGGAGAACGCAAGGATCGCAAGCTATGGCTTGACCAGTTACAGCGTAAATTAATACATTATGCTCCTAGTGCGCTGCTTTGCGGAATTGACGAAGAAGTAAGCGACGTGTACCAGCTATGCAGTGAACTCCATATACGCATCCCTGACCAGCTATCCTTCGTTGCTTTATTGAATGAACAGCCGGATTCGCTTCCCCTATTCACACGTCCCCATCTCTCTATATGGGAGACTGGTTATCGTGCTGCTGACCGTATGTTATGGCGGATCGCGAACCCAACCCTTCCATATGAGCATACGCGCATTCAAGGGGAATTTATCGTCGGACGCACGACTGCTGCGGTGTTAGGAGAAGCATAGCTGCACTGAAAGCCACTGGCAATTAGAGTAACGGGTTCTGTTTTTGAGCCCCATAGGTCTCAAAGCTTCTGCCCGTTCAGCAGCTGACGCTTCGTCCACTCGTTGGCAACAAGTGCATCTCCGTCGCTTGTCAGCCTATCGTAAAGACGCCGCCGCAGATCGCTAACGACGTCAACTTGCGCGGGGTCGGCGATCCGATTGTTCAATTCGCCGGGATCTTCTCCAAGATCATACAGCTCATCTACATCGGTCGTGTTCCAAATGTATTTCCAATCCCTCGTTCGGATCATCCGTTGGGTGTATAAACCGAATTGCTGTCCATTATACGTGGACACGACGTCCTCACGCCATTCGCCCTGCTTAGCCAGTTCCTCAGCCTCGTTGAGAAGAAGCGGCAACAACGAGCGGCCCTGCAGAAATCCAGGATGCCCGGCGCCAGCTGCTTCGAGCACGGTCGGAGGCAGATCGAGAATATTGTACACAAAATGGTCGTATTTGACGTCCGGTTCGATCCGTCCCGGCCATCGATACATAAGCGGAACATGGACGACATCGTCGTACAGGATGTAATGCTTATCCATCATTCGATGCGAGCCGCACATATCGCCATGGTCCGCGGTAAAGATGACTAGTGTATTCTCAGCTGCCCCTGTCTCCTCGAGTGCCTGAAGCACCTTCCCGATGGCATCGTCCAATTGACTAATCATCCCGTAGTATCGGGCGACGATCGGCGCCCAATCTTCCCACGTATAATCCTGAACGCCCCAGTTGTAGAGCTGTTGCCGTTGAATGTAAGGCTTGCCGGCGAAAGAATCGCGAAAACCATCCCATTCAGGTACATCGGAAGGGTCATACATGTCGGCGAACCGTCCCGAAGGCCGGCATGGAAGATGGGGATCTGACAGATGAAGGGCCAGATGCCAGGGCCTCCCTACTTGCTGCAATCGCTCCATTGCTTCGATTGCTCTCTCGGCGAACCAATGCGTCTTCGCATCATGAACTGGGATCGGATTGGCCTCGCCAAAAAAACCGTTCGTAAACCGGACCTGCGGGTAATGCTGCTGCTGAAACTGCGCATATGCCGTCTCACCCACATAAACATCGTAGCCGTAGGCGATCGCGTCGTGGTCGGGATGGACGCCCCATTTACCGAGAAATGCAGACGTATACCCAAGCTCTCCAAGCTGCTTCGGCCACGTATACGAATCCGGTGGAAGTGCCCCCACCGGGAGCGCTCCGCTAAAGTTCCATAACGCCCCGAACGTTTCAGGACGTCTGCCGTTAAGCAGAGATTGGCGGGCCGGGCAACAAAGCGGGATATGGGAATACGCCTGGGTGAAGAAGGCTCCTTCGCGCGCCAGCTTATCGAGATTCTGCGTCTGCACGGGATATCGGCCGCTTATGCCCACACAATCATAACGGAGCTGGTCCGCTGTAATAAGCAGCACGTTTGGCATTGAATTTGAAACCTGGTTTTCCATGAGTTAACCCCTTTTCGCCCTGCCCTTGGTTATACCCCAGCCTTCTCCGCCGCCTCCAGGATTCGATCGCGCACCATACGGAAATTTTCCTCTTTTACATATTCGAGAATGAACGGAGTTCCTGGTGTATGCTTCCCGTATAAACGCAAAAAAGCGACCCAGTCAATATCGCCGTCCCCCACGATTCGGCCGTAGGTATCGTTAACCTTCCGGTCTTTGCCATGGTAATAAGCAATGTTAGGGGTCAAGTGCGCGAACATCTCTTCTTCCGTATTGTTTGCAATCAGGTTCGCAGGGTCCATCAGCACCTTCACGCGGTCCGAGCCGACTTGACGAATAAAGTCAGCCGTTCGTTTGGCGCTCGGCACAACGTCAAGCACACAAGGCTCAAGCGCTACATGAACACCGTATCGCTCCGCTTTCTCGGCCAACCAGACGAACCCGGCCTTCAGCCGTTCGAATGCCGATTCGTATCGATCCGCCTGTATCCCCCGACGCTCCGGGATGAATCCGCATTCCGTCGATACGACAGGAATGCCGGCAGCGGAAGCAAGCTGAAGATGCCGCTCGAAGTATTCGAGGTTCGCTTGCCATAACGCATCATCCGGCTCCAGCATGTTCGTAAATACCCCAAGCGCCGACACCTCGATGCTGCGCCCGCGGTATTCCGAGACGATCTGGCCGAAACGCTCATCCGACATATCCGACATATCTGATCGGCCGTTATACACCCAATATTTCGAATCGGTCTGGGATAAGCACAACTCCACCCACTTTAGTCCGCTCGATGCGATAAGCTCCGCTGCTTGAGCGTTAGTCAGGTGCGGAAAGCTGCGCGTCACAATTCCTACGTCCATTACCGGTTCCCTCCCTTGTTATATACCGATCCCGATTTACAGGTCCAACTCGAGTCCAGTCCGATATTTGCTAGGTGAGCAGCCAACATGGCGAAGGAATAGCCGGCTAAAGAAGGCCGGGTCTTCGTACCCCACCACCGTGGCGATTACGATCACCTTCATATCTGTATCGGCAAGCAAGTGTTTGGCTCGTTCGATGCGGATCTCATGCAGCAGGTCGATAACGCTTTTATCGTATTCCTGCTTGATCACCCGGTTTAACTGTCGGACACTTATGTTAAATAATTCGCCAAGCGAGGTCAGTGTAATTTTTTGATCGTAGTTTCGCTCCAAATACCCGTATATGCGCCGAGCTGTCAATTCACGGTCGTTCTTTCCCGGAGAGACTCGCTTTTTAGCGATCAAGCTGTAATAACGAGACAGCAAAATGAGCAGCTCGATCAGCTGCAGCTTAATGATCGTCGAATATCCGGTGCCCCGGTTGCCGATCTCCTTGATCATATGATCCAGCAGCGCCTGGACCGCAGCGGCGTCTTGGCCGTGGAGATTAAGCCGATGGTTAAAGCGATCTTCATTACCTAAGAAAGGATGGACGTAGAAATAATCCATCGAGCTCGATATCTCCAGCTCGCGAAGCAGCGTATCGGGAATAAAGGACGGCATAAACAGACAGTTGATGATTTCGATCTGCTGCCCCGGTTCAAGGGAATACGAATGGGTTTCCCCCGGGTTAATAATAAAGACGTCCCCAGGGCGGATCGTATATTCGTCACCTTCAAAAATATGACGGCCTTCCCCGCGTACAACGTACACAAGCTCTACGAAATCATGTCCGTGCGCCGCCACCTTCTGGTCATGACTGGTTCGCGTAATCCAAAAAGGGAACTCTTCTTTCATATTAAGGCTGCTGCTGCTGATATGATGGCTCAAGAAGTCTTCCCCCTTCCGAGACTTTAAACCGTATCTTGACGTGTTGACGATGCAAGTATTGCTTCCTCTACGAATGTCTGATCAAGTGTCCTGCTTCCGCAAATCGTTCGCGACGAGGGTCCTGAATCCATTCCTCCCAAGTTAGACCGGACCCAGCCAGTATGGCATCGATCCGCTTCTTGAACGGAAGTCCGGCTTCGCTTAGCTGCTTCTCCATCGGATCGGTACGACCAGCCAACTTCTCCATGACCCACTGCTCGATTCTCAGCTCGAGTTCGTTCGCTATCTCCGGCAGGTGGTCGGCTAAATTATTTGTTTCCTCTGGATCGTTCTGTAGGTCATAAAGCTCACGGGGCGGCCTATTAAACGGCCCCGGATCGTAAGTGCGGATAAACTTATAGCGGTCCGTCCGAATACCGCGTGCCGCCTGCCATGCGCATTCGCTCAGGTGCACATACTCGTGCGTTCCACTCGCCTTACCCTCTATCGCCGGCCATAGGCTCCGTCCGTCGAGTCCCGTCAAATCGCTAAGCCCGGTCAGGTTAATCCCGGACGGCTCCTCCTTGCGCACAGCTTCAAGAAGCGTCGGCAGTAAATCGACCTGCTGAACGAATCCGGGTATACGTCGTCCTGAGGGAATGCGGCCAGGGTAACGAATAATGATCGGCACATGTACCGTCTGCTCATACAAGCCGCAATGATCCCAGTAAATGTCGTGCTCGGTTAAGCTCTCGCCATGGTCGCCGAACAACACCAGCATCGTATCGTCCTTAATCCCGAGAGCTTCGAGATGGTCGTCCAGTTCCTTAAGGCGATCATCCAAGTATCGGATCTCCGCGTCGTACAGAGCGTCGATATAGGCGGTGTCCGTGACCGGGCCGAGCAGATCGTAATGGTGATGCTTAAAAAACGGATAAGCCGTATGGTTGTATGCGGGTTCCATGCTTTTATTCGCGTTATCGAATGGATCGCGCCCTTCACCGTAAAACGTTGGAATATAGTCTGCCGGCGGCAAATACGGCGTATGTGCATCCCAATAATGCAGGAATAAAAAGAAAGATTCGTCCTTGTGCTGCTCGATCCACGGCATCGCCAGGTCGTTGACCGTACGTCCGTCGATCCACCGGTTGCCGCCTACGCTATTGATATAATATCGGAAGCCGCGGGCGAACCATTCCTTCAGCTGGTATAGATTATCAACCGCCCCCGTCGTAAAGCCAGCGGTTCGAAGCAGCGTTGGCAGCCATGGAGTCGATTTCGGCAAGCTCGTCAGGTCTGAGCCGTGAGATACGATTCCTGTCGTAAGACCGACCTTGCCCGTAAAAATACCGGTATGCGCCACCTCAGTCGGTATATCAGCGGCATATGCGCGTTCGAACAGCACGCCCTCGGAGGCGATCCGATCCATATGTGGGCTCGTTGGCTTCGTATAGCCGTAGCTGCTTAACCGATTGGCTCGCAAAGTGTCTAATGAGATGAATATGATTTTCATATATACATCCCCTCAAGGCACACATTAGTCGAGAAAACGGATTGTTCGTTAAGCCATGACACTATTTTATCACGATTTTGCTGAACTGTGACGTTATGCGTCTCGATCGTGATCTCCGGCGCAACAGGCTCCTCATAAGGGTCGGATACCCCTGTAAACCGGGCGATTTCGCCTCTTCTTGCCTTTGCGTATAAGCCCTTCACATCCCGACGCTCGCATTCCTCAAGCGGGCAGCGGACATAAACCTCGATAAAGCCGGGAACCTCTTGCCTTACGTATTCGCGCATTTCCCGATATGGGGTTATCGCCGATACGAGCACAGTCACACCGTTGCGCGACAGAAGCTTGGCGACGTATGCAATTCGTTTAATATTCTCGAAACGCTCTTCTCGGCTGAAACCGAGCCCCTTGCAGATCGTTTCGCGAAGCTCGTCGCCATCCAGCATTTCCACGCGTCGGCCTAACGACTTCAGCTCCTCCGCCACTTGGCGGGCCGTTGTTGTTTTACCGGAGCCGGATAGACCGGTGAACCAACATACCGCTCCTAGTTCATTCTCCATTGTTGTCCCTCCTGGATGTTGCAGAGATTGAAGGCGATTGCCATACAGCAGCCGCTGCTGTTCGTATTGCGTCATATGATCGAAGGGACTTCTACTGCTGCTCCGCCCAGCTGATGCGAACGAATCGCCGCTTCGATCACTTCCTGCGCCGCTAGTGCGTCTGCCCCGGAGGCATCCATTTCATCAGGCGTCTTCCCTGCTTTGATCTGCGAGATAAAACGCTCGATCCGCAGTCGGAACGTATCGTCAAAGCCCTGCATCCCGCCGAAAATCGGATTGCGCACAACGAGCAGATCCTCAGACTGATGAGGGTAATAGGTCAAGCTTTCATACACATTGTCAATGACGAGACGTCCCTCGGTCCCAGCAGCCTCGCACCATTCAATCGGATGCTTCATCGACATGTCGTAGCTGCCGGTCAAATGGCCTACCGCTCCGGACGCAAACTGCATGTTAATCGATACAGTCGACCAGGAAGCGCGCCCTGGCGCCTTGGTCATGAAGGCTTGCACTCGTTGGACGTCTCCGGCCAAATAACGCATCACATCGATCGAATGAGGATGCAGAGCCCGCATATGGAACCATTCCGATGCGTCAGCGGGATTGCGGATCGTCAGCCGCATATTAAGAAACAGCATCGAGCCTAGCTTTCCTTCCTCGATCAGCTTCTTCGCCCGTTCGGCCGCCGGCGTAAACCGGTGGTTCAGGTTGCACGCAAGTCGCACGCCCTTTTCTCGGGCGAATGCGACCATCTTCCTGGCTTCCCCGATATCATTGGAGATCGGCTTCTCGACGAGTAGGTCTTTACCGGCTTCGAGCGCGATCATCGTCGGCTCATAATGATGGCTGCCCTTCTCGACGCCGGCGGTCGCCACGATTACGGCGTCCACGTCCTCCTTCTCGAGCATAACCCGCAAATCGGTATACGCCGCAACCCCATGCTCCCGGCCGGCCGCCGTCGCCCGCTCCTCCATCAAATCGCAAACGGCGACAAGCTCGGTCTCAGGATGCTGCCGGTAGTAACGGCAATGGATTTTGCCGATGTTGTTGACACCTACAACGGCGACTTTTATCATGGCTGCACTTCCTTTCGGAGCTGAGGGCAATCGTTCACTTCTTCGCATTCTCAGGCACTTTTTTCGCTTGGAGCGCTACTGCTGTTGATATCGAACCGATATATAGCGAGTCATAGGCTTGCTCGGACGACGTAAACGGACCGATACCTTTGCCGTGCCAGTCAAGATTTGTATAGATCGGATTCGGACGCTTCGTCTGCTTTTCGCGTTTCGCGATATGCGCGTTCATCCGTTTCGTCAGCAGCTCGACTACCTCCGGCTCCCGTTCCGCCACGTTGACATTCTCCCCGGGATCCTTAATTAAATTGTACAGCTCGACCTCGGGCTTACCATGGAAGTCCGGCTCAAGTGCGCGAATTAGCTTCCATTCCGGAGTCCGCCAACCGTGCTTGCGCATCCATGTGCACTCCGTAATATAGAACTCGGTGACGACAGGCAGCTCTTCCCCGGTCAAACTTCCGGCCAGGCTTCGTCCGTCAAATTTAATTTTGTTCCTTATGCCAAGAAGATCAAGAACCGTAGGCGTTATGTCTTGAATAAGCGTTACGTCGCTGAAACGCGCGCCCGGTTTCACCTTACCTGGGTACTTAAGGATAAGCGGTACGACGAGCGTGCACTCATACAGACCGTGGTGGTCGAAGTAACAGTCATGCTCATACAGTGTTTCGCCATGGTCCGACGTAATGACGATAAGTGTCTCTTCTTCAATCCCGAGCGCCTCGACTGCCGCAAACAAATTTTGGATGCATGTATCCATATATGCAATAGCGCCGTCGTACAGGTTGGTAACATACTCTTGATCGGTCACGCCCTCTGGAATCCACGATTTCAGGAAATCGCCAAATGGCTTGAAATTGAAAACCGGTTCCATCGAAGTGTTGGACGGATCCTTCTCGTCCTTACCATAGTACATCCGATCGAACGGCTTCGGCGGCAAGTACGGCGAGTGCGGATCCATATGGCGCAAGAACAGGAAGAACGGCTTATCGTCCGCCGCCAGCCGATGCAGCTCAGGAAGAGCGACGTCGTTCATGTTCTGCGCCTTCGGACACTCGCCATTCTCGTTCGGCATCCATGCCTCATAGTTCAAATAGGTCTGAAATCCGCGCGATGACGGATTGCCCGTAAAGCCGATGCAGGTCGTGTTATAGCCGTTCTCCTCCAGCACCTCGCCCAACGTTCTCACATGGCTGCCAAGCGGTCCTTTGTGACGCAGCGCCACGACGTCCGTGCCAAATACGTCCATACCGGTCAGCATGGAGGCGTAGGCGGGTGTCGTCGGAATGCTCGGGCTAAAATGCTGCTCGAACAGCGCCCCTTCCGCCGCCAATTTATCCATATGTGGCGTTGTAAGACGGGAATAGCCGTAAGAGCTCATATGGTCCCGGCGCAGGCTGTCGATTCCAAGGATGATTACGTTCGGTTGTTTTTTACGTGCCATTGGTTTATGCCTCCTTGATTTGAAGGGCGTCTCCCGCTTAGCGAGCCCCGAGCTTTTTCAGACATGCGTTCAAATAGCCGTACGTTTCAGCCGCAACAATCGAAATCTGCGCCAGTGAGTGCTCCGGCTTCGCGCCGATTACCTCTAGGACGACCGGACCGATATAGCCGCCATCGACCATAGCCTTGCAATAGCTGTACAGGTCGATATCGCCACGTCCGCAAGCCTGCATCTCGATGGAACCCGGTCCTTGCTCGCGGCCTCTGCAGTCGCGGATATGAATGTGCTTCACCCGGCTTAGGACAGCGGGGAGCGCTTCTTCTGGATTTTCACCGGCGCGGTGGATGTGGCTCGGGTCCATATCGATGCCGAACGACGGAGAGGTGATATCCTGCATGGCGCGCAGCGTCGTCGGAGTATTGTAGATTGCGTTGCCCACATGTGCCTTGACGCAAAGCATCACACCGAAGTCCGCTGCTTTCTCCGACATGCGGCTCAACATGTCGATCGAGCGTTGAAGATCCTCTTCCACGCCAAGCTTGCCGCCCGGACCGATGTTGACAATCGGGATACCGATCTCAGCGCCCGCCTCGAACGCGCGGACGAGCCGATCCTCGTCACGGACTCCACCGAATTCCATCGACAGCAGCTCTAGGCCGTGTTCTTCCGCTGCTGCTCGAATGCTTGCTTTTTGCTCGCTCCACTTCGTTACATCCAAATGCTCGCACATGCCCTCGATCGCGGATACCTCTACACCGTCATACCCGCAAAGCGCGATATGCTTTGCCGCGGTTGCAAAATCGAACTCTTTATACAGCACCGAATTGACGCCCAACTTAATCAGCTTAGACACTTTGACATCTCTCCTTAATCGGGTTAGTGGATAGTTGTTACAGAGTGACGACCGTTCCTGTTTCGAACGATTTGATTGCTGCCTCTATGATATATTGCGCCCTCAGCGCATCTTCGCCGGAACCATCAATTTTGTCGTATGAAGCCCCTTCTTCCAACTGGTCGACCCATGCATCAATGCGACTTTTGAACGTTTCTCCGAATGAGCGCATACCGCCGAGATAACTGAACGTTTCTGTCTCAATGCTATGACGGGGATAGAACGACAGGTGCTCGCACGCATCTTCAAGGACAAAACGACCTTTCGAGCCAACCACCTCGCAGCATTCCAGGCCGTAGCCCTTGCCCGCATCATAACTGCCAACGAGGTTGCCAATGGCACCGTTCTCAAATTCCATAATGATTTGTGCATTCGACCAGATCGTACGTCCCTCGCCCTTCATCATGAACGCCGCGACTTTCTTCACATCACCGGCAAAGTAGCGAATGACATCAAAGGAATGCGGATGCAGCGCACGCAGGTGAAACCAAGGGGACGTTTCTACCGGGTTGTTGATCCACATTTTCATATTGATCATGTGCAGCTTGCCGAGGCGTCCCGCCGTCATCCATTCTTTGGCCCTTACGGCTGCTGGCGTGAACCGATGGTTCAGGTTAACTGCGTAAGGCAGCTTCTTCTGCTTCGCGAGCTCGACCATCTTCTCGCCCTCGTCGATCCGGTTAGAGATTGGCTTCTCGCCCAACACAGGGATGCCCGCCTTCAGCAGCTCCATCGTAGGGGCGAAATGCTCCCCGCCATTCTCCTCCCCCTTCGTCGCTACGCTGACGCCGTCAAGCTTAATCCCGCTGGCCAGCATTTCCTGTACACTATAGAATGCCTTCACGCCGTATTTGGCCGCCGCTGCATCCGCCTTCTCCTTCACGATGTCACAAACTGCTACCAGTTCGACCTTCGGGTTGTCCTTGTACACGCCCGCATGAATGCTTCCGATGTTCCCTATGCCTACTACCGCGACATTTAATGTCATTATTCGGCCTCCCATGGCTCATTATCGATCGATTTCGTCCAGCTGCTTGAGTTCCATTGATGTTCTCCTTCATTTTACATCCCGCATGATTGCTTTTTCATTGTGGATTCAGCCATCCACATGGTTGATCTGGACAATATTTAAGGGCTGCCCTTGAGAACAGGAGGACGAATAAAAAAAAACCTGGCCGATGGCCAGGTCCTTGGTGTTGGATATCAGTTGGGTGCGTGGAAGGGCAGAAAGGCGGGCTCCAATCGCTGTTGCACTTCAATTCTTTTGAATCATGTTTTTAGTGGTGAGAATTCAAGTGCAAAGGCGACCGCTGACGCTTTTCCGCTCCACCTTCTGCCCTTTTCTGTTCTACCTTGAGCGCATCTAGTTAGGGAAACACGAAAAATGGCCTGTCTGTGTATAAATGATCGTCATCTACTTTATGTCGCTAAAGGACTGTCTACAAAGGACCGAAGCCCATCTATAGATTCTTCGGATTTGTTAATCAAACTTTACTAATATTGAAGGAAAACGAACTAATTTGTCCTTCAACCGAGTCGCAGGGGCGATTCGTTAACCCACCTGCATAAAAAGCTCTTGTGCTCACCTTGCTTTGTGTGTTCGCGACTCTCCATTAACTTTAGCTGCAAAAGCTGCAGTTATTTTTCTAGGATCGTGGCCCTTTACCAAATTACCTGCATTTCCTACCGTTAATTTTATAATATCCGGCTCATCTCGATAAATATCTAATCATTAGCTGCAGGTTTTACAGTTATACTTCATATATGCTGCGTTTAAGAGAAATTAGCTGCAGGTTTTGCAGTTACCTCTTAAGCTGTTTAGCTAGAATAGCTGCATCTGCTCCCTTTTCCTTCCATAGTAAACATCGTCTGATTAGTAATTCCCGCCTAAATTAAAAGTGGAACTTACTGTTCCACACCAACACTCCGCATTCTAAGTAGAGTAGAGAACTGAGGTTTCATTGGAGGGCGAAAACCCTCTTCTTTACTTATCCAGCTCCCCCTGCATCAAACCGGACGTGAGGTTTTCCCTCATCCGGCTTTCCGATGTTCTTCTTTCTTCCGCTTTACGGTACTCTCCTAGCCTACAAGTTTCTTTAATCCAGAATGCTGAGCCACTATGCCCGCTATTCTAGAGTGACTATGCTTCTTCCGACTATTACGTTTCTTGTTCCAAAACAGCATTAACCTTTTTCGAATATACCAATCAATCTTATTCAGAAACAGATCAGCAAAGGTGTCCATCGCGTAGTAGTTTCTCCATCCTTGGATTTTCGGATTGAGTTCTTTGACCATTTGGTTCATTGTCCAGAACAGTCGGTTTCGTGGCTCTGTGACTTCCTTTATCTTCTCTTTCATCTTCTTCATGGCTTTCTTCGAGGGGTAGCTTCGCAGAATGTAACGGTCTACTCCTTTAACCTGCTTTGGGATTTTTCGGTGATGCATGCCTAGAAAATCGAATCCTACCTTGTCATTCCAGAGGTTGACTAGCTTGGATTTGGTCGTATTCATCTGTAACTCGAGTTTGCCAAATACAGCTTTCAATACGTCAATTGCCTTTAGGGCATGCTCTTTGGTTTTGCTAAGGATGACCAGGTCGTCCGCATAGCGAACGAGTGTACCGAGTTCAGTGAATTTCTTTTCCCAGATCGTGTCGAGATAGTTCAGATAAATGTTTGCTAGTAGTGGACTAATGACCCCGCCTTGAGGACTTCCGAGCTCGGTTTCGTAGAACTGATGATCTTTTACGAATCCCGCTTTTAGCCATTTCCGTATGAGCTTGAGCACTCTTTTGTCGCTTATTCGTTGTTCCACTAGCCTCATCAGCTTCTCATGCGGAATATTATCAAAGTACCCGGCGATATCGACATCCACCACCCAGTAGACACCTTTCTTAACGGCACGCCGTATATGACGAATGGCTCCTTTGGCATCCCTCTTGGGACGAAATCCATAGGAGCATTCTTTAAAATCCGCCTCGAATATGGGCTCGATCACCATTTTCGTTACCATCTGTACCGTACGATCGCGTATAGCAGGTATACCTAGCGGGCGAAATTTTCCATCTCCCTTGGGTATCTCTTTACGCCGTGCGGGTAACGGATGGTATGTGCCTGAGAGGAGTTGTTCCCGGATTTCTCCAACGAATCGATCTTCCCCATATTCTGTTACGATGTGGTCAATGGTTATCCCATCGATTCCTCCACTGCCTCTATTGCCTTTAACCCGTCTCCATGCTTCCCAAAGTAGGTCTTCCCGATAAATCTTGTCGTAGAGTGCATGAAACTTCCGTCTTGGATTTTCCTTGGCGGCAAGATATAGCTTGTCTTGAAGTTCTTGAGCTTTTACTTTGGCGTAGTTAGCAGGTTTATCTGCATTCACTCACTCGTACCTCCTTAACTTGCTTGAACAAAGTAGGGATTCTTCCCTCCATGAGGTTTTGTTGTCCTCACTTCATTGGTAGTACAATCCCCTCCGACTCCCTTCCCGCAGCTCACCACTTCACCTTTCGGGCTTATAGGTCTGCTCCTTACGAAAAAAAACATCTCGTGCGGGGGAGGGTCTCCCTAGTTCCAAGCACAACTTTCCCAACATGCCGATCCCCTTACGCCGGAGAGTTCTTCTGCGTTGCACTTCCAAGGGCTTCACGCATTCCATGGTCTTCGCCCAAACACACGAGGCTCGACTCTCTCTTGTCCTTTTCAGGTCTTTTTTGTCGACGCGGCAGGATTCACTTGATGTTACGGCCTGCTGTTTTGCTCGCTCCCCTCAGGGATGCTTTGTCACAGGGCTTCAACCTTAGGATCTCTCCACCAGCTGCCTGTCAGCTACGAGGCGACTTGGCTCTTACCTCGATTGAACTTTCATCAATTAGTTGTACCTAGCTTGGCTAGGCGCGCTATGTTAAGAAAAACCTGGCCGATGGCCAGGTCCGCAGGATCGACTCTGTTATAAGAGCATTAAACACTCAAAGGAGGATCTGTCGAGCAGATCCTCCTTTGTTGCATTCCATATCTTATTTTTTCTCGAACCTCAATTCACTTAATAAATGTTAGACATGGATTTACGGCAAATACGCCTTACACATTCGAACGTAAGCCATACCGCTGCATCGTTCCGCATTTTCAAGTGAAGCTCGTTCTCCTGGTCGACCTTTAGCACAAGCTGAGCTTCAAGGGTCCCTCTCAGCCGTTGCCGGAGCTCTTGAATATAGTTAACGTACTGAATATAATCGCATAATAACTCATCCGCTTTATTGAGGCTTGTGCCAATAACAGAGGCCGCTTCGTGATCTTCCAACTCATAGGTCTCCTTCAGCAAGTCCTTTACACCGTCCAACACTTCCGAATATTCCGCTTCTGTAACAAAGTCTGCCAGTGCCATTAGTCGCCCTCCCAATGATCGACATGATCCCAACACGGTACTATTGTTTAATTGGTTATCCGTATTTTATCAATTATTGGGCGCAGAAAGTTCAATTCTATTGTTGTGTAATAGCACTGTGTTGTTATAATGATCATAAACCAATATAGGGAGAAGGGATCGCGATTGCTGTTCTCAGACGGTGTTCTGCGAAAAAGCCAGCTCAGCTATAAACATAGACATTACACGGATGGCAACTACGCTGGATTTTATCACTATCACAGAGGAATCGAGCTATTATTCGTGCATTGCGGTAAAGGAACTTTGGTAGTGAACCGTAAGGTATATACTTTGGAAGCCGGCTCCATTGTTTTTATCCAGCCCTTTCAGCTCCACAGAGTACAATTCGAGGTTAGCGAACAAATCCCTTATGAGCGTACCGTCCTTACATTTGAGCCGTTCACATACGCTCCTTATTTCAACATGTTCTCCAAAACATACCGATTCTTCGAGCATCTATGGAAGGATGACTTGTCTAATCAAGTGTTTCGAATGGACAGTAACGAACCTTATATTTCTGCGTTATTGAAGCGTCTGGACAACAAGATCAAGGAATCGAAAGGAACAGATGACCTGGAAGGCACGGGAATGATGATTCTCGCTATATTGGAATATATACAGTCCCTTAATGAAATTAAGGGCTTACAGGGAACTCCCCGATCCGAACGTCATGCCGAGAAAATCATGCAATGGGTCGAAGAGAACTACACAAAGCCCTTTGAACTGAATGAGCTAACCGCATCCCTGCACCTATCCAAGCATCATGTCTCCCATCTGTTCCGCAGCGAAACGGGAAGCAGCATTACCGACTATGTAATTGCTCGCAGAATCAGACAAGCTTGTTGGTTGTTGAAAAGTGAAGCTGTCTCCATTGAACAGATTGGGGCTAGAGTAGGGATCCCTCACTTCTCATACTTTTGCCGATTGTTCAAGAAAATTACAGGACTCACTCCCAAGCAATATCGGAATAGCAACCTATAGATAAGTATCATAGCTTAGCTATGTGTTAATTCTGTTTTATCGGTCCATACACCTCCACTGTAACCCTCTCTTGCGGTATGCATTCCCGATCAAATCGATACTTCTCAAGGATCATCTTTTTCTCAGAATGTACTAGCCCATTCTCCTGTCTGTAAGCGGCAAGAGTGCCATAAGGATCGGGATTCATCGGATGCGGCCCATCATAGTAGACGACCGCATATGTAGCTGTTGGAATTGTAAATCCCATCATCCCTTCAGGAACATCCAATAGTTCGTTGACCTGCAAGCAATAAAAATAAGTAAACATATTCTCGCAGCTGTACCAAGGCGCCCAATAAGTCTCGGTGTCGACAGCATGTTTGATTTCGTTCAAGCGGTCCATGAATAATTGTTTCTTCTTGCCGATTTTGCTGAAATCACCGTCCTGGAAGGACACATTTATCGGGAAGCCGACTACCTTCATCTCCTCCAACTTTAAAACTCGTACGGGCTCTGCCTGGATCGTTTGTTCATTTGCCGACTTTTCCTGCATGCTTATTCATCCCCTCTATTTATGGTATCAACTACTATCTAAATCTTTTGAGTCACCGCTACATATAAGTTAGCTTCTGTCGGGTTCGCAAGGTACGGTCTTTTATGAAATTCTAAACGTTGTTCGCCTGGGGTATAACCCTGTTCAACTAAACTGCTAACAAGAGCTTCGAATGTTTGTTGTGTCTGCGCAGAAGAACCGTAGTGCCACTTGAGTCCATAAAATTGAGCAGGAATCCTCATTGTAGTGAGAGCAGCAGGATACTCTTCGTTCGATTGGCAAACATACCCGATGAAGATCACCCTTTGTATGTGCGCCGAGTCACGCACAATAATCATTCGGCTGGTTGATTCCTGCGGTATTTGACGTTCTACCTCTTGGATGCGAGCCAGTATCTCCTCTTGGGTGCTGTTGATATCCATATATAACCCTGCTAAGTTCAACGGGCCCAGCTCCACAACCCTATATGAAAAAAATTGGACAATCCCGATTGAATTGCCTTCCCCATCGATACAATGAAAGCCCGCGTTGTCGGTATTCCAACTAATAGACGTAACCTCGATTCCAGCATCCGTAAGCTCCTTGTGGGTACGAGTAATATCACCAGATTGCAGATGGAAGACCGGCTGCTGTAGCGGAACGGCATCCTTCGCATAAATCAGGTGAAATAGAAATGTATCTTTCGTGAGTAGCTCCGCATAATAAGTGCCGTCAGTCGGACCCAGCGTTAGCCCCAAAATATCCCGATACCATTCAGAAGCACGGCGGACATTCTTCACATGAAGCGTTACGCCAGGACGTTCTCCTACAATGCCAATATCCATCTTCCTGCTCTCCTTCTCATGTCAGACTAAGACTGCCACTTTGGAATAAAGGGTGATACGATTTCCCGATGGATCTATGATTTCGCATGTAAGCCGTTCGCCGCTCGAGCTGATACCGGTAGGTTGACCTTGCCGTGCTTTAAGCTGGCTATGAGCGCTCACTAAATCTTCCGCGACCAGGCCGAAGTATGGGCGATTGGCTATTCCGCTGCTTTCCATATTGGCAGAAGCCTCGTCTCCATGGACTAGAAGGGTGATTAGCGTCCCTCCCTCCTTGAGACCAAGATCAGCACCAGTACCCCAATGGTGGAATAGTGTGAAGCCTAGCATATTCATATACCAGTCTAGCGATTGCTCGAGGTCATGGACAGGAACGAAAATAGCATTCACACCGTCAAGAAGCTTCGGATGGGCAGGGGTATGTCGATGATAGGGAGACGTCTCCCGTTCGTAGCAGAAGCCCAGCCTGTTCCCGTCCAGATCTTTTAGTTGAAAAATCGTTACGTACTTGCCCTCCAACCAGGCAAAAGGATCGCACTTTAACTCCTCGAACTTAAGCTTCGTTTCGTGAGGGTCCAGCGTTCGTAAATTAAATACGGTTGTCCAACCCTCGGCGTCCAGTACACCCAGGGGATGAAAATGCGTTTCTTGCACAAGCGTGAGAGTAGTCTCCCCTCCGTATACATCAAGCTCCGCCTCGCCTGGATGTTCGCGTATCAACTGAAGCCCAAGCTTGTCTTCATACCACACAGCTGCTTTCGACACATCCTGGACAGGAATCCGAACTGTGCCGATGTTAGTAAACATAGTGTTCATTCCAGACACTCCTTTTGTTGTATGATGCTGGCCCCTATATAAACGTCAAATGCTCACGAATACTAACGGTCAATTAGAAGATTATTTTGCGTATACCATAATTTCAATTCCGTTCGGGTCGCTTATGGCAAAATACAGCGTAGTTCCCGTTCGCACAATACGCTTAACTTTCATTCCGTTGCTAGTTAACTAAAGGTAGGCGATTATCATAAATTCCGGATCATGTCGTTCGAATGCGAGCACCAATTGTTTGATTAACTCGGAATTTCGTCCTCCTTCACTGGAAGGTGGAGAGAAGGATACAAGTTCTCCTCCTGCAGCTAATTGTTGTACATTAGTACGCGCACGCTTCAACGCCATCGTCACCGCTCCTTCAGTAGCATCTATCCTGTAAGCCGTTTCTTTGGCCGTGAAGGCATATACATCCATTAGGAGCAAAGTAATGGCCTGCCTTGCGGGCAATCGATGCAAGACGGATTCCAGAGCTTCCTTGATCACTACCTGATCTATAGACGAATCCTGAGGTGTTGGAACCCATTCTTCTTGCAAATTCTGTGTTGGCAACCGTGATTTCCGACAAAAGTCCACCCATGTCCGGCGAGCAATCGTATTCAGATAGGCTAATGTGACGGGTCGCTGACTATCCTGCTGCAAGGAACGGTATACTTTCATAAGCGTTTCCTGAAGAAGATCATCTGCCATCCATTCACTTCCCGACAGCCGGAGGCAGAAAGTACGGAGTTCCGTTATCCGTGTCTCTACTTCTGCTTGAAAGCGTTGTTCCACTCGTAACTTCAGCTGTTGCTCAAGCATTTGATTCCTCCCATGTATGGCAAATCAAATCCTTAATCCCTATTACAAAAAATACCATTGTTAGACGGCTTTCGTAAATCCCTTTTCCCAAACTATCGATCACAACAAACAAACCCATCCAGCTTGCTGCAGGATGGGTTGATTACATATTTCCACGTATTCCATGTTACTTTTTCTTGCCCGTTTGCTTGCGCATCATATCGAATTCCTTCACCGGGTGATCCACGCGGAAGCGCACCATTTGTAGCGGATGACGCGCTGCATCCAGCTCATTGCCAGCCTCATCCCACAATGTACCTACTGTCTGACGGAAGAAGGTTCCTCCCGGTCCAAAGAACTCCACATCTTGTCCAGGCTTGAAATGATTACGCTGCTGCACGGTTGCGATCCCTGATTGTTCATCATAGGCGGTGACGAGTCCTGCAAAGTCAAAATCAACTCGCTTGTCCTCCGGCCCGAAGATATGGTCATCATGCCCCGGTTCGTCAAAGAAAAATCCGGTATTCAGCGGACGATTCGCAGCTTTATAAATCTCCTCCAACCAGGCTGGATTTAACTTATAATTGTCAGGATCCTCATAATAAGCATCAATGGCTTGTCTATATGCATTTACCACGGTTGCCACATAGTGAATACTCTTCATCCGGCCTTCGATCTTGAAGCTCTCCACCCCGGATTCAATCATTTGTGGAACATATTCGATCATGCACAAATCCTTGGCGCTCATCATGAACGGATCTTCATTCGGGAACAGGGCTACTTCCTCCGCGCCTTGCTTGAAACGGCGAAGCGTCTCGTCTGCCATCGCGTGCTCTTCTGACACGAGCGTGCTCACATTCATACCGCCATCCTCAAACAGGTCATACTTCCATCGGCATGATTGGCAGCAGCCCCCACGATTGGAATCACGGTCGGTGAAGTGGTTGGACAATACACAGCGGCCGGAATACGAGCTGCACATTGCTCCATGTATGAATGTCTCGATCTCGATATCGACCTTCTGCTTGATTTCCAAGATCTCATCCATATTTGCTTCTCGCGCCAACACCACACGATGTACGCCCTCATCCTTCCAAAACTGCACAGCTTGCCAGTTCATTGTGGATTGTTGCGTGCTGAGGTGAATTTCGAGCTTCGGTGCTGCTTTCTTACAGGTCTCAATAATCGCAGGATCAGCTACGATAATAGCTGCAATGCCTGCCTCCTGAAGATTGCGAAGATATTGTTCAATCCCTTCAATATCTTCATTATGAGCGTAAATATTCGCAGCAACGAATACTTTGGCTCCATATTTAGCGGCAAACTCTACACCTTCACGCATTTCCTCGAAAGTGAAATTATCCGCACTGGAACGCAGTCCGTATTTCTGTCCGCCAATATATACCGCGTCCGCGCCATAACGAACAGCGAACTTCAGCTTCTCCAGACTTCCGCCAGGTGCAAGCAGTTCAGGTTTAGGTCCTAACCGCCGCTTGCTTGCAACCGCTGAACCTGATTGGGGTTCTTTCGCAACCATGTGATTCGTTTGCATTTCCATCATCGTCTCACCTCTCTTATCCTAACCTTATTAATAGACCTGTTCTTTATAATAAAATCCGAAGGACAATTCACGTTCCGGATGCTGCAAAGCGCGGATCGGCTCCAGCCACTGCTCTTCATTGAATACATAACCAGCTGGATCTGCCATATAGGCATCTATGATCTGTCTGTAACAACGTACCGCGGTTTCATTATATTCAATCGATTTCAGCAAACCTTCAATCTTAAAGCTGTCAACGCCTGCCTCGAGCAATTCATGAAGACTCTCTGCCATACATATATCATCCGAGCTCATAATATGTGTTCCGTTGCGGTCTTCGTATACCGGGAAGCGCTCATCCTGACGCTCCTCTTCGATCAAGAACAGCTTCCGATCCGCTCCCAGCTGCTCATCTGTTGGATCTTGACCTTGGTGGTCATAATAATTGCTCACTAATGCCCGCTTGGAATGATAGATGTTCGTCATGCCATGGACTTGCACCTGGACATCAATCTTCGCCCGTTGTTTGAATTCGACCACTTGCTCCATGTTCAGCTCTCGCGCTAATATAACACGGGTTGCCCCTTTTGTTCCCCAATAATTGGCCGTCACATAGTTGGTTGAGGTCATCTCGGCATTCCAATGCAGCGGTATAGACACCCCAGCCTGTTTCATCGCGATCAGGACAGCAGGATCCCCGAATACAACTGCATCGACACCGGCAGCGTGTAATAGCTTTAAGTAACGGGGCAGCTCTTCCAAGATAGCATTATCCATAATATTGTTGCATACCGCATAGACGCGCGCTCCTGCAGCATGAGCTAATTGTACAGCTTCTGCCGTCTGCTCTGCCGGGAAGTTCCCGGGCAGCCTCATCCCGAAACGAGAGTCCCCGATCTGAACCGCATCCGCGCCAGCTTGGACGAGACGGACCAGCTCTTCCATACTGCCTGCTGTCGCAAGCAGTTCAACATTACGTTTCAACTCTGTCAAAACATTCACCTCTTCTTGTTGCTTAGGTCGATATTATTCAAATGCTGCTGATACGTTTCGGCAAAATAATGCGATTGGGTGCCATCCTTCTTCGTAACATAGAACAAATAGGGGGACTCGGCCGGATATAGGACCGCTTGAATCGACTTTAAGCTTGGACTTGCAATAGGCCCCGGCGGTAAGCCAGTGATGATATAAGTATTGTAAGGACTGTCGACCAATAAATCCTTCTCAAAAAGCCGTTCTTTCGGCTTATCCAGCATATATTGTACAGTTGCATCAATCTGCAGCTTCATGTTCTGTTTCATTCGATTCAAGATTACACCCGCAACCAAGGCACGCTCGTCATCCACTACAACTTCTCGTTCGACCAAAGAAGCTACGGTCATCAGTTGATGGAAGCTCAGACCAAGCGCCTTCTGCCTCTCCTGCCAATCAGGCGGCAAGCTCTTAAGCTTGTTATCAAGCTCCAGCAGCATACGTTCAATGATATCTTGCTCGGTGCTGTCTTTCTTCATCTCATACGTTTCCGGGAACAAGTACCCTTCCAGACGATGCTTCATCGTTGGAATTTCCTGAATGAGTGCAACCGAAGGGTGGCCTTCCATAAAAGCACCTTTGGCATCTACCGCTTGGAGGAATAAGTCACGATTCACAGCCCCTTGCGCGCTGAGCTTGTCCGCAATCTGCAAGATCGTGAACCCTTCTGGAATTGTAAAGCGCAGCATTTCAGTCTTGACGGTATCTCCCTGGTTCAAACGAGCAATGATTCCGTCCGGTGTCTCACCTGGGCGAAATACATATTGACCTGCCTGAAACCTGGAGCCTTCACCCTTATACTTTAAGTATACTTTAAAAACTAGGGCATCGCGAATAAGTCCATTCTGTTCCAACAAATCTGCGATCTCTGACGAACCAGATCCTGGTTCAATCATAAGTGCAATCTCTTTGTCCTGTGCTTCGACAGGTTTCATGGAGGAGGAAGCATATAATCCTACTCCGCCAACCGCTCCGATTCCAAGCAGAATCAGTACAATGATCGTCCATACGATCCATTTGACACGACTTCGTCGATTTTCCATTTTCCTCTCCTCATGATAAGTATACGGACATCTCTTCCTTCAAGCACAAAAAAGAGCGGTTGGTAACCGCTCGCTCGTCCTAATCCTTCGTTGGATACATCCGATCGTCGACGATCTCAGAGATGGTCTCCCACTCGTCATCATCTTCGATTGTCTGCAATTCCGGTTCTTCTCCTGGCTTAACGATCACCTTAAACAAGGCAACCTCGTGTTCTTTCCGAAGCGCTTCGGATTGTAAAGCCGTATAGGTCTGGGACTCGAACGTAAATTCGGTTAGGATGCGATGAACCGTCGACTCGCCTTGTTCATCGAACAACACGATATCTTTCCCATATAGATCCCTGAGGGTTCGAACCTCGATCGCATTCAGAAATCCATTCGCACTCATTTCTCTTGATCCTCTTCCTCAAGCTCGGCGACTAATGTATTGAAAGTTTCTTCAACCATATCCCACTCTGCTTCATCCTCGATCGTGAACAGTTGAAGATCGTCTCCGTCTTCTTCATAACGGAAAGCATACACTTCATCTGTTTCTTCTTCTTCGCCATTGACAGGGACAACCATCATATATTTCTTATCCGAATCGTCTAATTCAAACTTCATAATGACTTCGAATTCTTCTTCATTGCCTTCCTCGTCTGGAATGAAGATGATTTCCGGTTCTTCTAAGTTCTTATTGTCGTTAGACATAGTACACCTCACCTTTTCGATTTGTAGTCCAAAAAGCCTTGCAAAATCAACACAGCGGCCATCTTATCAATAACCAACTTGCGTTTCTTTCGACTCACATCAGCTTCTATTAAAGTACGCTGTGCAGAAACCGTTGTTAGCCTTTCATCCCAAAGGTGTACCGTCAGTTCGAATTTGTTTTGCAAAGTTGCAGCGAATTCCTTGCAAATTTCACCCCTTGGGCCAATGGTGCCATTCATATTCTTCGGCAGCCCAAGGACAATCTCTGTAACGCTATATTGGTTCACAATTTGTTCGAGCCGGTCCAGGTCGTCTTCGGGTTTTTTCCTCCGAACCGTTTCCAGGCCTTGCGCAGTCCAGCCAAACTCATCGCTTACTGCTACACCGATTGTTTTATCTCCGTAATCAAGTCCCATGATTCTTACCATTTACTCTTGTCTCTTCCCTGCCAGCTAGGATCTCTTGGTTTAACCTTCGAGAAACGATAGCGCAGAGTTTGCATAAGTCCCGTAAAGTCCACGTGCCGCCTTTGAAACCGTGTATTCACCACAAATACAATCAAAAATACACGGTTTCAACAGCGGCTGAAGGGACTTATGCAAGGCTCGGAGCTACAAGTTTCTAACGGCTCTTAAAGCACAAGATCCTCGCTCGGCTCCACTCTTATTTGTGTTGCTGTAAATAACTGCGTACCAACTCTTCGATCAATTCATCCCGCTCCCGCTTACGAATCAAGCTGCGCGCATTATTATGACGCGGAATGAAAGCCGGGTCGCCTGAGAGCAAGTAACCTACGATCTGATTGATCGGGTTATAGCCTTTCTCCTGAAGCGCATCATACACGGTTAATAGTACTTCCTTGGACGATGTCTCGATACCTTCAGCCGTTACATCAAACTTCATTGTCTTGTCCATATGGTTCATCGCCAAGCACCCCCGGTTCCTAAACCCATTATAACCTCTATAACTGTATTATTCTCTGCTTAGTGTAAAATTCCTGTTTACTGCAGAAAATTTCACAATTTCGACCTCTTGACAAAGCAACGACAAGGTCTATGCATTTCCTTCTAACAGACGTTCAACCGCTTGAAGGGCTTCCTTCAGCCTAGACGGATCTTTACCGCCGGCTTGAGCCATATCAGGACGTCCTCCGCCTCCGCCTCCGCATATAGCAGCCGCTTCCTTGATCAGCTTGCCGGCATGATAGCCTTTGGCTACCAGATCCGGTGTGACAGCTGCAACAAGGTTCACCTTGTCTTCACTGACCGCGCCAAGTACGATTACCGCTGAGCCGAGCTTCGCCTTCGTCTGATCGACAATGGTGCGCAGTGAATCCATGTCGCTTGCATTGACTTGGGCGGCTAGAAGGGTAACGCCGCCTACAGTTTTCACCTGATCGGTTAGAGACCCGGCTTCCACTGAGCTCAGCTTCCCGCGAAGGGATTCATTCTCGCGGCCCATTTCTTTCAACTGTTGAAGCAAACCTTCAACCCGCTTCGGCACATCGGCTATGCCTGATTTCAGCAATCCTGCCGATTCCTTAAGGAGTTGTAATTGCTGTTCCATATATAAGTAAGCGCCGCGTCCTGTTACCGCTTCAATCCGGCGAACACCGGAGCCAATACCGCTTTCGCTTACAATCTTGAACAAGCCGATTTCTGCTGTATTGCGCACATGGCATCCGCCGCAGAGCTCAAGGCTGTAATCGCCTACCTGCACAACTCGAACTTCATCGCCATATTTCTCGCCGAATAGTGCCATAGCACCCATCGCCTTCGCTTCCGCGATCGCTTTCTGTTCGATCACGACAGAGGTCTGTTTCCATATTTGCTCGTTAACTTTACGCTCGATATCGGCAAGTTCATCTCCGGCAACGCTCCCGAAATGCGAGAAGTCGAAGCGCAGTCGGTCTGGTTCAACTAAAGATCCAGCTTGGTTAACATGCTCGCCCAGAACTTGCTTTAACGCTTTGTGCAGCAAGTGAGTTGCCGTGTGATTTTTCACAGTAGCTTCGCGCAGCGAAGCAGATACTTCTGCTGTAACGGATTCACCTACTCGGATCGTTCCTTTTACAACGGTTACAGACTGCACATGCTGCCCATTAGGAGCTTTGAACACCTCTTCAACCGTTGCTTCAGCGCCAGAGGTGCGAATCGTTCCGTGATCACTCACTTGACCTCCGCTTTCAGCGTAGAAAGGCGTTCGGTCCAATAGGATCTGGCAAGTCTCCCCCGCTCCGATAATGTCAACGAGCTCATTGTTATGAATGATCGCCGTCACTTTAGCAGTAGTTACCAAATCAGTATAACCAACAAACTCGCTTTTAACCGTAAAATCAGCCAAAGCACCACCCTGAACCTTCATGCTGCCAGTATCCTGACGAGCGGAGCGCGCCCGTTTGCGCTGCTCCTCCATCTCGGCCTCGAAGCCTTCGCGATCGACCGTCAAGCCGTTCTCCACCGCAAAATCCTCGGTCAAATCGAGGGGGAAACCGTAGGTGTCATACAGCTTGAATGCGTTAGCTCCGTTGATGAATGTAACTCCAGCTTGACGTGCTTCTGCAATCATTCCGCTCAAAATAGCCAGTCCGTCAGACAGCGTCTCGTGGAACCGCTCTTCCTCGGTGCGGATCACCTTCTCTATGAATTCACGTTTCTCCACAACCTCAGGATAGTACACGCCCATCACTTCACCCACGATAGGAGTTAACTGATACAGAAATGGTTTCTCCATGCCTAGCACTTTGCCATAACGAACAGCACGGCGAAGTAAACGTCTCATTACATAACCGCGTCCTTCATTGGATGGGAGTACTCCGTCGCCAATTGTAAAAGCTACCGTGCGAATATGATCCGCAATAACTTTAAGCGCGATGTCGAACTGCTCATTCTCTCCGTACTTAATGCCTGCCAATTTGCATGTGTACTGAATCATAGGCTGGAATAAGTCGGTATCGAAGTTGGAATCCACATCCTGCAGAATAGAAGCAAAACGCTCTAATCCGGCGCCAGTATCAATGTTCTTGTTCGGCAGCGGCGTGTAGCTTCCATCCTTGTTATGGTTGAACTGCGAGAAGACGAGATTCCATACCTCCAGGAACCGTTCGTTCTCCCCGCCAGGCCAACACTCAGGATCATTCAAATCCCCATATTTGTCGCCGCGATCATAGAAAATTTCCGTACAAGGTCCGCAAGGGCCTTCACCGATATCCCAGAAATTTTCCTGCAGCTTGTAAATGCGTTCCTCGGGAATCCCGATATTCTTATTCCAGAATGCGTAAGCTTCCTCATCCTCTGGATACACCGTAACCGATAGACGGTTCGGATCGAAGCCTATCCACTTCGGATCGGTCAGAAATTCCCAAGCCCAAGTAATAGTTTCTTCTTTGAAATAGTCGCCGATCGAAAAGTTACCTAACATCTCGAAGAACGTATGGTGACGGCGAGTCTTACCCACGTTCTCGATATCAGTGGTACGAATGCATTTCTGCGAATTGGCGATTCGCGGATTCTCGGGCTTTACCCTTCCATCGAAATAAGCCTTGAGCGGAGCCATCCCCGCATTGATCCACAACAACGAAGGATCATTATGAGGGACAAGTGATGCGCTGGGCTCTATTTTATGTCCCTTACTTGCAAAAAACTCCAACCATTTGCTACGAATTTCACTAGCCTTCATACCAGCAGCCTCCAATGGAAATAAATTCATAAACAGCTCTAAAAAAACACAAAAACCCGCCCCTGAAGCAGGGACGAGTTCGACTCGCGGTACCACCCTGGTTATTGCGGGACAACAGTAGTTGTCTTATGTGCAATCGCCTTTGTTCGGATATTAACGGTGTCCAACCGGCAGGTTTGTCCCCGCACTCGGAAATTAGCGTTCGGCCGATCTTCTTATGAAAAGCTCTTTCACCACGAAGCCTTCCCGATCAGGGCGGCCGGAGCTTTCTCTCTTGCGTAAGGTCTTCGGCTTACTCGATTTCGTCCACGTATTCATGATATGGAATCAAGTTATCTAAATTATTATACGGAGATGCAAGACAGGTTGTCAACTTATGCTATCAGGAATGTTTCACACTCAGTAAGCTTATTTGGCAGCTGCTCAATTAAATTCTCAGCCCCTGCTAAATCTCCTTGGTCAAGAAGCTCAATTAATGCTTCACAAATTCGATGCATTGGTTCAAAATGGATAGTAAGCGCAACACCCTTCATCGTGTGGATCTGCAAGAAGATTGCTTCTACTGCATCGGAATCAGGTATTTCTCCTGCTTTCCATTCATCTAGTGTTTGTTGCACAGCGACTATACGCGGAGCAGCATCTTTTAAGTACATTTGTTGCGACGTCTTAATGATGCGATTCATTTTGGATTCATAATCGGGATTCGACATCCGTCAGTCCCTCCTTCACTGATTAGTTGAGAATGTTATATTGTACAGAAAGGAATTACCAGATGAACCCATTATACCGCAGAATTGCTGTCGTTGACGACAGTCCTCCATTCCGATGGTTAGTTAAGCAAGTGCTTGAGTTAAAAGAGTACCAGGTCGACGTCTATGATGATGCAGAACAATTTTTTCTCCAGAAAATGCTGCACCCCCTGTATAACCTCATAATTGTCGATTTGAATTTGCCTGGCATGAATGGTCTAAGCGCGTTGGAGAGCTTGAAAAGCTCGCCCGTTACGAATAAGATCCCTGTCCTGATCGTCACCGGAGACGCCAACTTGGTCAATCTAAGTCAAGCAGTTAAATCAGGGGTGAGTGACTTTATATCCAAACCAATAGATCCAGAAGTATTCCTCGAGCGTGTAATGAAGTTATTGACTGATAAGTAACACTTGTCTGTTGTGTTTGGGTTCCTTAATTCTATTAATGGAGGTAGGAACCCGAACGCGAGAGTATACCCCTCGTTTCTCCGCTTCATCCCACACCCTTTTTGTACTGCACATAACCACCAGCTTGTTCAGTCCGCTCCTGCCAGCTCATTCGCTCTTGTTAATGCCTGCCGTACGGATACTGTTCCTGCCCACGCCATGTTCAGCTCATTCTGATAAAGGATCCATTCCTCGTACCCGAGGGAACAATCGGCTAATGTCTGCATCCCGTCCATCAGCTTCTCAAAGGTGTAGTAACCATTGCGGCCATACGGATTATGGGGGTATTTCCTGCTGGAAGCCACATGTTTGACAACAGGCAGCGAGAAGGAGTCCAGCTTCAAGTAAGCCTGAATCGCATCAGACAAGACAAACCGTACAAAGGACATAGCTGCTTCTTTCTTGTTAGATTGCGCAGCTATAGAAATGCCCGAGGAGATGCCAAGGGTTCTGCAAGCCGGGCTTATGGAAGGAATTGCACAAAACTCCCAGTCGAAGTCGATCTGATTGAATTGACCCATGAAATTGTAGGAGGTAAGAATCATGGCTACTTTCCCGCGGGTAAACATCGTTTCCCCTACATAACCGTTACTGGCTGAGAACAACGGCGCCACCTTATGGGTATACATCATCTCCATCGCATAATTTAACGCCTTATAAGCAGGACTGTTGTCGTCATCGGGGTCCAGCAATTCATCGAATCGGCCTCCATTCGCAAGAATCAAAGCAGGCCAACGATTCAGCGAAGTCGAAAAGGAGAACCCGTATGAGTGAGGCAGCGCATCTCCTTCTCGTTGGGTGAGCCGCTTGGCGGCAGTAAGCAATCTTTCGAGATCCCATGTATCATCCGGGAACGGCTCTACGGCCTGATTGAAAAGAGACTTATTGTAGGCCAACACAATCGGAGTAAAGGTAATGGGGGCGCTGTACAGCTGACCGTTACTTAAATATGCCCTTAGGAATGCCGGATAAATGGAGTCCGGATCTGGCAAAACAATCGGTTGCAAATATTGTTCAATCTCTTCGGGTTTAAGCTCCATGAACGCCGTATTGCCTAATGCGATCAGATCCGGCTTCAGCTCGTTGTTAGAACTCAGAAGATCGAAAGTAGATTCCTGGGAATAAGGGATCACCTCGACTCTAGCTGTTCTGGATATTTGATTGAATCTTTCAACTACATGCTTAATGGGGGCATATTCAAAGGAAGAACCCGGCCAGAACAAGCGGACAGTTTCCATAGCTGTCAGTTGATCATGGACGATGGTTCCTTTACCTCTCTCAATTCGGACCATTCCTTCTTCGGACAGAGCAAGCAGCACCTTGCGAATAGACGGACGGCTCAGCTCGAAGCGCGCAGCCAACTCATTCTCCGACGGCAAATATTCACCTGGCATAATCTCGCCAGATATAATAGCCGACCTGAGATGGTTGTAAACGATTTTGTAGCGCTCATGAAAAGTGGAACGAAGAAATTTGCTTGTCAAAATGTAGCATCCTTCCGGCAACATTGTTTTTAGGCAAACCTAGCATAATGATGGAATATTGTCCATTAAACCATATAAAGCCAAGAGGAATGGGCATTTCCTATGCTATGAATCAGGTTGACAGTTCGATTTTACAGGTGATATGTTGTAATTACAAGTAATTAATATGAATTAACTTGTAATTATCGAGCTTACAGCTGAACTGAAACCCATCCTATACTCGGCAGTTTGTTAGCCGGAAAGAAGGCAACCATGTTAACGATCTATAATACGCGCAGAGATTTCGAGAAAGCCGCTTGTACAACAGCAGTCCTGCCAGTCGGGGCCATTGAGCAGCATGGCAGCCATCTGCCGGTCGGGACAGACACGATTCTTGCTCACGAATTCGCCAGCCGCATTGCAGAGCAACTGGACGCTTATTTGCTCCCCGTCATTCCGATTACGTCTTCGATCGAGCATCGCAAAGGCGGAGGTACGGTCTACATAAAGGCGGATACGTTAGCGCTAGTCCTGCGCGATATAGCAGAATCTCTGCAGTACGCCGGTTATGAGAAGCTGATTATTGTCAATTTTCACGGAGGCAACTGGATTATTAAGCCCACGGTACGCAAGCTGAATCGTGATCTCGACAGCATGCAGACGGTACTGCTTCATGCCGATGTAGCCATGCACAGACATGGAGAAGTGTTCAAACATCTGCGCAACGATGTTCACGGGGGCGAATTCGAAACCTCTATCATGCTTCATACTCACCCGGAGCACGTTCGGGAGATTGCACCGCAGCACAACCCTGAATTTGTTCCGCAAGCATTCATGGATTATTTCGACGTGACTGAGATTACCGAGGATGGATACTGGGGTTTTCCGGAAGAGGCTACATCAGACAAAGGGATGAAAGTGCTGGACATTATGGTGCAATGCGCCTTGGAATATTTGCAGGAAGTAGAGAACGTAACTCAGAAGCTAAAGAATCGCAGCCGTAATCACAAGAGTGAAGACCAATTATAAGTCGAAGCCGGACAGAGGAGATACGTGATGCTACATATAGTTTGGAGTCAGATCGATTGCGAGAGGGTTTGGAGCGAAGGCAGAGACGATTATCGCCCTTATTTATTTGAAATGCTTAACTATCTTGGCTACTCCTTTGATCTGTGGGATCAAGAGCGTTGGATTGAGGAGCAGCCTTCCGGGATTACCATTGTGATCGGGGCACAGGCAAGCGAAGCATGGAGTGAAGCTGCGGCAACATATTGTGAATCAGGCAATGCATTGCTGGCTATCGCGCACATCTATGGGTTGGAACATACACTAGGTATCCATTCAGAGGGAGTGCTGAACGAAGGCTGGATTATCTGGGGTAACGACTTGCTTACGCAGGACCTGCAAAGCTCCTTCCACAGCTTCAATGCAACACTTGCTGTTTTGGATGCGGATGACGTAATAAGTATGGGCAAGTGGAGAAGTCTGAGCGGTGCAGTGACACAACATCCAGCGTATACAAGCCGCAGCTTAGGGAGCGGTATCGCTGCATGGATCGGATTCGATCTAATGAAAACGGTATGTTTGATTCAGCAAGGCGTGTCCGTCGTGCGGGATGGAATCCCTTCACCGGACTCCAGCGGCTTGATCAACGAAGGGTTTCTCAAAACAGACGACGGTACAGTCCTAGACTGGCACTATGACAGAGACACAGCGCCAGATGGGGCTGCTCCCTTCTATCTGCATCCCATTCTAGACGAGATGCGCATCTTGCTCGCACGGGTGTTGTATGACCTACAGCAGCGAGTCGGGTTAAGCGAAGCTCAAACCTGGTTCTGGCCGAACGGATTGACGGCAATCGGACATATCTCGCATGATACAGACGGCAATGTGGTAGAACAGGCCGAAACTATGCTCGACAAGCTCGCCGAAGCCGGTGTGCCCTCTACATGGTGTACGATCGCCCCTGGTTATCCGGACAGCATCTACGATCGGATCCAGGCTGAGGGGCATGAAATTGCTCTTCACTACAATGCTCTCGGTACAGAGATCCCTGAAAGCTCTTGGTCGGAGCGCGATTACCGCTATCAGCTTAATTATTTGCAGGCACAGGTGCCTGGATATGAGATCGTAAGCAACAAGAACCACTACTTGCGTTGGGAGGGCGATACGGCTTTCTATGATTGGTGCGAGCGTTCCGGTGTCCGGGTCGAGCAGAGCAAGGGCGGAACGAAACAAGGCAATAAAGGCTTCCTCTTCGGGACCTGCCACCCGTATGTTCCGGTTGCTTCTCCAGCCGAGCGTAACCGCAGGTATGATGTGATCAGTCTGCCTACTTTGGCCTGGGATCCGCCTATGCCGTTGCGGTGCTCGGCCCAGGAAGCCAAACTGTTGCTTCGCAGAAGCTACGATGTGTACGGGGTGGCTCATTTTCTTTTCCACCCAGGGGTAGTTTCTCTAGGCTCAGCTGCACAGACGGCCGGAGACTTCATGGTCGAGCTATGCCAGTATGGCCGCGAGCTCGGCATGGAGTGGTGGACTAGCGAAGCTATCGATCGTTGGGTGCGTACACGTCGGAATATTCGCGTTCATGCTGCTCCAGATGGCCGCCTTACGGTGGAGACCGCCGAAGCGGTTCAGGGATTGACTCTCTTAATTCCAGACTCTGATCAGAGAGGCTGGACGAATGCAACCGGTGACAGCGCTACGGTGCGAAGCATTACCCCAAGAGAGCGTTTCGGCCGAGCTTTCATTGAGCTAGTGGTCGATGTGCCGAAAGGAAAAAGTATGATCACGATGACCCTGGAACGTTCTGCCGTGTAAGACCGCACGACTTGGTCACTGGCTTCAATTCCTATGCATAAACAACCGTCCGGAACCGGACGGTTGTTTACGCTGCTAGGAAGTAACGTTCCCCACTAATACGATGGCTCCTATTATGACCAACTAATGGTCTGGAACGTATGTGTCTCTGCAGATTCCTTGGCTTTCAAACAGAGCAGCGCACTTAACATGCCATCATCCAGGCTGCTGATTGATTTAGCATTTCCTAAGATTACATCACCAAAGTTACGCACCAAAGTGGAGTCTCCTCCAAAGTGTCCGTCTGATGCAGTGAACTCATAGGTTTCCACTCGAGGGGTGTGGTGCATGTATACTTTGACTTTACCCGTCATGAAATCGAAATCTATTGTTCCTTTATACCCTAGGAAGCGTGCTCCACGAGTACCGGCACCTCTACGGGCGAAGAAATTTTGCGAATAAGAGACATGCATACCGCTCTCATATTGGATTAATGCACTCCCCGAATCTTCGTTGCCGGTATCTTCAGCAAAGCAACAATATTCCCAAGTGGCTTGAGCATCTTTTTTGACTAGCGGACTCTCCAAGCAGGTCCGGTTATCGTCACAATCGACGCATTTCAGTCCGGCAGGCTTCGAGCCTTTGAATATTTGCTTCGATTTCATTGCGCTGATGACTGCAGGCTGTTGTCCGATTACATATTGGATATAGTCAAAATCATGGGTTGCCTTCTGCAGGAATAACCCGCCGGTTTCGGCCTCATCCCTATACCAATTCTGATAATACACGTTCCCATATGGCACATTATTAACGGCTTGAACGTGCTCAATGGTTCCTATTTTTCCAGAATCGGCAATCTCCTTCACAATCTGTACCAGACTTGTGACCCGCAGCGGGAATGAAACCACTACCTGTGTCTGAGATGCTTCATAGCCGGCTTTCAACCGGCGTAAGTCTTCCATCGTCGTGGACACTGGCTTTTCCAGATATAACGGGATTCCGCTCGGCAGTACCTTGAGGGCCATTTCCGTATGCAGGGAGCAGCGAGTACCAATAAGTATTCCGTCTACATTCCCGCCCTCGATCATAGCTTCAGGTGAATCGAAGAAGGTAACTTGGCCATCACGAAATTGCTCATGCTTGTGCTTCAGCTCTTCTTGCCTGACGTCTACAACAGCTGTAATCTTGGCAGAAGGATGCTCTATCTGCAGCTCATTAATCACATGCGCGATCCTGCTCCCGTATCCAATAACGCCTAATTTCAAATGAAACTCCCCCTAATATGCAACTGGAATGAACACCCTCATTATAGGGGAGGATTGTTTGCTTGGCTTTGTCAGGAAAGCCAGATTATTTGTTAAATCAGCCCAAAGAAATCTTCCCTCAATGCTTAGGACAGGTTATGATGAATACAAATCACTTACAGGGGAATCCATGCCTTGGAACATATTAGAACGCGGCTTAAATCGACCATTGTAATCAATAAATTAATTACGATGTATTACTTAGAATTCGGTAAAGGATATGTATTTCGGGGAGAGCAGCATGATTTCTGGGAGTTCTTGTACGTAGATAAAGGCGAGATCGAGGTTGCGGCGGATAACGATCGTTATTGTCTCAAGCAAGGGAGCATCATTTTTCACAAGCCTAACGAATTTCACCGCTTTCATGCCGGGAAAGGCACTGCGCCAAGTGTCATCGTCATGACCTTCGACTGTAATTCCAGAGCGATGAAGCGATTCGAGAATCAAGTTATTGCCCTGCAGGACGATGAACGCAATCTACTAGCTATGCTTGTTGAGGAAGGGATGAATGCTTTTGAATTTCCTTTTACCCATCCCCTTCCCAGAAGAAAAGACGCCTTGCTTGGCAGCGAGCAGCTCATTCAGAGCTATCTCGTCACCTTCCTCATCCGACTGTTGCGCAGGAATGAGTTTCGACCATTCAAGAAGCTGGCTAAGACATCCGACCTGTCTTCGACGGCAAAAGAAAAGAGCAGTCACCTGCTCGTTAAGAATGTACTGAATTATTTGGAAAACCATCAACACGAGAATATTACGCTTGAGCAGATCAGTGAGGCGCTGCACATAGCCAAGACCCGATTAAAGGACCAGTTCAAGAAAGAAACCGGTCAGCCCGTCATGGAGACATTTGCTAGAATGCGGATGGATAGAGCGAAGCAGCTTATTCGCGAGGACAACAGTAACTTTACCGAAATCGCACGATTGCTCGGCTTCAGCAGTGTTCACTATTTCTCCAAAGCATTCAAAAAAGCAACCGGGGCAGCACCTTCTGAGTATGCGAAATCCGTCAAAGCAAGAGTAAATACTGCACGATCCCTAAGACCGACTGAATAGAGCAGTCTAGGGTAAAGTAGACTCTGCTTGTTTCATTAACCCCATCATCAAGATCAGCACAATAACGGTATACGCAAAAATAGGAAGGAACAGCAAGGTTACTAGCGGGCTGGCAAACAAAGAAAACACCATCAGAATGGGCGTAGTTGCAACCAGAATGCGATATAGCTTCCAACGGAACAGAGCCTTTTCTTCCAATACCGATAAGTCGTTATCACGTGCTTGCGCCGCCAGTCCCATACAGATCAAATACACCAGCTTCGCGTTCATAAACCAAATGACCAGGGAGAGCACAGTCAGGATCGAGCTAAACGTGCTTGCCGGCCCGCCCGAATTAAACTGAACGAAATCGAAGATGGACAAAACCGCCAGAATGACCGACATTCGTCTCCCCTTCTGGAAGTAAGAGCCTTGTGCATCCAGATTGGCAAATGCAATAGCCATCAAGACATAACCGATGGAATCCGGTAAAATATCAATCCCGCTCAGCCGAAAGTCGAAGAAAAATAGAAATCCCCAAAATAATCCATTGTATCTCAAAATGTAACTACCTCCACAGTAAATTAAAGACCGGACGTAACTTCTACGTCCGGCTGCTGAATTCCTCTTTTTGACGAGCAGGATTTAGTTTTGCGTCTCGGTAGGTTTGATCGTTGGCGCTGCGTTCAATATCGGAGCAGGAGCTGTTGTTGGTGATTGTGCTGCGCCGAACTTGCCTGTAAGCCCCTGAATCATCTTTTCCACGTCAAGACCAGACACACTCTTCAGCATCTCAGGAGCGGTCGCCATAAGCGAAGTTACATAATTGCTTACCCGTGCTGCACCCTCGCCATGCCCGGTATCAACAATCGTAAGCTTATCAATGCCTCTCATAGGCTCAGCAATCTTACCTGCAAGCTCAGGCAGCATCTTCACGATGATGTCGAGGACCGCTGCTTGACCGAACTTCTCGAACGCTTCCGCCAGCTTCTCCTTGGCTTCTGCTTCCGCAAGACCGCGCAGTCGAATAACTTCCGCCTCGGCAGTACCTTTGGCACGCTCCGCATCAGCTACAGCAAGACCATCCAGTCGTTTCTGCTCCGCATTCGCCCTGGCTTCTGCTTCGATCTTATATTGTGTAGCATCCGCTTCACGAATACGACGCGCTTTGTCCGCTTCTGCAGCTTGCTCAACGGCATAACGATCCGCATCTGCCTTCTTCTTGACCTCAGCGTCATACTGCTTCTCACGGCGTAATATTTCTTTGGATTCCAGATCGATCTCGCGCTCCTTGCGAACGATCTCGACCTTCATCTGCTCCTCAACCACACTTTGCTTGGAGCGCGCTTCCTGAATATGATAAGCCTGATCCGCTTCCGCTTTGGCCATATCCTGGTCCTTCTTAAAGGAAGCTACCTTCAATTCCTTCTCGCGGTTCGCTTCCGCAATATTGGTATCACGCAGAAGCTCCGCCTTCTGTCCGTCCTCTTCAGCACGGGCTTTCTGCACTCTTGCGTCACGAATCGCTTCAGCTTGGGCAATCTCTGCATCCCGCTTAACTGCAGCCACACGCGGTTTACCAAGAGCGTCCAAGTAACCTTGTTTGTCACGCACGTCCTTGATCGTAAAGGATACGATCTGCAGCCCCATCTTCTTAAGATCTCTAGCAGCTACTCCTTGCACCTCTTGAGCGAATTTATCGCGATTACGGTAAACTTCCTCTACCGTCATGGTACCTAGAATGGCGCGGAGATGACCTTCCAGCACTTCCTGTGCTTCCAGTCGGAGCGCCTCAGGAGGTTTCCCCATGTACTGCTCAGCAGCAGTCGCGACGTCTTCAACCGAACCTCCGATCTTGATAATCGCTACTCCGTCCGCCATAACCGGAACGCCCTGCTCCGTGTATACCTCTGGAGTTGACACATCTAATTTGTGGGATAGTAAGGACAGGAATTCGGCTTTTTGGAAAATCGGCAGGATGAACGCTCCGCCGCCCCTTACGATCTTGATCCTGCGGCCAGATTCATCGATTAATGCATTCTTGGTACCTAGAAATGCACCTGTTACAACCATTGCCTCATCCGGACTAACCGTCTTATAACGCGCCCAGAATGCCAATCCCAACACGATAATAACACCAACCACGATAGCTGGAATAATCAAAAACTCGTACTCAGAACTCATATGTATAATTGCTCCTTTCAATAGAAACCTTATTCAATCCGCGACACATACAAAGTGTCTTCTCTTACTTCGACAACTACAACTCTTGCTCCTGATGCAATATCCTCCCCATTGTAACTGGCAGCAATTTGATTCGTATTGGCCGCGCCTGTGCGGATTAGCACTTCACCATACCCGCGAGCAGGGATTGGCACCAATACTTCACCCAACTTCCCTGACAAATCATGAATGGAATACCCGGTGGAATTCTCGCTGTTCTGCATCGGACGCACATAGAACATAAAAACGAGAATGCCGATAAGCACAGCAGCAATGATGGCAATAACAGCATCCAGTAAAGCCGCTAAGGCAGCGTAATGCTCGAGCATAAGCCCTGCTCCGCCGAATACGGTAATGATCGAAACAATCACCATCGGTTGCAGAAAAGGAAGACCATCTACAGATAAGAAGTCTAGCGCCCCATGCACCGCATTACTGATTAAATCGCCAAAAATAACCGTAACCACCGCAAATAGTATTCCTCCGCTAAGACATGCCCAATAAATCGCCTCCATATTCCCTCCTCCGCGTATCCAGTTGTTTACAGCCTTACCTAATGTTATATACGACATGGATCGTCAAAAGTTTCATGTTATAATTAGTACATCCGCTCAGGAAGAAGTACATCCATTATGCAAATATGGAATGAGGTCAAACATGTCAATCATCGTTCGTCCCTATACATTGGAGGATCTGGATGGTTTGCTGCAAGTGCAAAGGGAAGCATTTCCTCCCCCTTTTCCGGCAGAGCTTTTGTGGTCCAAAGATCAGATCGCAGCCCATATTGAAACGTTTCCTCAGGGCGCTATGGTTGCCATATACGATAACGAAATCGCTGGCTCTGCTACATCGCTGCTGATCACCTATACAGGCGAACCGCATACATGGGAAGAAGTTGCAGACCATGGGTACATCCGCGGAAGCCATGAACCGGACGGAGACAGCCTGTACGGGATCGACCTTTGTGTGCGACCGTCTTTTCGCGGCAAAGGTATTGCTCACGCCTTGTACGAAGCCCGCAAGCAGTTGGTCATGCAGGCCGGTTTGCTAAGATTTATTGCCTCTTGCCGTATCCCCGGCTACCATACCGTAGCTGATCAAATGAGTGCCGAGCATTATGTACAGCTTGTCCAAGAAGGCACGTTGAAGGATTTGGTTTTAACTTTTATGTTGAAGCAAGGTATGCTCCCTGTTCAAGTATTAGATCACTATCTAGATGATGCAGAATCTTGCCATAAGGCTGTATTATTGCACTGGAATAATCCCCATAAGCAAACCAAGGAGAGAATGACGAAATGACTACAATTAATAGGACCAACAGCACAATCTCAACTGTGCAATATGCAGTGAGCCCATTGAAGAACGAGAACGCCTTCTGGACCCACGTCCGCCGATATATTGAACGCGCACTGAAGCAGCAAGCCAAGCTCATCGTATTCCCCGAATATATGACGGGACATTTGTTATCCCTTCATCCAGCCGTATCGAACGCAGAGGCTTGCGAAATATTACATAGCTATACCTCAACCTATATGGAGAAATTCAAAGCCTGGAGTGAGCAAACCGGAATAATGATTCAAGCCGGAACTCATATAAATCGTGAAGGCGCACCTGAAGGTTATTATTACAACGAAGCCTTTCTATTCTTCCCTGATGGTCGAATCGAAAGTCATAAGAAGGTGCATTTAACCCCCGAAGAACAGAGAGCCTGGCCTCTGCTCGCAGGAAATCGATTCGATGTATTCGATACCCAGCTTGGGAAAATCGGAATCCAAGTGTGTTATGATATTGAATTCCCAGAAGGCACAAGGCTGATGGCTGAGAAGGGCGCTGAGCTTATTTTGTGTCCTTCTTACACAGACGCCGCCGCTGGTTACTTCCGCGTCCGTAACTGCAGTCAGGCAAGAGCCATAGAGAATCAGCTCTATGTTGCGCTTAGCGGAATTGTAGGCAGCATGCCTGATGTAGCTCAGGTAGATGCAGGGTACAGTCAGGCCGCGATCTTCGCGCCATGCGATCAACCTTTCCCCGCAGACGGAATTTTGGCGCAAGGCGCCGTCAATCGAAGCAGTATGGCAACCGCGTCTGCAGATCTCGAGCTGTTGCGTATCAATCGCACGCAAGGTGGGGTCGCCCCATTCTTCGATCGCAAGCCTGCATTATATGCAGCAGCTCGTCCATAGGAGACTTTCAAGTAGTCGGCTTTCTCGATACATAATAAGCCAAAATGTGCTGACCGATTACTTTCAAAACAGCGAAACAAGGCACAGCAAGGATCAAGCCCACTATACCAGCCAACTCTCCGCCCACCAACAAGGCGAAGATGATCGACATGGGGTGAAGATGCAAGGAACGTCCCACTACTTGCGGAGAGATTACATTTCCCTCGAGAATTTGTACAATCAGATTAACAACCGCAACTAGGATAACCATCTTGAGGGAGATGGTGGATGCCATAATAATGGCAGGCGCAGCTCCAAAAAATGGACCCATATACGGAATGATATTGAATACCGCTACAATACTTGCAAGCAGCAAGGCATACGGCATATCAATGATCCAATAGCCGATATAGGCCAACAGCCCGACCACAACACAGACCAACAATTGACCTCGAACATAGTTGCCCAGTGCGGTATCCATATCTTTAACAAGCTTTATTGCGCTTTTTCGTTTCCCCTTTGGAAGAATGGTTAGAATCGTTTTCTCGATCAGTTGAAAGTCCTTGAGCATATAGAAAGCCAGGAACGGTACGATAAAGGCAACCATCACCATATTAATCGTCGACCCAATGCTGTTCACAAGGTTGGTGATTGTTGCTGTGAGGTTATCTTCCGCTTTGATCATTGCTTTCTCAAGACCGATTCTAACACTCTCCGGTATCATTCGATTATCGTTCAGACCCTCGTATAAGCCTTGTGCACGCATCGTCAGATCGGGCATATGTTCGTTCAATTCCTTGACCTGCTTCATGAACATCGGAATTAGATTCATCAGAACAACAATTGCACTAGTAATAAATACAGCATAGATCAACAATACCGCAATCGTTCGCGGAACTTTGCGTTTATTGAGCATATTGACGATCGGGTTTAGGACATAAGATATAATAACCGCTATAAGAAAAGGCGTAAGCACGGCCTTAATGAACGAGAACGTCGTACCAAGCATAGGTTTGATCTGCTGCAGCATGAACAGGACCAGTAAGCCAAGCAGCACATAGATCAGGATAACAAACAATCGGTTCTTTAACAGCTTTTCCATTCGTTCACACCCCTCCTCCATACAGTATATGTACAACCCTATCCCCTTCATTCATAAGCCAACTGACACGATTTGCTTCACTTGTTCGCTAACGCTATTGCTCGGTGTCGATTCTTTGAAAAAAAAGCATGATGATCAGAGGACCCGGTCCTCGAATTAATAATTCTGCAAGCGGGACATAATAGAAAAGCTAGGCAGCTCAGGTTGGAAGAAGGACGGATCTATGAAATTCATGAGAAGAAAAGCTAACGCTAAACGCTTGCCAGTACATGACTCTGTAAGCCAGCAGCCGGTTCAATCCGAATATCTAACAACCAGCTTGCCGGAAAATATTAAGCAGATTAAGGAAGTACTCGGAAACAGCGGCGATATAGTGATCAGGGAAATTCGAATCGGACCAGGGAGACAGCTTCACGCAGCCATTTTTTATACCGAAGGGCTGGTCGATACCAAATCCGCTCAACAACATATCATGGAATCGCTCATGTCGAGCACCGAATTTACGGGTCCAAATCTATTACAGGACATGAAAGACTGTATCCTTACGGTAGGAGACATTCAGGATGTAAAGGAGTTTGACTCGCTTTTTACTTCCCTCCTGTCCGGCGATGTCATCCTTTTGCTGGATGGATATGCACATGGTTTTATGATCGGCATGGGCGGTTGGGACAGCCGCAACGTGAGCGAGCCCGCCACTGAATCGGTCGTTCGCGGACCGAGAGAAGGCTTTACGGAAAACTTGCTAACGAATACGGCATTAATCCGGAGAAAGATCAAAGATCCGAATTTATGGCTCGAACGAAAACAAATCGGCAGGGTGACAAAAACGAACGTAGCCGTCATGTATATTCACGGCATCGTCAACGACAAAATTGTCGAAGAAGTGCGCCAGCGTCTCGATCGCATCGACATTGATGGCATTCTCGAAAGCGGCTATATCGAGGAACTGATCCAGGATGAAACATACTCGCCGTTTCCGACCATTTACAATTCGGAACGTCCGGATGTGATCGCGGCTGAGCTGCTTGAAGGGAAAATTGCCATTTTGGTGGATGGGACGCCGTTTGTACTCGTTGTCCCTGCGTTGTTCATTTCTTTCTTTCATTCCAGTGAAGATTACTTTCAACGTGCCGACATCAGCAGTTTCATCCGCGTCCTTCGTGTCATCGGCTTCTTAATCGCTCTGCTCGGTCCATCGCTATATATCGCCATCACCACGTTTCATCAGGAAATGCTGCCTACACAGCTCTTGATCGGATTAGCCAGTCAACGGGAAGGCGTGCCCTTCCCCGCTTTTATTGAAGCGCTCATGATGGAAGTGACGTTCGAAATATTGCGGGAGGCCGGATTGCGGATGCCGAGGGCGATCGGGCCAGCGGTATCGGTCGTCGGAACTCTCGTCATCGGGCAAGCAGCGGTTGAAGCAGGCATCGTGTCCGCTGCCATGGTCATCGTCGTCTCGATTACGGCGATTTCGAGCTTTGTTTTCCCCGCAGGCAACATGTCCATGGCGGTTCGCATGCTGCGATTCCCCTTAATGGGTCTCGCCGCTTCCTTCGGCATATTCGGGATTATCATTGGAATCATTGCGCTTGTACTGCACTTGTGCAGCTTGCGTTCGTTCGGCGTCCCTTACATGAGTCCGTTTGCTCCCATTATTGTCGACGATCTGAAGGATACAATCTTTCGGGTACCTCAATGGGCCATGTCATCCCGTCCCAGGCTGATCAGTCAGAAGAACGTCAGACGCGAACGAAATGCGCCCCCGAAGCCGGATACACGGAATTAAGAGCCATTCGATGGTGACTGGCATCCGCGCGACAGCTCAATAAAAGGGGGATATTCATGTTACGAAAGCTATTCTTTTTGTTTCTATCTGCCGTCCTACTCGCAACCGTTACGGGGTGTTGGAACCGCAGGGAATTAAATACGCTCGCGATCGCAGTCGGATATGGCATTGATAAAGCAGGGGACAGCTACGAAGTATCCGTACAAGTGGTCAACCCGGGGGAGGCTGGTTCGAAAAAAGGCACCGGCAATCGTTCACCGGTTGTCTTATATCGGGCTACCGGAGCTTCCGTTTTTGAAGCGCTGCGTAAAATGACGAAGGAAAGTCCGCGGAAAATTTATAGTTCCCATGTACGAGTCCTTGTGATCGGCGAATCAATGGCGAGAAAAGGCATTGGGGACGTGCTCGATTTCATGTCACGGGATCATGAGTTTCGCAAAGATTTCAACGTAGTAGTTGCGAAAGAGGGCGAAGCGGCAAAACTTCTGTCCATTATGACCTCACTGGAAATAATCCCGACTATCGAGCTGTTCGATTCCCTCGAAGCTTCACAGAAAGTCTGGGCGCCCACGGTAAAAGTCACGTTGAACAAGCTGATTTCCGACCTGACCAGCAAAGGCAAACACCTCGTATTAACCGGCGTCAAAGCAACAGGAGACATCGAAACCGGGACAATGATGAAAAACGTCGAAGCCATCGAACAAGAAAGCCGACTGAAGTCTGACGGATTGGCGGTATTTAACGGTGATAAACTTATCGGCTGGTTAAATGAGACCGAAAGCAAGGCATATAACTATATCACAGATAATGTAAAAAATACGGTCGGGTATGAGCTATGCCCGGATGGAGGCGGATTATCCGTAGAGGTCATTCGCTCGAAAACGAACGTCAAAGGAAAGCTCGTGAATGGCACCCCGGCGATCGATGTGAACATTCGAATGGAGGCGAACGTCGGAGAAGTCGCATGCCGCATCGATCTGACCGATACGAAATCGATCGAGGAACTCGAAACAATAGGCGAGGGTGTAGTGAAGGGGTTTATCGAAGCGGCAATCAAAAGGGTACAAAAACAATACAAAGTGGACATTTTCGGATTTGGAGAAGTTCTCCGTCGTACGGAACCGAAAACGTGGAAAAAGTTAGAAAAACAATGGGATAAACAATTCGTCAATCTCCCGGTAAACGTGAATATCGATATCAAGATTCGGCGTCTCGGCACCGTAAACAATTCATATCTGGAAGAATTAAAAAAATAAAGGAGCGGTTCGATGTGGAAAATTAGTGGGATAGTTGCGGTAACCGCCCTTATCGCGATACTTGATGTTCCTCAGCTTTGGAAAAAAAAATTAGTGAAGGAACTGTGGGTATTTGCCATCCTGCTGCTGGCCGGGGCAGGACTCAGCTTCGCGCTTGCCATGAATGCGCCCATCCCGAATCCACTCGATTTGCTAGCATGGATTTACAAGCCGATCAGCGATGCCGCAATGAAACTTTTGAGCTAAGGGAGTCTCGGAACAGATGCTGGAAATAGGCATAATTAACATTCGACAGTTTACGATACTGGTCGCTCTTATAACAATCGGCGATTCGATCCTCATTTTGCCGGCTATCCCCGCATTGGAGGCAAAGCAGGACGCATGGCTGTCCGGCATCGTAGGATTGCTTATCGGACTGCTTGTTGTTTATTTGATCGGAACGGTTGGCCGATTGTATCCTCGTTTAAACCTGGTTGAATACAATACCAAAATATTGGGAGCGTGGATCGGAACAGCGGCCTCTCTCTTCTTTTTGGCTTATATTTTCTTTAACGCTGCGGCACTTGTCAGGGTACTCGGCGATTTTATGGCTACGCAGATCATGCCGGAAACCCCGCTCGACGCCATCCATATATTATTTCTGGGTGTCATCGTCATGGGCGTGCGGCTTGGACTTGAAACCATCGCTAGAGCCGGGGAAATCTTTTTCCCATGGTTTGTACTGCTTTTCCTTGGGCTTGTCCTGTTTCTTCTACCTCTGGCGGAGGCCAAACAATTGCAGCCGATCCTTATGGAAGGAATAAAGCCGGTTATACGAGGGTCCCTTTTCTCCGCAACCAACCCCTATATAGAGTTGGTCGCGTTTTTGATGATTTTTCCCTACGTCAATAAGACGGAAAAGCTTCGAAAATATTTTGTATTGGGGGCTTTGCTTGGCGGAATCGTTCTCGTCGTCATTATCGCATTATGCATCTTAGTGCTTGGCTCCGATTTTACGGCCAGATATATGTATCCCAGCTATGCGCTCGCCACACAAATTAGCATTGGCCGTTTTATTGAAAGACTAGAAGCGATAATGGCCGTCATGTGGATCTTAACGGTATTTATAAAAACATCGGTTTTGGTATATATTCTTCAACTCGGTCTTGCGCAAGTACTCAAACTGAAAGATTTCCGGGCACTCGCTTTGCCATTGGCTTTTATTATTGCCGCTTCCGCCACTTTGTTTTCCCCGAATATTACGCACTTCTTTCAACGCATAACGGCATATTGGCCTTATTTCGATATGACATTTGGCATAGGTTTGCCCCTGTTACTTCTAGGGGTACATGCTCTTCGCCGAAGAGCAGGGATCTGACCTTGGTGATAATGACAGGCAAAAAAAAAAAAAAAAGCCTGGCCGAAGTCAGCCGGGCAAAAATGTGAAGAAGTCCTGGGGTATGGTCGGACAACTTCATATAGGGAGTCCCAGCAATGAATAACCGGGATGGGTGGGGGAACGAATGGATCAGTTGAGCACATCCAAACGCTCCACTCGAACGGCGATTCCAATTATGTGCGGCTCATTTGCGAGAGGAAAAGCCCCTTTCGTCCTTGAACCATTCGCCATCCCAGTGGAACGGACAATCGTGTTGTCGGTATGTACTTCCTTGTTGTTTGATAGGTTTAGTATAATTTATCTCCGCTAACGTGTCAACTTATATAACACATTATTATCAAAATAATAGAGTTTTATCTCAATATCGACAGATATAATACTTTGATGTTATATTATATACTATATTCATGTAATATTATTGAGATTTCAACCTCGATGTTGAAGTTACAGTTGCAGTACCCTCTCAATCATCCAGAACACATACAAGGTTCGGCATTACTTATAAGGAGGGGCATCCAACATGATCGACCTTCTGCAACAGTTCGGAAAAGGAAGAAAGGGACCCAAAGACCTTACATTCGAAGAGGCGGCCAGGGCTGCAAACAACATCTTCGATGGAAAAGCCACCCTTGCCCAGACAGCCGCTTTCCTTATGGCGCAACAATTAAAGACGGAATCATCCGATGAAATTCTCGCTTTCGTTCATTCATTACGCAGTCGAGCAATCCCGTGCCCTGCTCGAGGAGGAATCGAAAGTTCAGGTTCTTCAGTCGGGCTTAAAAAAACATTCATGGCCTCGTTGCCATCCGCATTTGTATTGAGTGCTTGCCGAATGCCTGTTACGATGCATAGCAGTCCCGCTCTCTATCTGCAGCCGCATTCAAGAATGACAGCGACAGACATCCTCATGGAATTGGACATACCAGTTTCAGCTCTATCTCTCGATCAATGGTTCGAAGGTGCATCGTCCAGCGACTTCTTATTCATCCCTACAGAGCTCTGGTGTCCTCCTCTTGCTCGATTGCGTTCTTTACGAGACGAGATCGGCATTCCCTCCCTATTGAATACTGCTGAGCAGCTTCTGCGTCCCTCGGACTCCCCCAATATAGCTTTAGGCATCCAACAAGGGACGGCTTATGCGAAGGCTGCCCAATTGTTACAGCGTCTTAATGTTCAGAGAGCCCTGATCATTCAAGATGCCGAAGGTTCTGGCAATGTCCCGACCGACCGCCGGAGTAGAATTATTGTGTTGAGGGATGAAGTTACAAACGTTCACATCATTGACCCTAAGACATTCGGCTTACATACGGCTATCCAAGTATCCCAATGGACCGCGCATATGCAAGCTCGCACTACAATCGATGTTTTACAATGCCGCGCCTTGCCCGCTTACCGCAACATCGTTCTGCTCAACAGCGCTCTGCGTTTGTGGATCACGGAACGGGCAGAGTCCATCGAGGAAGGTATCCAGCTGGCGGCAGATGCTCTGGATCATGGGCTAGCCTGGAAGCATTACACGAAATGGCGTGAGGGCATAGGCGCTCCTCTCCGTTCGCAATGAGCAATCGAGCGACACACAAATACTCAGGTTCACGGCAAAAAGACACCTAACAGAGCGATTAAGCTCCATGAGGTGTCTTTTAATAACGCAAAGTTTAGTTGGCGTGTACTTCCGGCATTTCTTCTTCAAAGAATAAATCGTCGAGCGAGCTGAGCGTTCCATCCTCTTCCACTTGATACACAGACATCTTCTCGCCGTTCACTGTTAATTCAATGAAACAGCCCCAGCAATAAAATTGATGAGAACCAATTTTACCGATATCTTTCGAATTGCAATTCGGACATTTTATCATAATATTCACCTTATTTCACTGTATTGTTGGAACTTCTTGCAGTTGGACCTCGCATTCGACAGGCACGATAATTGCGTCTTCTCCGATTTTGATACAATCTGGTGTCGGCAACCACTTCCGGCCTTCCTTCAAATCTGACAAAAGTCCTTCCGATAACTCATATCCTACTATCTTTCTACCCCATTGTTCACCAAAATAAACATCCTCTATCATACCAAGTTTATTTCCGTTGACGGTAATGACGGGCAGCCCTTTAATCTTCGTTGTGCCATACTCCAAGTAACACAATTGTTGATCGTCTTCCAGGGTAATTACCGCCGCTTCATTCGGTATGGTCACCGCATCTGTACCAAGAGCTATAATATCCTCCCACTTCACATAACGCGGAGCAGAGAACCAATGCTTCGTCTCCAAAAGAATACCTTGTATATGCCAATCGTGATCGATCAAAAAATCTTTGGCTGTCCCGATCTGCTTCCCTGTCTCAATCTCTATAACAGGTAAGCCCATGATGTCTTGTCCTTTACGCAAAGGTAAATCCTCCTGAAAAACAACATACATTCCTTACCTATATTTTGCACGCCTCACGGAATTATTATCCCGCGATGCTAAAGTCATCCGTTTTTCACTGTTCCTTGCAAACATCAAGTCGAACCTTTCCTTGTTTCTCCTCCTTTCACAGTATTAAATTTAAAAAGCTTTCTATTTATTACGAATCCGCCTTAAAATGGTTCCAATTCGGCGGGAAACTTCCTTCATTTGTTCGACATCATTACCGATTCCTACACTGAACCGAATGGCGGATCTGGTCACTTCGTCCGACAAATGCATAGCTCGCAGCACATGCGACACCTCAAGAGAGCCTGATGTACAGGCCGAACCACTCGCTGCCGCAATGCCGTTCAAATCCAAATTCATTAACATCGTATCGGTATCAGCACCAAGGAAGCTTACATTCAAAATGTGGGGTAACCGATTGATGGGAGAACCATTAAGAACGAAGCCGGTATGACCGAGCTCACTCTCAATACCTATTTGTAAATGATCACGAAGAGTTTCAAGTAACTGAACGTTGGCTTCACGATTAGCGGTTGCCAGCTTGACAGCCTGAGCGAATCCGACGATTCCGGGAACATTCTCCGTTCCAGCGCGGCGTTTCCTCTCTTGTGAGCCTCCGAATAGAAGCGGTTCGATGGAGGTTTTCCTGGAAATATACAGGGCTCCTACCCCTTTGGGGCCATAGAGCTTGTGAGCAGAGAAGCTCATCAAATCAACAGGCATCTGAGACAAGTGGAAGTCTTGATTACCTAGTGCCTGTACAGCGTCTACATGAAACACAATCCCGCGATCACGAGCCAGAGACCCGATTGCGTGAATAGGCTGTACACTGCCGACTTCGTTATTCCCATACATGACACTGATGAGGAACGTGTCAGGCCGAATTGCAGCCTCGACATCGGTTAGCTTTATACAGCCAGTCTGATCAACAGGCAAATAAGTAACATCATAACCCAAATGCTCCAACTGCTGACAAGTATGCAGTACAGCATGGTGCTCGATCTGAGTTGTAATGATATGACGCTTGTTCTGTGACAATCCATAGCGGGCTGCCGTGCCAAAAATAGCTGTATTGTCGCTTTCTGTCCCGCTCCCCGTAAACATCCATTCTGCAGGAGAGCAGCCAAGGCACTGAGCAATCTCGTCTCTTGCGCGGCTTAAAGCAATCTTCGTCTCCCTGCCGAATACGTGAAGACTGGAAGGATTGCCGAAATGATCAGTAAAATAAGGAAGCATCGCTTCCCATACTAGCGGATGAACAGCCGTTGTGGCTGCATGATCCAGATAGATAGCTTGCATATAAGAAATCGAGGCAGCCTATATGTAGAACATATAGTTGCTATTCTTACCTTCGTCTTGAAACGTAATCAAGTTCGCCAAGGTAGTTGAGTCCAGCACTTCGGCGATGCTGTCTTTTATCCGAATCCACAAATCCCGCTTGGCAGGATCGTCTTCTTCGGTGAAATCAACAGGACTGATCGGGCCCTCTAACACGCGGATCACATCTCCTGATGAAATTTCCTCAGGAAGTCTGGACAGGATATATCCTCCGTAGGCTCCGCGAATGCTCTTAACGAGTCCTGCATTACGCAGCGGAGCAATCAATTGCTCGAGATAATGCTCGGATAGCTGATGCTTCTCCGCAATACTTTTCAGAGAGGTCGGACCTTCTCCGTATCTGTGGGCCAGCTCCATCATAATGGTAAGGCCGTATCTACCTTTTGTTGAAATTTTCAAAAAAGCACCTCGTTTACAGAAGTAATGCTATATTTTGCTATATTTGACAGTGAAACCTAATAATTAGGAAGGCTTTGTTCCTATTATGACCAAATAAAGCCTTTTGTAGAAGATTACAAGTATAATAATTTCTATGTTAACATAGTTCTTTTCTTTGTGGTATCCATATCCTTGACAATATCATGAAAAGTTTTTCAAAATTCCTATCTGATAACGGGGAATAGCCCCTCCGTCTATATTACTATAGAGTGAAGGGCTATTTATTAAGCTTTTAGACCAGACAGCGTTGCCAAATTCGCTTCATATTGCCGCCAAAAACCTCCGCTTTCTCCTCTAATGACAAGTTCGCGTAAGCTAGCCAGCCTACCTGAGGACGCGGGTCTCTCATGGGGGAGTCGGTACCGAACAGTACCTTATCCGCCCCTGCCTCGCGAACCAAATACTCAATTGCTCCTAATGTTACCGTTGTGTAAGTGAGTTGGAGATACACATTCGGGTAGGCCTTTGCAGTCTTGGCGTACAATACGGCAATTTCGAAGCTTCTTGCTCCATGATCCATGAATATCGCCACATTCGGATAACATCTTGCCAACTCTTCAATTTGCGATACATACACACTGTCGCTCTGCCCTGCCGGATCGACAAGCGCATACAGGCATAACTCATTACCTAATTTCCACCAAGGCTCATAAATCGGATCGGTATAAGGAATATGAGATAAATAATAATAGGGCTTCATCCCTTTGAACTTCTTTTCCAAATGCCATTTCCGCGCTTCCGACTCGACATCAGACACATAGTTCGGATCAATAACTGCATATCCTTCTACTTCTTCCGGGTACTTGACGATCGCTTCAACCGCTATCTCGTTACCCGCTTCCGAATCGCCGCCGTTGATTCCAGCCCAAGGAGCGATTGACATTCTCCTGATCCCTAACTGCCGATACAGGCTAATCATATGATCTATATCACCGCGAAGCATAGGATAACCGCTTCCCGTTCCTCCCCCATCCTCAATCAGATGAGTATGAGAATCATAGACCGGGATCTCAATTGGTAATCCGAGTGATGCTTGTGCCGTAACCTCGTCTTGATCGGGAACTCGCGCTGTAGGAGGGTTTACTCCGAGCAGCGCAGCGAGATTGCCTCCCGCTATTTGCTGTTTCGCCTCATATGGAATTTGAGCATAATCGATTAATGCCCTGGCTGCTCCCGGACTTTTACGCGGCATCCCGCTGCCGAAGAACAGACGTGACGCTCCGTACCTGTCAAAAGCCGTTTCAATAATAGCATTGCTCTGAAGTGCCGAGAATTCGATACATAGCTTCTCGAACTCATCCATAATCGGGAACAATCGCCGCTCCTGACTCCAACTCAACCCTTGCAACAGCACCGTTAGTTCTGGGTGATCCCGTAATATGCCTGTAAGCTGGCCAAGAGTAGCTTCCGCGCCATCGATTAACAGAGGGATGCGTTCTCCGGCTAGCGCATCGAACAACCTCCCAGTAGTCCGCTTATCAGGATCGAATTGGTGACTGTTGGGGAAAATCTTCAACGCTCGTATTCCGTTCTCCCTCATACCTGCTATCAGCTTCTCAGGCGATTCAAAGTCTCCCAAATGATCAGGCAGTCCAACCCAGCAGCCGAACAGTCTTGAACTCTTGGCAAGCTCTTCGGCCAACAATCTGTTTCCATAAGCCGGAGAGTGCGATTTGGCCATTCCATGATATACAAGCGCTCCTGCTATCCCGCAGCGGTCTAGCTCCTCAGTCAAATCCTCCGTACGCCACATTTGCAATGGATGCTTATAGGCGATCTTCCCCACGTTCGCATTGCAGTCGAAGTATTGCAGTCTATCCAAACTCATGTCCGTTTACCTCCTGTCATTTCTCAGTTGTTCCACTTGCTGATTAGTTATCCTTTAATCGCACCAATCAGCATGCCTTTCATGAAATACTTTTGCAGAAACGGATAAACCAGAAGAATCGGTACGATTGCTACTACAACTGTGGCCATCTTAATGGTCTCCGGTGGAAGCTGGGCAATCAGCATAGGATTGCGAATTTCCAGCTCCTGACTGACATCAGGAGAACGGATCATATTCTGCAGCACAACTTGAAGGGGATACAGGCTCTTGTCATTCAAGTACATAATCCCGGCAAAATAGGCGTTCCAATGAGCCACTCCATAAAACAATCCCATTGTTGCAAAGATCGGCGCAGAAAGCGGAAGCACAATCCGGAACAAGGTTCGCAGATCCCCGCAGCCGTCTACTTTGGCCGCCTCCTCAATCTCATGAGGCAAACCTTCGAAATACGTTTTCATGATGAGCATATTAAACGTGGACACTAAACCCGGTAAAATAAGCGCCCATATAGAATCCAGCAGCCCTACCGATCGCACAACCAAATAAGTCGGAATCATTCCCCCGCTGAACAGCATCGTGAAGACAATAGCAAGAAGAATACCGTTGCGGCCCGGAACTGTCTTTTTGGATAATCCATAAGCCAGTAATGAGGTTACTAACAGATTGAGGAAGGTTCCTACCAGCGTTACTGTTATCGTAATGTTCAAAGCGCGGGGAATGCGCCCGCTCGAGAATATTTCCTTGTAAGCCGCGAATGTGATGTCCTTGGGAAAAATAACGAAACCGCCATTGCGCATAACCTCCGTATAAGGCGTGATCGACATCACAACAACATAATACAAAGGAAAGAGGGTGCTCAATGCGAATAAGGAGAGAAATGCATAAAGTATAAAATCGAATAAACGATTCGATTTGGACTTGATCTGCGTATTCACTACCATATCCCGTCACCCCCGAGCTTTTTGGCTAATTTGTTCGCTCCTAATACAAGTACAAGTCCTATAATGGATTTGAAAAAACCAGTTGCGGCAGCAACACTGTAATCGAGCTGCTCAAGACCGCGGCGAAATACCCAAGTATCAATAATATCGCCAACCTGATACACACGAGAATTCAGGAAAATATAGATTTGCTCGAAGCCTGCATCCAGAATATGACCCAATCGAAGAATCAATAGCAGCAGGAATACCGAACGAATCCCAGGCAGTGAAATATGCCACATCTTCCTCCATCTTCCCGCCCCGTCCGCTTCTGCTGCTTCGTACAGCTCTGTATTAATACTGGCAAGCGCAGCCAAATAGATGATTGCTCCAAATCCGGTGTTTTTCCACAAATCACTAAGCAGGATCATGGGCCTGAACAAGCTTGGATCGGTCAATATATTCAGACTTGTCCCCCATGTGTCCCGCACGAAGATCGTAACAAAGCCAGAACCAGGTGCGAAGAATGCGAAAACAAGACCATACACAATTACCCAGGACAAAAAATGTGGTCCGTAAGTTATTGTCTGAACGAGCCTCTTGAACCACACGACACGAACTTCATTGAAGATCAGTGCCAGCGTAACGTCAGGAAGCATATTGAATACGATTCTGTACAAGCTGATCTGCAGCGTATTGCGAAAAATAACAGGAAAATCCGGCGATTGAAAAATAGTGCGGAAATGATCCAGTCCAACCCAGGGACTATCCCAGATTCCTTTGAACAGATTGTATTCTTTGAAAGCAATCAACAGCCCAAACATCGGTAAATAACAGAAGATGAGGTAATAGAGTAGACCAGGCAGCATCATGCCATAAAACCAGCGGCTGCGTAAGATTCCTCTCCATATCATCGATTTTCGGCTGGTGCTCTTCCGGGCGGGTACATTCAATTTGTTTGTTGTTTGGATTGCCATTTAAACCTGCTCCTTCTGTTACCGCAATCAGAGCGATCTGCGAGACTTGCTAAGTGCAGATGCTCTGATTCCGGCAAGCCGATTTAATTACCGGCGTTGAACGTAATTTTTTTGCCGCGCGCTTCACTGATCTGACTTGCGTATGCTTCGAATATATCCTTTGCTCTATATTTGATCATGATTTCTTCGCGGTATTTCGGCCAGTTGGCGCTCGATTTATCCTCGAACAACATTTTGGCGTGATACTCCGACATTTTGTTACGCATCTCACCCAGATTTACTCCAGCAGGCGGAGTTGTGCTCGCCCCTACACTAGCCACGTATTTATAGCCAGTTGCAATAAAAGCTAGTATTTTCTCATCGCGCGGAGTCTGATCCGGGTCTTTGATAACCAAATTAAACGTTTCCGGCGAAGGTGGAGAAAAGAAATCATAGATAGAGAGAAAATTACCCTTCTGAACAACATCCTTAAGATAAGTTTCCTTGTTCAATGTAATCGCGGAGCCTTGTTTAGTGTAATGTTTATCAGCGATGCCATAACGAGTTAACAGGAACCCTTGTTCACTTGCCAACCAATCGAGAATTTCTACGGTTTTGCGGATTTTATCCGGCTGTTGATCGGCTGTTTTCTTGCTGAACAGGAACGGGTAGCCTGCTTCATTTTGTGTCCAGAACGGTTTATCTGGATACGGGTTGAAAGCGATCCAATCTGCCTTCGGGTTCAAGGCTTTAGTTTTGTTCTGCACACTGTTCGGGCTGCTGTCCAATGCGAAATTGACATCAGCGCTGTACACAATACCCGCTTTACCTTGTACGGCCTTGTCTGTAACCTGCTCCGCCTTGTTCAGGAACCAGTCCGGATCTACCAGGCCTTCCTCAATCATTTTGAGCGTATCGTCCACTACTTTCGCTACACGCGGATCAGTTTGGGAATCAAAGAACTGATCATTCTCCACATAATATCCGGCGTACAGACCATTCTGTCTCCACTGCGGAAAAGCAAGCGCAAGTGACTTGCCGTTCCCGTTGGTTGTGAAGCCGTACGTATCCTTCTTACCGTTACCATCCGGATCATCATTCGTGAACTTGCGCATCGCTGCTAGCATCTGATCGTAGGTATTCGGAACGGACAGTGAGAATTTATCTAACCAGTCTTTGCGAATATAATAAGCCAGTTGCAAATTTTTCTTGTAAGGCAGAGGAGCCCGATAGAAATCTCCTTCTACTTGATAGGACTTCATCTCCAATGCGTTCGTATTCCAGTACTTGTAATAGTTCGGCATCGTTTGGTTCGAGACGAACGGGGCCATCTTGGCAATCAGGCCATCCTGAATCAATTTTTGAGAGAGAGTCCCACTTGTAATGAACATATCCGGACTATTGCCACTGGCTAATGCAACCGTCAACTTGTTGTCGTAGTCTGCTCCAGCCGGGTAGCTCTGTACTTTAAGCTTTACATTGAATTTCTCCTCGATTGCTTTTTTGACGAAATCCTCATCCGCTTTCTCAGGCAGCAAACTGCCTGCGTCTCCATCAATGAACCATGAAAGCTCGATAGGCGGTGTCTTACTCGGTCCGTCCGTGTTCTGAGGCTGGACTGGATCATCGGCCTTGGTACAGCCTCCGATCAGCAGAGCTCCCGTCATTACAGTAGTGATAAGTAGTTTTGATTTGCTTGACATTATAAAAATTCAACCTCCCTTTAATTTGTAAGCCTGAATTTAAGCCGCTCGCGAGCAGGCTGTGTGTTTGAACACGCTTTCATATTAGCCCTATCCGATGGGCATTGCATACTGCAAATAGGAATTCTTGACTGCAAAAAATGCGAAAATGCGACTGTAAAAACGGACTGTAATAATGGATTTCGGGTGGAACCGTCAGTAAAAACGGACTGTAATACACAGCTGCAAAAAAAGCTTGCAAACCGCAATCGCGGGTTACAAGCTCTTCAACCATTCAACCTGTAATGGGCGCTCTTAAATTCGTTCGGAGTCACATTGAAGTGCTGCTTGAACAGCTTGAAGAAATAACTCTGATTCAAGAAGCCCACCTTCTCCATTACAGCATTGACACTGTCATCCGTTTCCTGCAGCAGCTTGGCTGCACGTTCCATCCGAACGGCCGTTATATACTTGGCCACAGACAGGTCCTCTTGATCGCGAAATTGCTTGCCGACATAAGACGAAGATAAATTGACCATATCTGCTATACTCTGCAGGCACAAATCGGCATCGGTGTATTTGGCATCCACAATTTCCTTGATTGTATGGACCAACAGTTGGCGCTTCGTATTCTCCGACATGTGCCGATGTTCCTCCTGCTGCCTTAAGTGGAACAGGGACACAAACAGCTCGTACACGTCCGCCAAAGTTTCTTTCTCAAAAATAAGCCGATACACCGAACGCAAATCGATCGCACCGGATGAATTAGCCATCACCGGAAGAGCATGAGTGGCAGCGGCAACCAGAGACAGCAAGGAATGAATGATCTGATCATAATTGCATCTTCCGATGGTTGCGAACAGCTCGTCCAAATATCGGGGTCCTTCCTCAGCATCGGAGGTGCGGATTGCGGCCAGCCACCTTTTCTCCAGCTCAGGCGGGAAGCCCTGCCATTCATACTCCTCGTTAGCACGTACCCTCTCCGGAACAATAATGGCTTTTTTACCATAGACGAATTTGTATTTGGCGTATTCCTTGGCCTTCATATACTGACTGGATATACACGCATGATCATCCACCGGATCGCTACACACAACCGTCACGGATAAATCGCACTCCCGGGTAACGGCCTCCTGAACGACCGCAGCCAAGCTGCAGATCTGCTCCATCAGCTCGTTGGTTGGAAGCTCACTATGCAGAAGCACGGCCAAATGGCCGCTCCCAACATCAATACAATCGGCCGGGAACGATGCGCTGACGACCTCTTCCACTTTGCTGCCAAAAGAAGACATCACGTGCTGCCGTTCTTCTGCACTGTACTTGCCACCCAAGCTATCGTACTCATCCAGTATAAAGAGACAAACTGCAAAAAGAGTGTTGTCCTTTAAAGGAATTTGCATGTGGGTGAGAGCATCGCTAGACGTGACATGCGGGCTGTCCAATAATAGCTGCCTTACGTAATAACCCCTCAATATTCCACTCTGCGAGTCCTGCTCCTGTCTAAGCGCTTGCATCTCACTCATTGTCTCTTCCAGCACGGTTGAGATAATTCCGAATTCGTCGCGTTTGCCTGCTGCAGGTGCTTCATCCTGAGAAAAGCTTTTGCGAATTTGCTTGAGAACACCTGATATGGGATTGTACAGCCGTGAAGCAAGCACTACTGAGCTGATGGCAGTCAGCAGCAGAACAATCGCTACCACCATAATTGTAAACGTCTTCAACTCACCAATTAGCTGCACTACAGCATCATAAGGCTGCACGCTGACTATTGTCCAATCGGCATTCCCGGAAGACACATACGTAATCAGATGAGGTGTACCTTCGCTTTTATCAATGAATGAATGGGGAGCTCTACCGCTGGACTGCCGTTCCTGCTCGATTCGTGTCCATAATCCGTTCCATGCACCATTGCCGGCCAGATCATTTACAATGCTTCCCTTGCCATCGACGATAAGCAGCTCACTATCCCTGAAATCAGTAAGCTGATTAATTTCCGAGATATTGCTGAATAACCACTCAGGCTTGATGTTGAAAATAAGCGCGCTGCTGTTAGAGCCGAACAAGGAGCCGGATAAGTTGCTATACATAAAATAGGAAAAATGACTGATTCTCCGATCCGTCTCACTATAATAGATCGGGATCAGTTGAAGTCTTGGAACCGTCGACGTATTCCTTACATAATTGTCCATCAACCCGTTCATTCCATCTTCCTTGCAGTTAAGCACCTTGGTCTCGGAATAATAATAGAAGCAGCCGCTCCGGGAATTGTACACCATGATTGAATCCAACATAGGAATCGAGTTGATAATTTTACCGAACGACATGATGCTGGGATACAGTTTATATTCTTCAGGATCGACCGTGTCGAGCAAATAACTCGTTCTCATATCAATAAATGTCGTGGTGATCAGATTGTTCAGCATTCTATCTGTGAAATCAATGTTGTAAGTAACTTGATCGAGCATTTTGCGATTAGACTCGTGCTGAATATCAAGCAGGGTGTTTTGTGATTTGTAGAATAGAACGGCTGATGAGAGGATGACCACAACTATCGAAAGCATGCCAATGGAGATCAGCATCTTGAACCAGTATTTTCGGTTCATATAGGTTCGAAGCCATTTCATTATATTCATTCACCCATTCCGACATTGTTATGAACCATAAGGTTATTATACCGCAACTGAGCTCTGCATAAGAGCATTCCTTTTAGAAAACCAGGCAGAGGAGCGAATGGCTCTAATTTATGATAAAATAAAATAGCAAAATGGAATAGTGCAAACTATATTGAATCCGCACTAACAGGAAAGAGGCGCCATTCAGAATGAAACATATAGATCCGTCACAAACCAGAATAGTCGTAGGCATGTCAGGAGGAGTCGATTCCTCGGTCACAGCTCTTCTGCTTAAGCAGCAAGGTTATGAAGTAATCGGGATATTCATGAAGAATTGGGATGATACCGATGAGTTCGGTCATTGTACGGCCGAGGAAGATGCCGAAGACGTAAGACGCGTATGCAGTCAGATCGGGATTCCATTCTATACCGTCAATTTCGAAAAAGAATATATGGATAAGGTGTTCAACTATTTCCTTGATGAATATAAGAAGGGTCGTACGCCTAATCCTGATGTGATGTGCAACCGCGAGATCAAATTCGGCGAGTTTCTGCAAAAGGCGCTGGCACTCGGCGCAGATTATATCGCTACAGGTCACTATGCCAAGGTTGAGCTGGTCGATGGCGAGTACCGCTTGCTGCGCGGCGTGGATACGGGGAAAGATCAGTCGTATTTCCTGAACGCTCTGAACCAGCAGCAATTATCCAAGGCGATGTTCCCGATCGGTCACCTGCCTAAGCCTGAGGTTCGACGAATCGCTCTTGAAGCAGGGTTGTCGACTGCGAAGAAAAAAGATAGCACGGGTGTTTGTTTTATTGGGGAACGCAACTTTAAGGAATTCCTTAGCAGCTATTTGCCTGCCAAATCCGGCGAGATGCAGACGTTAGACGGCGTAGTGAAGGGCCGGCACGACGGTCTGATGTATTACACACTCGGACAGCGTCAAGGTCTTGGGATCGGCGGAGGTGCTGACGGCAATGGCGAGCCATGGTTCGTTGCGGGGAAGGATCTGGAGCGTAATATTCTGTACGTAGTGCAAGGCGAAAAACATCCTAGCCTGTATTCGGTCGGGCTGTCTGCCACGGATCTTAACTGGATTAGTCCAGTGCGCCCGGAGTCCCCGTTCCGCTGTACAGCCAAATTTCGATATCGTCAACCGGATCAAGGCGTTAGCGTTCGTTTCACAGGGGAGACGACCTGCGAGGTTACTTTCGATAAGCCTCAGAAAGCAGTCACGCCAGGACAAGCGGTTGTGTTCTATGATGGCGATATATGCTTGGGCGGCGCTATTATTGATGTTGTGACCCCTCTGGTCGGTGCATCAGATGCGATGAATGCCGTCAAATTGTAAAAATACAATATAAATAAGTGGTTTCTCTAGCCTGATTTGGAGGTGTTCAATTGCAAAAATGCAGTTGAAATTCCTTGAATCAGGCTTTTTCGGCTTGATTGGAGGAAATCAACTGCACTTTACAATTAGAGTAATAGTAATTTATCGATTAGATTACAATCATGAGAAACACCCTATCGGATTATTAGCTGATCCCTGCGTGGGCCGACTGATACCCAGCTAATTCTCACACCGATCATTTTCTCCAGCTCGAGCACATACTGCTGTGCGGCTTGCGGCAACTGGTCGAATTCTCGGATCGCCGAGATATCAGTCTTCCAGCCTGGCAGTGAGCTCAAGACAGGCTTCGCTTCATCCAGACGAGCGGAGACTGGGAAGTCGTCGGTCTGGACGCCGTCCAACTCGTAGGCGGTGCAGACCGGGATGTCGTCCAAGTACCCGAGGACGTCCAGGTTAGTCAGCGCTACCTCAGTAGCGCCCTGCACTTGGCAGCCGTAGCGGGTCGCCACCGCGTCGAACCAGCCCATCCGCCGCGGCCTGCCGGTCGTGGCGCCGAATTCGCCGGCGTCCCCGCCGCGGCGGCGCAGTTCATCGGCGGCAGCGCCGTAGATCTCGGTGACGAAGGGCCCGGCGCCTACGCAGCTGGAATAGGCCTTCGTCACTGCGACGATGCGCGTGATCGCCGCAGGCGGCAAGCCGGCGCCCACGGTGGCGAAGCCAGCGAGCGTCGATGAAGATGTCGAGAACGGGTATATCCCGTGATCGGGATCGCGCAGCGCGCCAAGCTGTCCTTCGGCGAGGATCAGCTCGCCGCGGTTCAGCGCATCGCGCATCAGCTTGCCCGTGTCGCACACATACGGTGCGATACGCTCGCCTTCTTGCTGCAGCTGCCCGATCAGCTCCTCCGCGGTGAGCGGGGGCTTGCCATACAGGTGCTGCAGCAGCACGTTCTTCGCTTCGAGGGCGGCTGTAAGCCGTTCGCGCAAGCGAGGCTCGTTGTACAGATCGGCGATCTGTACGCCGATCTTCAAATATTTGTCAGAATAGAACGGTGCTATGCCTGTCTTGGTAGAACCGAACTGACGGGCACCCAGGCGTTCCTCTTCTAACGCGTCGAACAATCTATGATAAGGCAGCACGAGCTGAGCACGATCAGAAATGCGAATCTCCGGAGCAGGCACTCCTTTATCTAGCAGCCCCCCAAGCTCCTTCAGGAAATCACCAGGATGAAAAGCTACTCCAGGACCGATCACATTAATAACTCCAGGAGCAAACACCCCGGAAGGTAATAAATGCAAAGCAAATTTACCGAACTCATTAATGATCGTATGTCCCGCATTGCTGCCACCCTGGTACCGGACTACAACCTTTGCTCCTCCGGCTAACACATCCGTCATCTTCCCTTTTCCTTCGTCTCCCCAATTCGCTCCAACAATCGCTGTAACTGGCATGCGCTTGTACCCCTTTCCAAACTTGAACTATCCTTACAATTCCCATTATAATGGGGATATCTTCATAAATAAAATGAATACTTTTAATAGTCTATATTAGTGAGGTTTATACCATGATAGATAATTTAGAAGGATATCGCGTTTTCTATGTAACGGCTAAGACGGGAAGCTTCACCAGAGCTGCGGCCGAATTATATATCACACAGCCAGCGGTTAGCCATGCTATCAAACAATTGGAAAGCAAGCTGGGCGGGCCTTTATTCCTGCGCATCCCAAAGGGAGTAAGGCTGACTTCGGAAGGGGAAGTGTTATACCGGTTCATCGCTCAGGCTTATCATCTCATTGAGGCGGGAGAGAAGAAGCTTGCGGAAATCCATTTGTTACAGGAAGGAGAAATTCGGATCGGTGCCGGGGATACATTGTGCCGCTATTTTCTGCTTCCCTATCTGGAGCAATTCCACAATGAGTACCCTTCCATCCGGTTTCAAGTGACTAACCGCACGACGCAAGAGACGCTCAATCTGTTAAAAGAAGGCCGAATTGACTTCGGCATCGTCAACTTGCCGCTTAAGGTGGAAGATCGCATGTTCGAGGTAAGAGAAAGTATGGAGCTGCAGGATTGCTTTGTGTCCGGCGCCTCGTTCGAGAAATTACCGGATCAACCTATTACTGTGCAACAGCTACAAAAGTATCCCTTATTGATGCTGGAACGGGCGAGCGGAACCCGCAGCTATATCGATCAGTTTGCCCAGAAGCAAGGAGTCACCCTGGAGCCGGAGATTGAACTCGGCAGTATCGAGCTGCTCGTCCAATTTGCCCGCATCGGGCTTGGGTTAGCCTGCGTCATCCGTAATTTTATTGGCGATGAGCTGCAGACAGGGGTGCTGAGGGAAGTGATCCTGGATCCTCCCATTCCGCCGCGTCGAGTAGGATTGATAACCTTGCGGGATGTCCCTCTCTCCTCCGCGGCCCGGCAGTTTCTCAGCATGCTTCCTTGAATGGATAAATGGGACAGATGCAGATACTCTAGCTCTAGATAACGATAGAAGGTAACTGCAAAACCTGCAGCTAAATACTCTCAGCCGTTAGCAATTTGAATGATTACTGCAAAACCTGCATCTAATTTTAGACTTTTACCGAAATGAGTCGGATTTCCAAAAATTAACGGTACGAAATGCAGTTATATTGGTAAAAAACGTCGATCCCAGTATAATAACTGCAGCTTTTGCAGTTAAAAAGTACGCTGCACTCTTTTCTATCTATTACTCTTTTGCAAACCAAAACGTATCGCCAGTATCCTTATCACAGCCCGTTAATACGTAATATTCTCGAGCTTGCTCATTTTTCTTCGTTCCGATCCCTTTGCAGCTCGTATCAGGTCTACCCTTATCTGACCCATAGGCATCCATGGAGTTATCGAATGTATAATGAATCGTCTTGCCATCATAAATGAGCTCGTAAAAGATCGGGTCTCCTTCAATTGTATACTGAGTAATTCGGACTTTACCTGCTTGATTGCTATTAACATTCTCAATAAATTGATGCCATTTATCCATATTCGAATACTTTCCGTGGACGTTTACCACATCACCATTTTGAGCGGCTTGCTCAGCACGGTATGGTTTCGTCACCTTCGGGAAACTGGATTCATTACGATGTCCATTAGAATTAGTGCAAGCGGATAACAATATTGTAGCTAATGCAAACATAATTATACATTTAGTCATTCTATCACCTCATAGCTACAATTCGCCCCGACCCTCACGTCTGCGCAACTGTTGATTCTGCTTCATCTTCTCTTCCATCCCTTGCCCGTCAGCCTCGAAGAACACTTCGTCCCTTATCGGGGTCGGCAAGTACTGTTGAGCGACATAACGGCCAGGATAGTCATGCGGATATTTGTAACCGACATGGCCGAGCTGGGCTGCGCCTTTGTAATGCGCGTCACGCAGATGGAGCGGGACTTCCGGTGACTTCGTCTGTTGGAACGAAGCCATCACCTTGGAGATGGCGAGCGCGGTCGAGTTCGACTTCGGACTCTCGACAGCAAAGAGAATCGCCTGCGCAATGTTGTACTTGGCCTCCGGCCAACCGATCTTATGGTAGGCGTCCATCGCTGTCACAGCTTGTACCATCGCCTGGGGATTGGCCAAGCCAATGTCCTCGCTGCAAGCGACTATGAGCCTCCGCAGGAACACCATCGGGTCCATGCCCAGATTCTCGACGGCATGGAGAAACCAATACAGCGCGGCGTCGCTTGATCCACGCACACTCTTGTGGAAGGCGGACAGGACGTCGTACTGTGTCGACTCGTCCGCCTTCACCGTGGGCCGCCGAATCGATTCCTCGGCGACCTCAAGCGTGATGCGGATCGTGCCGTCCGCATCCGGGCTCGTCGTCACCGCCGCGAGCTCAAGCGCATTGAGCGCCCGGCGAATATCTCCGCCGGCCATCCGGGCAATGTGCTCGAGCGCCGGCTCCTCTGCCGCGAGCGGCATGAACCCCAGGCCGCGCTCGCGATCCGCGATCGCTCGGCGCATCGCTGCCAGCGCATGCTCATGCGTCAGCGGCTGCAGCTCGAAGAGCGTGGAGCGCGACAATAACGCCCCGTTCACATGGTGGAACGGGTTCTCGGTCGTCGCGCCGATGAAGACGATCACCCCCTGCTCCACCGCAGGGAGCAGCGCATCCTGCCTCGAGCTGTTGAATCGATGCACCTCGTCGAGGAACAGAATCGTCTTGCGCCCATACATTGCTTTCGTCTGCTTGGCCTGCTCAATGACTTCCCGCACATCTTTGACGGAAGCATCGACCGCATTCAACCTGACAAAGTCACCTTTTGTATGATTGGAGACGATATGGGCTAGCGTTGTCTTTCCTGTCCCAGGCGGTCCGTACAACAGGATCGAGCTCACTTGATCCGCTTCTATCGCTCTTCGCAGCAGCTTACCTGGTCCCACTATAGACTCCTGACCGAGATATTCGTCTAGCGTCTGCGGCCGCATTCGATCGGCGAGCAGCTTACCAACTGGAGAGGATGCCTCGTGATTTGAGAATAAATCCATATCCATATCAGGTACACCTCTTCCTTATTGATTCCATGCACTTATTTGCCGGAACATTCCTGCATCGTGACTCTCTTCTTCTGTGTATAGAACTACATTGATTTTAACTGTTAAACGAGAAAGCCGCCACCTTTAGAGTGACAGCTATCCGACAAACAGGCTTATTTACTTTGGACTAATGAATCGATTATCCGCTATGGACGCAGCTTTCCCTGCTTCTCCGCGCGCTTCAGCAAATCCTTAACCGCAACACTTACCATAATCAATCCCGCAACTGGAGGAACATAGGAGTTGCTCGCAGGAGGCTGTTGAGCTTTCCGTCTGTCCGGCGCATTCTCGGGAACGATCTGCTTCGTAACGTCCACTCTCGGCTTGATCGGCTGTTCCGTGGAGTAGACGACCTTAACGCCCTTGTGAATCCCTTCCTTGCGCAGCTTTTGACGAATCACCCGCGCTAACGGGTCCATTTCCGTCTTCGAAATGTCCGCAACCTGGAACATCGTCGGATCCATCTTGTTGGCCGCCCCCATGCAGGAGATGATCGGAATTTTACGATGCAAGCATTGTTTGATGATATGAATTTTGAACGTAACCGTATCGGAAGCATCCAGCACGTAATCGATTGGATATTCGAACAGCTTCTCGTACGTCTCCTCCGTGTAAAACATATTCAGAGCAATAGCTTCTATATCAGGGTTGACCTGCTTGACCCTTTGCTCCATCAGATCCGCTTTGGACTGGCCGACCGTGTGGTGGAACGCATGGACTTGCCGATTAATGTTCGTGATGTCGACCACGTCTTTATCAATCAGGATGAGACGGCCTACACCGGAACGAGCCAAAGCTTCTGCCGCTATGGAGCCCACCCCTCCAAGTCCTAATACGGCTACCGTACTGCCGCGCATGACCTCGATGCCTTCCGGACCAATCGCAAGTTCAGTTCTAGAAAATTGATGCAGCATCTGTTGTTATTCTCCTCTTCATTGTTCGTTAGGGAGCTGAACTTATGCCTTTGCAGCAGGCTGCTTCAGAGCGAGGCGGATCGACAAATCCTCAAGCTGCTTCAGATCAACCTCAGACGGCGCACTCATAAGCAGATCGGTTGCGCTCGCGGTTTTAGGGAAGGCAATCGTCTCTCTCAAGTTCGTACGTCCCGACATCAACATAACCAGACGGTCGAACCCATAGGCAAAACCGCCATGCGGAGGTGTACCATATTCAAAAGCATCCAGTAAGAAACCAAACTGTTCGTATGCTTGTTCCTTCGAGAAGCCAAGAGCTGCGAACATTTTTTCTTGCATATCGCGCTGGAATATCCGCATCGAACCGCCGCCTACTTCATATCCGTTCAATACAAGGTCGTACGCTTGTGCGCGGATTTTTCCCGGGTCTGTATCAAAATAATGCCCGTCCTCTTCATGCGGACGCGTGAACGGATGGTGTTCCGCTACATAACGCTTGGATTCCTCATCATAAGCAAGCAGCGGGAAGTCGATCACCCATGCGAACTTGAATTCCTTATCGTTGATTAACCCAAGCTCGCGGCCAATTTTCAGACGAAGGTTGCCTAGAACATCGGCTACCACCTTTTTCGTATCCGCAGAGAACAACAGCAAGTCGCCTTCTTCCGCACCAAGACGCGCTTTCACTGCTTCAATCTCCTCAGCGCTAAAGAACTTCACGATCGGCCCTTTGAACTCGCCGTCTTTTACTTGAATCCAGGCAAGTCCTTTTGCTCCATAGCGGGCAGCAAATGGTGCAAGATCATCGATTTCCTTGCGGCTCCAGGTTCCGCAGCCTTTGGCGTTCAACGCCTTGACCTGTCCGCCTTTCTTGATCACATTGGCAAATACCTGCACACCGGATTCCGCCACAATATCGGAAACATCTTCAAGCTCAAGACCGAATCGAAGATCCGGCTTATCGGAGCCGTATTTGCCCATTGCGTCTGCGTAGCTTAACCGTTGGAATGGACGCGGGATCTCTGTGCCAAGCGTCTCACGGAATAAGCGAACGACCAATTCCTCCATCAAGTCAAGCAGTTGGTCACGGGACAGGAATGATGTCTCGATGTCCACTTGCGTAAACTCAGGCTGACGATCCGCACGCAGATCTTCGTCACGGAAGCAGCGGGCAATCTGATAATAACGCTCCATGCCGCTGACCATAAGCAATTGTTTGTAAATTTGCGGCGATTGCGGGAGGGCGAAAAACTCACCCGGATGAACACGGCTAGGCACCAGGTAATCACGAGCGCCCTCAGGCGTGCTCTTAGTCAATATAGGGGTTTCGATTTCCAGGAAACCATTGTCATCGAGAAAATCACGGAATACCTTGGCCGCTTTGGAACGAAGCTGAAGGGTCTTCTGCATCTCCGGACGACGCAAGTCCAGATAGCGGTATCTCAGACGCAGCTGTTCGTCAATCTCAATGTCATCCTCGATAAAGAAAGGAGGTGTCTTGGCTGCGTTCAAAATTTCAATTTCATTCACTTGAACTTCAATTTCGCCTGTGAGCAGGTTAGCATTGAATGTAGCCGGGTCGCGTTCAACAACTTGGCCCTTTACACCCAGTACATACTCGCTGCGCACTTTATCCGCGATATCCAGAGCCTCTCCGGAGAAATCCGGATTGAATACTACCTGTACAATCCCGCTGCGATCGCGAAGATCGATGAACAATACGCCGCCAAGGTCACGACGAACCTGCACCCAGCCGTTCAATATGACGGTCTGACCGACGTGGGATTTGTCTAACTTACCGCAATGATGGGTTTTCAATAACATAATAGATAGCCTCCTGAGTTTGTATTAGCGATTTGGAAGTATAGGATTGATTGATCCTTTGATGTCGTTCTTTATTAGCTTCTGTTCTTCACCGTTGCTGCTAATTGTCCTAATTCAACCTGTTCCTGCTCGCCTGTTGCCATATTCTTCAGTGAGATAACTCCCTGTTCAAGCTCATTATCGCCTAAAATAGCTACATATCGAGCTTTCATACGATCGGCTGATTTCATCTGAGCTTTCATCTTGCGGCCTTCGTAATCTTTCTCAGCTGTGAGCCCTGCGGACCTCAGTTGGAAAAGCAGCTTCGTCACTTGATCTTCCGCTTGCTCTCCCATGCCGATCATATACACATCCAACGGACGGACCGACGGAATTTCAACACCTTGCGCTTCCAGTACGAGAAGCACACGTTCCAACCCAAGCCCGAAGCCAACTCCCGGCTGATCATCGCCGCCGATCTGTGCAACAAGCCCATTGTATCTTCCGCCGCCGCTTATCGTATCAATCGCACCGATTCCGGCGCACTTGTATTCGAATGCCGTATGCGTGTAATAATCCAGCCCACGCACCATACGAGGATTAACTTCATATTCAATGCCCATATCGGTCAAATGCTGTTTCACCTTGCCAAAATGCACGCTGCACTCCTCATCGAGGAAATCCAATATGGAAGGTGCGCCAACGCCGAATTTCTGATCCTTCTTACAGTCCAGAATCCGCATCGGATTCCTGTCATATCTAGATTGACAATCCTTGCACAGCTGATCCTTAACAGGAGCAAAAAACTTCTGGAGCTCTTCGCGATAAACCGCTCTGCAGGATGGATTACCTACAGAATTAATCTCCACGCGCACACCCGTCAAGCCAATTTCCTTGTAGAACAAGTAGCCCATTGCAATGACTTCCGCGTCCAGGCTAGGATCGGAGGAGCCAATCGCTTCGATCCCGAATTGATGGAACTGACGGTAGCGGCCAGCTTGCGGCTGTTCATAGCGGAACATCGGTCCCATGTAATAAAGCTTGGCGATGTCGGGTTCTCCATAGAGCTTGTTCTCCACATACGCCCGAACGACACCTGCGGTCCCTTCTGGTCTGAGCGACATACTGCGGTCGCCTTTATCCAGGAACGTGTACATTTCTTTCTCGACGATATCGGTCGTCTCTCCAACACCTCGTTGGTACAGCTCCGTATTCTCGAAGATCGGTGAACGAATTTCCTTGTAATTGAATCGTGCACATATATCGCGCGCTTTGTCCTCCAGGTACTGCCATTTCTCAACGATCCCGGGCAGCAAATCCTGTGTCCCTTTAGGTTTCTGAATGCTCATTGCCCCACCTCCGATATTTACCTCATTAGTGACTTACACCTCTCGACAAACTAAAAAGATCCCCCATCCCTGACTAATGTCAGGGACGAGAGATCGTATAATCTACCGTGGTACCACCCAAATTTCGCGCATAGACCTCTTACCATGCACACCCCCGATTCATCAGGGAAGCTAGGTAAGCCTGCATCAGCACGCTCTTCATACGGTTAACGCCCGCTTACGCATTCGGCTAATGAAACGTCTCTGCTCCCAAATGGCGCTTCAGCCTAATAGGACTAGAAAGTCGTTCACCGTCTGTTCTCCAGGATGTCTTTCATTCGGTCATTGCCGGAAAGCTTGCAGCCAAGGCTTCCCTCTCTAGAGTACATGGGGCCGAATTACTTCTTCCTATCAACGAATCCATTTCAATATTATTACCGATTGTAATATTGTCGAGCAATAAAGTCAAGGTTCGACATCAAGTTTTTTGCTTGTTCAGTTTGCTAGCTTTTTGCAAGGCGATCGAACGAATATTTCATAGTCGCAATTCATTCCATAGTAAGAGCTTTCACGATTTTCATTCGAGCCAACTTAAAAGCCATTGGTAATGAAATGAGAACGGAATAAGTCAACACGAGCATGATGAGACTGGCGGGTTGGACCCATGGGATCGTTAAATCACTAAATGCTTTTCCTCCCCCAAGTGCATTATAAAATCCGAAGGTCATGATCGTTCCCGTCAAAAGCCCCAAAAATACGGCAAACACTGCGGAAATAATACTTTGCATCAAAACCATTTGCACCATTTGCATTGGAGTCAGATGGATGGCTCGAAGAACAGCATATTCACGCCGTTTGGCGTGGATACTGGCACTTTGAGCATTGAACATGCCCATCATACTCATGATCAAAACGATGGCGGCAATGATCCAAAGAAATCCCATTCGCTGGTTGAGTATATGCAACATTTCATCCATCTCCGTTTGTTTATCCCCCCATCTCAGATCGGGAAACTGATGCTGCAATCTACTCAAACCCATGTATATTTCGCTACGGTGATTCATGTCTGCTTTGACTAGAACTTTCTCAAAGGTTCCAAAATAGGGGCGAAGTACCATATGGCTTCGATCAACAAGTATAATTCGTTTCAATTGATTATGATTAAGGAATTCGAAATCTTGGATGATCGCACCCACGGTTACAATAGTTTGTTCTTCACCCATAACCAATTTTAAGGGGTCCCCTACTTTTATGCCAAGATGTTCCGCATAGGGTTCAGGAAGGACCACCTGATTAATAGCGATATTGAGTTGAGGGATCAGGCCGAGATCGGACAGTTCATGGATATCTGTAGCAATTACAGAGACTCCCATGTAATCCGGATACTTAGCTCCCGGGTTTTTGACATTGTTAACGGATATCCACTCGGGATCAGCTACAGAGAAATCGTAATCGATCAGACGAGCTGACTCTGAACCCGAAATCGGAATTACCTTTTGCACACCAGACAGGTTATTAATTTCCGATATTAGGCTTGTCGGCAAATGATACCTATTCTGATTCATATAAGCTTCTCTCTCTGTATATATGAGCATGTCAGTTACATATTTACGTTCAACAGATTCGGTTGTTCCGTTTAGTGAAAGTGTCATTATTGTATTTACAGGTATAAATACTGTTAAAGGTAGAGAAATGAGCAGGATAATGAACGCACTTTGCTTTCGATCTGCTGCCATATGCTTCAAAACAATCTGCCATGCCCCACCCCTCAATTGGCCAAAGCAAGAGGCGATAAGTCGCAACACCGGATTTAAAACAACAAAAGTACCCTGCAGTACACCAATCGTCCAGATCAATCCGCCAAGGGAACTCCATAATGCTCTACCATTCGAACCGGTTCGAAAAGACATACTGAGCACTATCATAGCAATTCCGGCAAACACGAGACCAGTAAAAAGTCCGATTCTCCCTCTTGATTCATCTGGATCGTCTTCGACCGCTTGGCGAAAACAGCGGATCGGATCAACGATTGACGCTCTCCAAGCAGGAACAAGTGATACCGCAATGACAGTCAGCCAAGCTAGCATCGCAACCATCGCTAATCCAAGCCCGTTCACAGGTGTTTGAATTATGTCAATTTGCAATAACCCAGAGAGGAATCTTACGCCAACCTTGTTGATTAACAACCCTAAGGCAACCCCACTACTCACTCCGATTAAACCGATAATCGCTGCCTCAACCATTGCCGTTTTTCTTAGTTGCTGTTCACTTCCCCCCAATGATCGTAGAATCGCCATTTCCGTCATTCTTTCTCGGATCGATGTCTGTAGCAATCCAATATATAAGACAATGCTGACGATGCAAACAATTACAGCCAATATATAACTCATAATTTTGAAATTTAGTACGCTGCTCTGCTCTCTCTCCAAACTGTCCAATAAAACAATTCCAAACTCAGAACCCAAGGACAAGTCCATCATAATAGAAGACATGACAATTAGTTTATCCAATCCAGGTTTCACATCTGCTATAACAGGATTAATGTATCCTACCAATCCCATGGTTTGCTGTAAAGATGTCAAATGAAATAACGCTTTGTTCATCGGCTTTCCATCTGAAGCCTGGATATCAGGAATGATCTCCGTCACGGTCCACTCCACCTGCTTCCCGCTTTGAAGAGGGAACACAATCGAATCGGATACACCAGCGCGCAGTTGATTCGCCAACGATGCAGATATCACCACTTCGTTCATTTCCAGTGAATGCTCAAACCGATAATACGCTTTCGTCAAAGGGCTGTTATCGACCCCCGTATAGGATAAACCCTTCATTGTGAAGTCATCCGTTTTCTCTTTGTATCGCTTCGGATCATCGAGTGCCTGACCTATTTCATCTATATTTTCCAAATTAATTATTTTTGTAATTGTTTCCGCGTTGAATGCTTTTACTCCATTAGAACCGATAGTTCCTGAACGAAACTCCATGATTAGATCGGCACGGCCGTATTGTTCGTATAATTGCTGTTCCAAAGTCTGGTTCATCTGTTCTTGCAAGAGCAGCACGGCACATAATAACCCGACAGCTAATACGATTGATACAATAGAAAAAAGCGTTCGCAGCTTTTTCACCCATATGGTCTTGACAGCCAGCCCCCATAGGTTAGAAATCATCCCGCTTCCCCCCTGAACTCCGCAGTTGATCCAGAATGTTATTGCTGCGCTCATGAAAAGGTTTTTCGAGATCATTGACCCACTCTTGCTCTATTGTACCGTCTTGAAAAAAGATCACTCGACTGGCATGCGCTGCTACCGAAGGATCATGCGTTACAAGCAGAATGGATTGGTTGAACTTCAATTGCATGATTGAAAACAATTGCAAAATCCCTATTGTCGTTACGGCGTCAAGATTTCCAGTTGGTTCATCCGCAAGCAGGATTGGGGGACGGTGCACAAGCGCGCGAGCTATGGCCACCCGCTGTTGTTGTCCTCCAGATAGTTGGCCCGGCCGATGCTTGCGGCGTTCATATAAACCGACGAATTGAAGCATTTCTTCGGTCGCATTCAAGATCTCACGTTTCCCCATCCCGGACAAGATCAAGGGGAGAGCAACGTTTTCCTCCGCGGTTAATGCAGCGAGTAGATTGTAACCTTGAAATACGAATCCGATTTTTTCCCGCCGAAATTTGGTTGCTTTCGGTTCGTTGAACAAAGTTTTATTGACTTCTTCTCCGTCCACAAAGATTTTACCGGAGGTCGGTTTTTCCATCCCTCCCAAAATATGCATTAGTGTTGATTTACCAGATCCACTCGAACCCATAATCGCGACAAATTCGCCTTTTTGCAAAGAGAAATGGATCGATTTCAGCGCCTCTACTTTGTTTTCCCCCGATCCAAATTGTTTGCGGAGATCACGCACTTCCAACAAAGCAGCCAAATCCTCACCTCACTGATGTTAGATTCATTTTGATCATTGTAATAAAGACTTTGTGAAATTAGTGTGAATTTTATTTGGATCCTACGTCAGCATCTACTCTAAGGGGTCCTATAAAAAATTGGTGTATTTTCCTAATAAATGACTCAACTTTAGCAGCCCAAATAAAGTACACCAAAGAAGTCAGGAGGTCAGGTCAATCATAGCTCGGACTCTCGCTTATCATAATTAGTTATGTTTGTGCGTTAGTTCTGATCAAATCTGTGATAAAATCCAAATAGAAGTTTTCATTTAAAAGGAGGCGTACTATGGAGTTAGTAGGAGTTTGTGTTACTTGCGGAGCATCGATCTACTGTAAAGACGGATTTCTCGACGGAGTCACTGATCACGGAAGATTATACTGCCACGGATGTTATTCCAAAGCATCTGATGAGGGTTCGGCCTATGACCAGGAAAATCCCCCTGAGCACAACCAGGATAGCGAATGAATTGGTGAATTCCAATTCTTGTTTTCGTAAGTAAACCTCCCTTATTTATTTTTCGCAAGCAGTTAATGACATTATATGTAAGTGGATTGTCCCATAATTGGCCATGACCCTCGCAGCAGGAGTGGGGCTTGGTTTATTTGGTCAAACAGTTTGAACAGTTGAATTACCACCATATGATTCACTTGTTTAAGCAGTGCCACCGTTTATGTATGAAGCTCCGATCGAAAAGGTTGAACTTACCCTTCCGCTTGTTCCCATCCGTGCAGACGAGTTCCCAATAAAGAAAGTGGCCCACAGCAGAAGCTGTAGGCCTTCAAAGAGATATATTTTAAAAAGGGGGTCGAGTTCTATTATATTCCACGATTGTTAAGGGACAATGATAATTAGATTACATTTATATTACAATTTCGAAAGCGTTGTATAACGAAATCTACTTGAATCATTTTTCCACCATTATCATCAAGCCTTCAACTGACGCTCCAACCACGAGAACGCGGCGAATCTGGCTGTATCCGGAAAGCCGTGACCGCCTATGCCCAGTAACGAGACGAACTGTTCACTATCGGCCTCCAAGTACTGGTACAGCTCCCCTATTCGCAAAGCTCCCTCAGCAATCGCTTGCCAATGCGGAAATATATGATCCTGCTGAGTGGACCAATTGAACAGTGCACGCGGGGCAACCAACGCCGCAGCTTCGTGGAATTCGAACGGAGCTTCTCCTCGTTCCAAGTAAGCATTGACTTGCGGCATATGACTGAACCAATCCCGCAGTCCCCAGCGCTCTGGATTAGAATCCCCCGCGAAGGTGCTGAAGCCGCAGCTGCTTACCGCTGCCTGTATTCTGGAGTCAAAGGCAGCAAGCATAAAGGCATTATAGCCGCCAAGCGAGTGGCCGATCGCTCCAATCCGAGCTGCATCCACATTCGGAAGGCTCTGAAGAACGGTTAAGCCCAAGCGATGATCGTAAATCATCTTACCCATCATCGACCATTCGGGATAGCGTTCCTGAAAGGGTGCCGTTCGGTATGCTTCATGTCCCTCGAAGATCCGCTCACCTGCAGATAACACATCAGGAGCAAGTACAATGAACCCGCGCTGAGCAAGCTCTAGGCCGTAATTCATTCCAACTCGCGGAGAGAGACCCGCGACTTCATCCTTACCTTGTGGAGCTGTTTGATGTAGGGCCATTATGCCAGGAGCTCTTGTGTCCTTCTTCCTGGTATCCGGGTGGAACATGACAAGAGCCGGGACAATGTCATTGTCCCAGCTGGTATATTCTATTCTTTGTACAACTATACCTTCACGTTCCAACTCATCCTTGATGGAAAAGCCAGGCTCGATCTGCTCAGGAAACGGGCCTAAAACCGACTCAATATTTGCCTTAATGGAGACGGAGCGATTTGCCCATGCCTCTTGTTTGTCTGCAAGCGTCCCTTCGCTGCCTAGCCCTTCAATCAGCGATGGAATTGTTATAGGCTCCCCTGCTTTGGAGAATACATATGCCATCTTGAAGCCTCCCATAGCTTAATAAGATGTTCATTTATTGCTTGATCTTTTCCACCAGATCCCGAATCATCATGTACGTATCCCCGTTGTTGAGCTTCTGCTTGTCTGCAATGCCGTCAATCGTTTCCTTCTTCAAGTAACCTTTTGTCTGCAGCTCTTGAATCGCTTGACCCGCAGGCGTACTCAATCCAAGCGCTCTTGCCATAGTGAGTCCAGCTTGCTCTAGAGTGAGCGCTGCCTTCGCAGGCTCTTGAATCGAAGCCAGTGCCGCATTCGCATCACCAGTCAGCTTCAGTACTCGCTTCACGCCTGACATGAGATTAGCCATCCGCTGTGGATTAGATACAGGTTCTGTATCGAAGCCTTTGTTATCATAGCCTCCGATCACAAGCCCCATGCTGACTAACGTTTTAAGTCCCTCATAGCCTTTTTGCTGCATATAAGACTTTGGCTTGATCTGGTAAGCTTTCAGCTCCATACCTTGCTTGTTCAGCATATCCTGCAGCTCGGCAATTTGCTCCTTCGAGCCGGATAGCTGGCGGAACGTGACCCCTTTATCGATTGCAAGCTTGGCAGCGGCGCCTGCTGCTTCACCTGTCGCCATCCCGACCGGGATAACACGGGCACTACCATGAGGAAGTGTATCGAAGCTTGCTGAGCGTCCAACTACCAATAATCCGTCTACTTTCTGAGGAACGATGCTGCGGAATGGGATCGCGTATTTGTCAGGGTGGCTCATCACCGCTCCGCTGTCCGTTGGCGAGATCCGTTGAATATCAACGGAATAGGACCCGAATCCGATACGATCCCATTGATCGCGATTCTCCATTACATCAACCATTGTAAGCCGGTATTCTCCGATCATATGCCGTGTCTCCCGCACATAAAGCTCAGGAGCCGTTGCATCCAGTTCCAAACCGGCAAACTCAGGATACAGCTTCTTCATATGCGCCAGAACGAAAGGTAATTCTTTTTTACCGATCTCGAATGCTTCTGCACGAGATTTGGGATCCAGACCATCGATTCCGAATATTTGCAATGCATTGATAAGCATCGTTTCATCGTTCTGTCTGCCAATGTTCAGCCCGCGCATTTTCACGCGTTCCTTATTCTCGGCCGGATACTTCTGCATTTCTCCGAATCCCCAGGCGCTCAGCTCATTCGCATCCGTTCCTGGGTCTCCGTCATCTTTAAGCCTCTTCTGAATTTGTTTCCACACATCCGGTGTCACATTTTTCAAGCGGAACACGAGCGTAACTGCCATCCGAGCTTGCTTGTCACCCAGATCCTCGCGGCCGATTGTGAAAGGAACTCCTGCCGCTGCTGCAAGATCTGCATCCTGTGTAGCATCAATGACAGCTTTTGCTGTTACATTTTGTTTGGTTCCATCCGCTCTTGTAATGGCTATCCCTGTAAGCTTCTTGGTCCCGCTTGTCCCATTCTCAAGGATAGGCTCTATCGCTTTGGCCTTCATGTATAAATCTATGTTCTTCTCATTCCGAACCATTTGATTAAAGGCGTTAGCTGCTGTGGTCACATCGAACGAATCACCCTCAACCTGCTTGTACCATTCGGAGAACAATCCCTTATTCAGGATATCGGTGTTGCCCCCAGGCAGCAATTTCTCAATATCATAGTTGTGATCAAGGCTGTTCAACCAGCCAATCGTCATCAAACCGCCCAGAATTTCGCGATCCCCTGTGTCTATTAATAGCGTTTTCAACCCATTGCGAGATGCTGATATAGCTGTAACAATCCCTTCAGGATCTGTTCCAGTAACAATCACATCATATTGATCTTTGGGCTGCTTGACCCAGTCTACCTTTTGCAGCTCTTGCGGTGCACCTACTTGCTGTGTGTCTACTGTCATTACATAATAGAGCGTCCCTGCTGCGATTAGAAAGGCAATCAAGATTAAGGCGAGAAATAAGAACATATTCCTTCTTTTGATCTGCTTGCTGCTGCGATTCACTGCCATTTCATCCATCCTAACTGTAAAAAGTACGCGACAAAAGTCATTCCATCTTTCTGTCAGCCCTAAAAGTGTACCATACTCCACAATAAAAATTAAGCCAAATCCCGTTAACTCATAGATTCAACGGGATTTGGCTTTTATTTTCATTCCATGGCCATGATGAGCCGCTGTAGTGTGCAGCTGCAGCGGCATATTTGCTTAGGGTAAATAAATACCCAGGTCATCGACCCACAAAGTCCCGTTGTCGTTAGTCGGGTTATCATGGGTGACGATTACCTTCAAGACATGATCGTGGCTTGCAGGAGCACTGAACGTAGTGCTATAAGTAGTCCAATTGGAGTTGTTGACCAGAATATTCGCCAGTACCGCATCACCATTCGATGTATCGATGACCTTCACTCTTCCATTTCCATTCGTCCCATTGGTTTTTCCCTTAACAGTAACCGTATAGGAGCCGTTCGGCTTGTAGCCCTTCCACCAATAAATCAGCTCCTGTGAGGTATTCCCGGCATTGTCCGTCAATAGCTTCAAAGATTGCAAACCGGATACAGAAGTAGTGCTGTTATCCACCACCACGTTGGACATTGATGTAGTGGCTCCCCGCTCCCAGAATCGAGGACGGGTTGTATCCCACATGTCCGTAATCTCAAAGCTGCCATTAGGAATATGGGAATCGTATAAGTATGGCAGAGCGAGCACATTATCGAAATAGGCAATTCCGTTCGTAGGTGTATATGCACTATGATAGAGCCTTATCCGTACGTCATCGCTTGTCGCAGATGGGGTTATAAAGCTGAACGTTTGGTCTGACCAGCTAGTATTGCTAAACGTTGTGGCCCCAAGCTGACTCGAGGTGCTTATATTACGAGCATCTGCATAACCAGATACGTTACCGTTGGTCATCCCCGCAAATTTCACAATATAACTAGTATTGGGTTCAAATTTGGGTATTCTTTGTTCCAGAAGCTGCCAGGAAGTACCATTCGTTTTGACCGTTGCCGAATAGTTCTCACTATATGGAGCAGAATCATCCCGATAGGCAGTTGTTGAGGTGCTTTGCCAGCGAGCCCAATACATCGGGAGGGTAATATCTGACGGACTTCTCACTTCCATACCTGTATTGACCAGCTTATTGCGGTTCCACTTGGCAATCGCACTCGCGGACGTAATCCTGCACGTCTCGAGCTTACATGCAGCATCAATAATATCAATAACTCTCTGATCGATCTCTGCAAAGTTGTACCAGTCATAAGACTCTGAGGTTCTGAGTTTATCTATATTAGTATAAATCGGTCTTCTGTCGTTCGTATAAGAAAGCACTGGATCAGAGAGGCTTTGATTCCACATGACATCTGTAAAAGTTCTTGAGATTTTTTGCATATCAGATAGTGTGAAAACCATGCCGCGACGGTAAGCCTCGTATGCAGCGGAAACAGTCAAACTTGCATGAGAGATGTCTTCATTGGTGAAAACGAAATAATGGCCGTCATCCCAACTCCCCATCGTATCCCAGTAATGCCAAATGCTCGCGTCTATGGAGGTAGAAACACCTCCAACATCCAGCATCGTTCCATTCAACGGATGAGGCGTCACCTTGCTTTTAAACGCACGTGCCATATCGTTGGCCCGACTCAAATATTTCGGACGGTCCACCGCATAAGCAGATATGCCCTCGGTTGCGTCGTAGAGGAGATATAACATCTTTGCTAAGGAAAGGTACTGGTTATGAGGCAAGCTTCGCGAAGGGAACTCCGGATTGCTGTACCCGGATTGGAATGAATACACACCAGTACCGTTATCGCTTCCATCGGTCCCTGTGAGCTGATGCCAGTAGGCATCCCATTTGTAGAAGAGATTGTCTGCTACAAAATCACGATAGGTATCCGCCTTTAACTTGTAAGAATTATCCAGCCACTGATTCGCGTAGACTGCATTCACATAACGAAGCATAGACCAACCTATCATTCCATCATGAACGAGAAATTCGAAGCTTTGTGCAGCTCTTGCAGAAGATACCCACATCTTGTGCCCAGGTGTACTGCCAGTAAGGTAAATATCAGCGCGAAGTGTATGCCCGGCAACAGGTGTATCGAAGTATACCGTATAATCTTGAAAAATAGCAGTGTTAGCTACAGTCGTACTTCCCAGAGTCGATCCAGTCGTCACATCAACAATCCGTATAGCCCCTGAAGCTCCTGGCGACACATTAGCCGTAACTCGGAAGCCATATTTACTAGAAGGCGCATAATTGATTAGCTCCTGGGATAACTGCTGCGGAGTACCCGTCCCATCATGGATCAGTTCGAGTCCCCAATCATCATAAGGATTCACTCCGGATTCATTAGTAGCATGTGCATTAGCTAACGCCAGGCTTCCCCTGCTCCAGCCTGCAGGTTCTTTCTGAACAACAGGCTTTACTGACACCACATCGAAGTAGCTTGTGAAATCATTGATGTTCCATTGAGCCTGATACAATCTTATTTTCACAACTTTCCCCGCAATCGACGGTGCTGTGAACCCGAAACGGAATTGCTCCCACATAGAATTCTTGAATGTATAAGAACCCAATATACTATTATCAGTCGCATTCAGCACTTCAATATAGCCCCCATATCTAGGGTCGGATACGCGGCCGTAGAAACTGAGCAAGTATTTCTGAGAAGGCGTATACGCTATCGTCTGCTCCATGACACGCCATTGAGTACTATCCGTAGTGATGGCCAACCCTTTAGATCCGGTATAGAAATTGTTTATCCCGGTGACCACTCTTGCATTCGTGGAATTGGACTGCCAACGGGTCCAATTGGCAGGCAAGGTTGAATCACCAGCTGCTGTCGCTTCAAAGGTACCGTTTAGAACGACTTCCTGAGGGTGATCAACCACTTCTTTTACGCTGATCCCGTCGAAACGTGCTTTGTAACCTGAGGCATCATATTTTTCCAAAGCCAATCGGATCTGTATCGATCCGCTTGATGGTGCTGTAAAATTGAACAACACGCGCTGGAAGCCTACATGATACACACGCTGGATAGCCAACACTTTATCTGTGGTTGAATTATAAATTTCTATTCGCGATTCCGTTGCTTCTGTCTCTACTCCTGTGTATGCTTCCACAATATAAGTTTTATTCGCTGAATAAGGGAGTGATTGCACCAGCCGATTACTATTCGTACCATCACTCTCCACAATTAACCCCGCAGAACCGATGTATGCATCCCCTGCCCCTGTAGAGCGATAAGTTTTAGCCGAATTCCCTTGCTGTGTCCAGCCATTCAAATTTGTTTCGAAGGAGCCGTTGCTCAGCAGCTCCGTTGCTGAGGATGAAGCGCCTGTAAGCGCGGGTGGGGCGCTATTCTTGAGATGATTGTTCGAGTAGGCAATGTCGCTCCAACCAAGATATCCATCCCCGTCAGGATCAGTTGCATTGCCTATCATTCGGTCTATTTGTTCGACTGACTTATCGAGCCATTCTGTCTTACGAGTCGCTTCGAACATGTTCGCATATCCGTCGAGAAAATACGCCTCCCCCCAGGCTAAAGAACCACTATTCGTTTTTTCAGAAGCTGCCCTTCCGTTATTGGTCTTCTGATCGATTTCTAAGAACCGATCGCTGTTTCTGTCGGCAGCCCATGTACCCTGCGGCAAGGCTAGCATCAATCCTGTAACGAGAATAACCAGTTTGACAACCGAATATTTGCGCATAAGTATAACCTCCTAATTTGCTAATGAATCAATAAGGTAGAATGTAATCGTTTTCACAATTAAGAAAAATTGTTACATGGACTGGATACCACCCCCTTGAAGCAATAATTACACTGTAAATGCAACAGAATACTATTTCTCCATCATGTCCCCTCCCATCAGTGACTAATGTAATAAATAAGTTAATTGTAAATGAATATTTGCTCAATAAAAATGGTAAAACCGGACTGAATGGAGTCATATTTGTCCGTATTTGAGGGTTTTATGTGCGAGTTTGCTGATATTTTGAACGGTGAAAATAATGATATATTTTTTAGGATTTATTCCAATATATGGTTTGACCTCCTTTTATCTTCGATGTTATCTTGGTCCCAGTAAGCGCTATGAAAATTTCAAGCTTACTAATACAAAAACGGAGGGGTCAAACAATGAAACATGTCAATTGGGTCGTGACCACAGCACTGGTCGGTACACTTGTTCTTCCCGGCTGCAGCAGTAAGACTCAGAATAATGAAAGCGCATCCACACCGCAGCCATCGGTATCTACTACCAAACCGAAGCTGGATCTAAGCATCTTTATCGACGGACCGGCGAACTCAAGTTTACCTGCTGACACAAGTAAAGATTTCGTCAAGAAAACAATTGAGGAAAAGTTCAATGTGAATCTCAAGGTAACCTACATGGTCGCAGACACACCAGACTACAACACGAAATTAAACGCCCTGATGGCATCTGGTGAAACTCCTGACATGTGGAAAGATGGTAATGCTGATGGAGGTTTGAAATATAATCTGGATGGACTTCTTGCAGATGTATCCAAGTTCGTCAGTCCATCAACCATGCCAAATTACTATAAATATTGGACGAATGAAGCTGAGATTAAGCGATATAATGGCAACTATCCACACTATCGCAATCCGATTCCGTTTGATCGCAAGGTGTATCGCTCCTATTATGTTCGTAAGGACTGGCTGGATAAGCTGAATCTGAAAATGCCAACCACCTATGAAGAATATTACAATGTGCTAAAGGCATTCCGTAATAACGATCCCGATGGTAACGGAAAGAAAGATACTTATGGCTTTTCTACGGCTGGAAACGGCAGTTCACCGTCTTTAGACTGGCCGGAATGGATCAAGAATGGTCTTACCTATGCTTTATTTATAGAGAACAACAAATTTATCGATATGCAGTCAGACCTGCGATTTGAGCAAGTGGCTAATGACATTGTCCAATTGATCAAGGAAGATTTGGTCGATCCGGATTGGTTTTTGAACAAAGGACCTCAAGTAGAAGATAAAGCCATTCAGGGGAAAGTAGGGGTCGTTCTAAGCAATTCCAAAAATTTCGCATATGATTCCAATCCGCAAAGCATTCAGGTTCGCTCTAAAGCTATCAATCCGAATGCGGAATGGCAACCGTTTGTGCCATTTAAAGATACACCTCTCGCAACTTCCAACCTTCCGGGTTCACCGTTCCTGATTCCAAAAACAACAGCTGATAAGTCACCCGAAAAAGTCGCTCGAATCATTGACATTCTCGATTGGCTGTCAAGCCAGGAAGGCTTCCTGCTCACCCACTATGGCCTGGAAGGAAAGCATTACAAAAAAGACGGGAACAACATATCGCTTTTACAGGATGCAATCACAAACGATATAATAAAACAAGGGGACTTTCTGAAAATCTGGGATTTCTTCACGCCGAATACTCCAGAAACGTTCGGACTTACGGTAATCGATCCCAATGAAACAGAGAGGGACCGTGCGATCAATAAATTCCTGCTGAGCATACCTGTTAGAGCAAATATTGGAACTAATGTAACTCCGCCGACAGGATTTGATCTTGCAGCATTCCGGGGTAAAATGAGAGAGTTTCAAATCAAACTCATCATGGACGAGAAGTCAGGTAAAAACTACCCCAAGTATTACCAAGAATTGATGACCACGTACGGTGGAGAGAAAATGTTTAAGGCTTATGAAGAACAGATGAAAGCCGTTGGCATGATAAAGTAACTAAATATGTGTTCAATTAAAACACCTGCCGACGATGACGGCAGGTGTTGCCTGCAATTACAACCTGATTTACAATTGTAGCTAGAAGTCAAATAGATTTGGGGAGGGAACCGTTTTGATTAACGACGATTCGCTTAACCGAAATACTGCCACAGCTCCGTTAGATATACGAACAACCATCGATTCTTTTCAAATGTTCATTTCGATTATCCCCAACCTCATTCCATCCAACAAATACTCAAGACATAATCATTCGTTGTACGAGATGCATTTCTTTCTGTCTGGAGAAGGAACATTATACATAGACAATAAAAAAATAAATATTGTCCCTGACTCATTCATCCTTATTAGTCCTGGTGTGTATCATTCTTTTCATCCGAACCACGACCTTCATAGATATTCGATGCAGTTAACTGTTAACGAATTGGAGCAAGCAGAAGCATCCAAGCACCAACAATCCCATTATGAGCTACAGTCACTATTCTCCAATATGGGCCCCTATTTGTACTTAGAAACAGGAATAGAACCTATGTTGCGAATCATTGAGGAAATCTGCTACGAATCCGAGATGGCGCTGAAAGGAGCTGACTGGCAGATGCAGAGTCTGTTTGTTCAGTTACTCATTCACATGATGAGGATTTTGACACCGATCCAGCCCTTGAGCAACACCCTTCCTCCTCCTGCTAATACAATCGACAAGGATCAAGGTGATATCATAGACGGCTTTTTTGATCGTTATCGGGAGCCCCTGACCATTAATGATCTGTCGGAACTATTGTATATCAGCGATAAACAGACAAACCGTATTCTGAACAAGTACTATCAGACTTCGTTTAAGCAAAAACAGCTTGATACTCGCGTTCAAGTCGCGCTCGACCTATTACAGTCCACCCAAATGACGATTTCGGAAATAGCAGAGCACGTCGGATATGCTCCTGCCTACAACTTCTCTAAAGTTTTCAAGCAAAAAATGGGCATAACGCCGAAACAGTATCGGAAGCAGATTACATTACACCGTACATAAATATTAAAAAACAATACCAGCGGCTAGCTATCCTTCCTCGACTGAACAGCCCGATACTCTGCAGGAGTAAGGCCTGAACGCTGTTTGAACAACTTACAAAAGGCATATATGGACGTGTATCCGACCCGTTCAGAAATAAACTCTATACTTAGCTCGCTCGTCCTTAATAAATCCATAGCTACCTGGATCCGAGTGGTAAGCAGTTTTTGCTTAAACGAAGTGCCGTAATATTGTTTGATTATTCGATTCGTTTGTTTGGTGCTTAAGTATAATTGACTGGCCAAATCATCTATGGTCAAATCCTCGCCGTAACGATCAAAGAAACCATCAATAAGAGTAGTGCGCATATTATCGTTCATTTTTTGCGGAATTTGTCCAATAGAATGGTTGCTTGAGAGTGATCGGATAAGCCGAATAATCAATTGGGTGATCAAGCTCTGCAGCTGACTGAAGAACCCTGTTAGTGAACTTTCCTTCTCTATGTAAATACTGTCTATAATCCGAAGAGTTTGATCCATATTCTCGTCTACAAAGTACCTGTATTCAATCCCCGACAAAATATGAACAATGTCAATGCCCTCCTGTCTTTGCAAGGAATTCCCACCCATCCCGGACTCCACATATGAAAACTGGATAAAATGTCGGTTAACGGGATGTCCTTGATGCACTCGAATCGAATGATATACATTAGGGCTGATCAGAAGCACAGTCCCCGGTACAATCGTTTCTTCCCTCGAGCCGATCCGCAGCGTACCCGACCCAGACATGAAATAATGCACCTCGAAAGCGGGGTGGTTATGCTGCTCGGAGGGGGTATCTCTCAAAACGTCAGATCGGATCATTACGTCGAACACAAGAGAACCAATCATAACTTTGGTAAATAAACGTCCCGAACTATCTATGCTGAGATCTGAATCGTTCTGGTACAAGCCCTTCCCCTCCTAAATTGTATTTAAAATCAGTATACTACCCTTTGGCGATAGATGACAAAATTGCTTTACACCCTTTTAAAATCAGGACATCTCTCGTGAAATCATGTCTGTTTCTAACATTTATCCTGGTTGGAAGGTTCAGTACGATAGAGAGGTCAGAACAAACTACTATTCCAAGGAGGCGTTAACAATGATTAAACCGTTTGTGAAAAAACTGAAGGATTGCCCTGGATATGCCGAGGGGAACGCGATTTTCCTGCCAGCCGAGAATGCAGAAACGATTATGAGCAATTTCGTCAGAATTAAAGAAGGAGAGGACACACCTTCCGGCTCCATTCACGACGATGAGGAAGAAATCTATTTTGTTCTCAAAGGCAAGGCCCGTATTAAGCTGAATGACACCGAGCACATCATGGAAGCCGGGGACATCGTATACATTCCACGGAATACGTTTCACGAGGCGATCTGTATTTCCAAAGATGAAGATCTGGAATATATTTGCGTGGCCAACTGGCCTGACAAAATGCCAGCGGCTCACAAATAAGCCTCTTCATACTCGACAGAAGGAGGTTGCCTGAATGATTATCGACAGCCACAATCACCCCAACTATCTAGGCTACACGACGGATAAAATCCTGGCCGATATGGAGCAGAACGACATTGATCGGACTTGGCTGCTAACACTTGAAACGCCGGAGCATGAATACTCTACCGCTTACCACAGAATCACAAGAGGTAATGCGGACGGACCGATTCCGTTTGACAGCTGTCTAGCAAGCTACCAGCAAGCGCCGGACAAGTTCGTGTTGGGCTACGCCCCCGATCCTAGGCATCCTCATGCCATCGACAAGCTGGAGGCCGCCATCGAGCTGTACAACGTACGAATATGCGGGGAGATCATGCTGCGCATGATGTATGACAACTGGGATGCCGTGCGCCTGTTCCAGTTCTGCGGTAAGAAGGGGCTGCCCGTGATCGTGGAAGTGAACTATGGCGCGGGTAGCGACGGAAGATATCCGAATCGTCCGGGTTATTGGTATGGCGGAGGAATCGAAGCTTACGAGCGGGCTATCCGGCAATGCCCGGATACGAACTTCCTCGGGCACGGCCCGGGCTTCTGGTCGCATATCTCCAAGGATGAAGGCTATATGTCCTCCGATTATCCGCGAGGGGAAGTAGTGCAGGGCGGCAAGGTAGTAGAGATGATGCGGCAGTACCCGAATCTGTACGGAGACCTGTCTGCGTTCTCAGGGCTCAATGCATTGAAGAGGGATGCCGGGTTCACTAAGGAATTTCTACTAGAATTCCAGGACCGCATCCTGTACGGAAGAGACCAGTACGACAATCACCTGCAGGAGTTTCTTAACTCACTTGGGCTTCCTGCGGAAGTGTTGAATAAAATATACTCAGGAAATTCTTTGAAGCTCGTTCCCTGACCGCTGATCATTGCACAATACCTCATTTACTTTAGTGAGGAAGTAAGGCACGTGACTCATTTTTTATATGTAAAAGCTGCAGTTATTTTTTTAAGATTGAGGCAAATTACCGAAATAAATGCATTTGATACAGTTAATATTTGTCTAGTCTGCTCATTTCGGTATGATCCAGAAAAATAGATGTAGGTTTTACAGTAACTAACTGAAATAGTTATTGTTCATGGAAAATTAGCTGCAGGTTTTGCAGTTACTTCTCACATTGGGCCAAGCTTGATCAGAACAAAAGCTCCCAGAAAACACCTGACTGGTGGTTTCTGAGAGCTTCTTTGCATGTGTCGTTGAAATGGTCAAGCCGTACTTCAACTAAGCACCTTTAACTATTGACGCGTATTGCAGGCTAATCTTTCAAGGATAGAACGTGCTGGTCGATGTTGTGCTAGGGCACCAGCGTGATGTACGGAGGAAGCGTATGAGCGCATCCTTAGCCCTATCTGTGCCGATGTAGTACAACGCTTCAGCGGCATGGGCGCGGACGTAACGATTATCGTCGTCCAAAGCTGTAATTAGCGCAGGCACGGCCGCCTCGGCATTAGCGCCAAGCATTGTCAATGCAAGTCCAGCCATGAACCGGACTTGCACGCTCTCATCCTGCAGGCTGCTCGCCAGCGCGGCTGTGCAAGCTTCGGCCGGCACGCCGATGCGCCCCAGCGCATCGACGGCCTCCGAGCGCACGCGCACCGCCTCGTGCGCCCGCAGGCGCGCAAGCGCGGGCACGGCGGCTGCCGCCGCCTCGCGCAGCTCGCCAAGGGCGAAGGCCGCATGCGCGGCCGCATCCTCCTGGCCGCTGTCGAGTGCGGCCAGCAGCCCTTCCACCGCCGGAGCACCGGCGGCGGTCAAGCCGTACGCGGCCGTTCGCGAAGCGGGCCGCGAGCCGTGCAGCAGCGTGCGATGCAGCGCTGCCAAGCCCGCGCCGCCGAGGCGCGCGAGCCCGTAGGCCGCGTTCAGAGCCGCAGGCTCGAACGCGGACTCGAGCGTGAGCGCGAGGGCGGCCACGGCGTCGTCGTAATGAGGCGACGACTCCTCATTCCACTCCCAGATGGCGAGCCTGTCCGCCGCCTCTGTCCGTACACGCACATCCTCACTTTGCAGCTGCTTGATAACCTCACCTACAGCAGCATCCTCAGCACTTGCTTGCTCTGCACCTATATCCTTTGCAGAGGTCGCTGCGATTTGCTCCAATGCAGGCCCATCAGCGGAATGCTGCGATCGACCAGACAGCCAATTCCAAGTGTCCTGCCAGATCACCTCGTGCGAATAAAGGACCGGGTTTAGATCGGTTGGTGTTGTCCACTCCGCTTCATGATTATCCCAGCTTGGCTGAGTAGGCGCTTGTGTCCGCATGAACTCGAACTTGAGCATAAACCGTTCCGTCCCAAGCTGATTAGCGGTTGAACGATGCCAGATGTCATAGTGGATCAAAGCAAAAGTTCCTGCTTTTCCGGCGGCAGTTGCCTCATCTGTACTATCATCTTCAGAAAATATACGAGTCTCATACAAATGTGTACCGGGAAATACACCCGTCGGTCCAAGCTCAAGCGGTGTGTCCTGCGGAAAATACATAATCATCGCCCACCAAGGTCTGTGATTCCTCAAACGGGAATAGCCCCAATAGCTATCCTTGTGCCACCCGCCGGGCTTCGGAGAGTTATTATAATGTCCATGGCGATGTGCATGCAGCATATAGCCGGAGCCCAATACGCTAGTGAGCGCCCCGTCGATAACCGGATGGTCAAAAACAGTCTGCACCTCTCGAATGCGCGGCAAAAGGTTGTTGCCCGGATTCCCTTCCTTACTGTATACCTCGCTTAGGCTGCCAAGCAGTCGATCATGGAACTCACTGGAGAAATCCGTCTTAAGAATAAGAAATCCGTTAGTAATAAATTGCTTCATTTGCTCATCTGTCAAAAGCTTTATGGGTTTCGTCATTCTTGGTTCCCTCCGCCACCTGTATTCAAGACCCTCAAGGATCTTTATATCCACAGTGTAAAAGAGTCGAGCGTAAAGCAGAATAGAAAATGCTTACATCTATTTGCACAAAACTAACGCATTCCAGACAAAAAAAGCGACTGCTCGGCTCCATACGAAAATAAATACGGAGATGCAATCGCTTGTTCAGGTCGTTTTAATCATTCATGCTTGAAGAAATAGTTGTCTATAATCCGTAGGTGATAACCCTGTATGCTTCTTAAACAGCCTGGAAAAATAATAAAGCTCCATACCAACGGCACTAGCGACATCCGAGACTGATAGCTGCATATCCGCCAATAGCAGTTGCATAGCCTTTTCAATCTTAAGGTGATTGATATATTGTATCGGGGACATCCCTACGAGCTCATGAAAGTGTCGAATGAAATAGTTCGGGTGAAAATGGACCAACTCTGCCAACTCGTTCACGCTGATTGTCTCGCCCAAATGATTCTCGATGTAATGAAGCACCGTCTGAAGATGCTGCATCCGCTGCGTCCCCGCTCCATTCCGGTTCCCGCTATTCTTACCCCAAGCATGTTCCAGAAAATAAGCTATGATCTCTAGCAAAATGGACTTTTGCCGCATTACCGCAGTAAAATGTTCGCTCTCGTACTGAATCGTTAATTGCTCGAACAAACGGGTTACATAATCCGCGTCCTCGACCTCAATGGAAACTGGAAGATTCAGCAGGCCGAATAAATCTCGATCCCCAATCTTGGCAGTGAAATGGCACCAGTGCTTGCCGAATGTATGTTCCTCACTCATCGTGTAGTACGATTGCTTCACATCGGCAGGCATGACGAAGAGCTGCCCTGGCTTAGGATAGTAGGTGATCCCATCAATTTCAAGACCGCCCTCGCCTTCTTTAATATAATAAAATCGGCAAAAATCCGGGACGAAATCCATCTGCCTCCATTTGGAGTTCACCTTCGTATACGCAGCCAGAGAGAGTGAAACATGAATGTTGGCAATAACATTTCGCAGCTGAGACCAGTTCGCGATCGGCTTACTCATGGGAGCTCCCCCTCATTATCCCCGAATCGATAGGTTATAGGCTTCATCCATCAGCTTTAGCTTTTTGGCCAAATATTCCTTGTAGGACTGGTTGTAGATAGCAGGATCCTTCGGATTCGGGAATCGTTCGATTTTCCGATGCTCATTGCCGTCCGGGTCAAGCTCTTGCGGGAACAAAATTTTGCTCACAGCTCCACAGCCGATCCCTACAATGGTCTGACGCTCTTCCATCATGACGATGTTGTATAAGCTCTCACGTCCTTCAAGCGAGTATCCCACGTTCTCGAGATTACCCAATATGTTTTTCTGCCTGTACAGATAATAAGGTACATACTTGTTATCTTGCATGAACTGCATGGCCATATCCATCATCTCGCCAACTTCATCACGCTCCGCCACTTCATACTGGTCGCGATTCTGGGTCATCTTGGAGGCTCTCTTGAAAGATAGCGTATGCACCGTCAGCGATTCAGGCAGCAGCTTGGCCGTCTCATCCAGAGTGTGCCGGAATTCGGCGACACCCTCATTCGGCAATCCGATTATGAGATCCATGTTGATGTTGTCCATCCCCATTTCACGTGACAAAACAAACTTCTCGACGGTCTCTTCCACCGTATGATGACGTCCAATCTTATCAAGTGTGAGCTGTGTGAAGCTCTGTGGATTAATGCTGATCCGATCCACCTTCCACTTAAGCATAACCTGCAGTTTTTCCGGCGTAATCGTATCCGGCCTTCCCGCCTCAACTGTGAGCTCTCGAACCCGATCCATCGCAGGGAATGATTCATGCAAAGTCACGAACAGGGCATCCATCTCTTCCGCTGTAATACTAGTAGGCGTTCCGCCGCCCCAATATATTGTTGTGATGCCCAACCCTGCTTGCGTAAGCCATCTGCCGGTCTCGCGAATCTCATGGTGCAGTCCATCAAGAAAGCTGTTAACCGACCCTTTATTGCTTCTGATATCGTACGCAGGGAACGTACAGTAAGCACATTTGGTCGGGCAGAATGGAATTCCAATGTAAATGCTGACCTCTCGATCCATGTCGAACAGGTCTGGAATGACCTTGAGCTGCCTCTCGGCCACATCGGCAATAAGCGTAGCCTTCTCTTCCGTGAGCAGGTATTCCTCCTGCAGCCAATTCACACTATACTCTCGGCCGTGCTTCATCAGCAAGTTGTGCATCAGCTTGGTTGGGCGAACACCCGTTAAGACGCCCCAAGGCATATCTAGGCCAGTCGCCTCTTCAAGCACTTTCAGCATCGTTTTGCAGATGAGCCGTTTTACTTCACGTCTTTGCGTGTCAGCAGTCGTACTGCGGAGCTCCTGGGAACGATCGTTCACCCATGCAACCGACTCCTGATCAGGATGGAATCGTTCTAATAGAACATGCGCTTTGGCGGTCCCCAGTTTGCTAGAAGCCGCGTTCTCTTCAAGTTGGATCGTCATCCTCCAATGTTCAATGCTTGCCGCTTGGTCAGTGGTCGAACTCGTTAACGATTCTGATTCTTCCCTAGCGTTATCCCCCTGATAAGTTAGCTCAACCTCTTCAAAAAACAGCTTCCATGTATGATAAATGTCAAACCGGTAATCCTGAAACCCGACTTGAACAATTTCGACCTTCACGTACAATCGCCTCTCTTCTTTAACATAGGCCGTCCTAAGCTGGACGATGGTGCAGCCATTACTTGTACCAGTTTACCACAGCCCGAGTCTTTATGAAAAACACTAACCGGTCCCTCCGAGCTAACAATAAGGACGTATTTTCTACGACTGTAGAAAATACGTCCTTATTTATCCTTAATACCTTACACTACCCACACATATAGAACAAGAGAGGGCGGAAAGGTGGAGCGGAAAAGCGTCAGCGTTCGCCTTTGTACTTGAATCCTAACCATAAAAATATAATCAAAAGGAATCAAGTACAACTGCGATTGGAGCCCGCCTTTTTGCCCTCCCTTGCACTCATCCGCCTTTTGCCCTCCCTTGCACTCATCCGCCTTTTGCCCTCCCCTGCACTCATGCCTTTTTGCCCTCCCTTGCACTAATCACCCCTTCAAAGCCCCAGCCTGCAGCCCGCTTATGAAATATCTCTGCAAGAACAAAAACATGATGATGACCGGCGCCAACACAAGGATGAACCCGCCGAAAAGCAAGCTGAGATCGGTCTGCCCAAGATCAGAGAAAAACTTGTATAGGCTTAAGGTGACCGTCGGATATTTATTCGAAGTCAGAAGCACGAGCGGCAGCAGCAGGTCGTCCCATATATGCACGAAATGAAAGATGAATAACGTTGCGCTGATCGGCTTCAACAGCGGGAAAATGATTTGGATGAACAGCCGGAGCGTCGAACAGCCTTCTATCTTGGCGGCCTCCTCTAGTTCAATCGAGATGCCCCGGATAAACCCGACAAACATGAAAATACTGAAAGAGGCCATTACCCCAATATATACAAACGAGATTCCAAACAAGTTATTGTACAGATTTAGCTTCTTGAGGACAAAGATGAGCGGGATGAAAGCGGCTTGAATCGGCATCATGATAAGTGAAACATAGAACCAATAGATCGCTCGGAAGAACCAGTGATTGATTCTGGCGATCGCGTATGCAGCCATGGAAGAGAAAAACAAGACATAGGCTATGCTCATCATCGCAATGGAAAAAGTAACGGCATAGGCTTTGAGAATGTCCATCGCATGGAAAGCCCGAACAAAATTATCAATGCCCACGCTGAAATCTGGAATTGCTAACGGGCGCTGCAAAATCTGCTCATTGGATTTCAACGAATTGACGGCAATCAGATACAGAGGGACACTGTAAAGAAGCGCAAGCAGAAGGATGGATCCTTCGAACAATTTTCTTTTCATTCGCGGATTCATTCGTAAGCCCTCCCTTCATACCGTTTCGTCATCACAACGAACAGAACCGTAATCACTAGTACGAACACAACTAATATGAAAGCGGCTGCCATTCCGTAAGCCAGATCAAGCGATTGGAAAGCATTTCTGTAAATCCGGATGGCAAGCGTCTCGCTCGCTCTTGCTGGGCCTCCTCCGGTCAAGGCGAACGGCAGATCGAATAATTTGAGTCCCGCCGCCAGTCCAATGAGCGTATTAACCGTAATCCCTGGAGCAATCATCGGTAGAATAATGCTGAAAAATTTCCTGACGGGCGAAGCTCCGTCAACAATGGCCGCTTCCTTGATTTCATTGGGAACGAATTGAAGCGATGCCAAGTATACAATCATGATGGGTCCTGTCAGCTGCCATACTGCCACCATAATGATCGTGTAGACGACATAGTCGGGGGAATCAACCCACAGCACTTTGATCGGTGTGCCTAGCAGATCGCTAAGCAATTTATTCATTAATCCGTTGTTCGTGTCGAGAATAAACCCCCAGACGTACGCGCCTAATACGATAGGGAGCAGTTTAGGAAAATAAAACAATGTCCGGATCAGATTTTTCGTCCTAAACGCCTGGTTGACGGCGAGGGCGAGCAGCAAGCCCAGCACATTCGTCAGCAAAGCGATAGTGAGCCCCATCCACAGTGTGCGGTACATGGTCTTGACGAAGGATATGTCCGAGAATATTCGCTCGTAATTTTTCAAGCCGATAAACCGATAGTCTCCCAGCCCGTCCCAATCCGTTAAGCTGTAATACATCGTTTGAAAAACAGGGATGAGCATGAAAGTGAAGATCATGAGGGAAATCGGAACCAGGAACAGGATTCCTGTCCAGAACGTTTTGCTTTTCAGCGTACCTTTGCTTTTCATGCGGGTCCTCCGTACTTAGGAGTAGGTTATGAAATAGGAAGGAGAGAAGCATGAAGCCTGCCCTCCCCCATTTTGGGTCACTTATTTTTTAATTTTATCGTTGTATTCCTTAATGAACTCATTCGATAATTTGTTCACATCATCGCCGAATGTAACGGCCTGCGCTGTCTCGCTAAGCTTGATGAAGACTGGGTTTGTCATCGGCCCCAAGTTAGCGAATGTAGTGACTCTGCCTGATTTAAGCCAATTCTCCGTTTCGGCGAATACTGGAATGATTTCACCAACGCCAGGCATCGCTGACATGTTCTTTTTGGCCTTAATGATCTTGGCGAAATTATCTTTGCTAAAGAACCAGTTCATGAACGTTTTGGTCTCTTCCAAATGCTTGGATTTGGCATTAATGGCCATCCCGTCCTCAATCGTATAGACGTAGCTATTATCCTTATCCGGGGCATAAGGCAAATTCATGAAACCCCATTTGAAGCTCGGGTTTTGCTGATCGATATTAGCCGACGCCCATGTACCTCCAAGCACCATAGCTGCCTGACCTTTGGCAAACGCCTGGTAGCCTTGTTCGATGGAATACGTGAAGCTTCCTGTCAGCACATATTTATTCAGCTTGTTGAAGCGATCATAGCCTTCCAGCAGGACATCCTTGTATTTCGTCCAATCCACTTTATTCGTCAAATAAGCGGTCTGGAAATCCTTATCCTTGAGCCCTTTGTTCCCGAACGTCCAGTGGAACACGTTGCCGATTGCTGTTGCCCACTTGCCTGCGTACACCATGAGCGGAATGTTTTTCGCTTTCAGCTTTTCCCCCGCATCCATTAACTCCTCCCATGTTTGAGGCGGCTTCGAGTAGCCGATGGATTCGAATAGGGGAATATTGTACGCTAACCCTACGAAACCGAGTCCGGTTGGAAATGTCGCCATTTTCCCATCTACCGTAACGCCTTTGCGAATATCCTCCGAGAAGTTTTTGGCAGCTTCCAGCTGGCTCAGATCGTATAGATTCCCGGCTTTATTCGATAGTGCGGTGAGTTCGTGCAGTGCATTAAGCTGATAAATGTCGGGCATTTCTGCCGTCGTGATCATCGTTTGCAGCTTTGCATTTCTTTGATCGGCAGGAAGCGTCTCCAATTCCACTTTGATCTCCGGATGCACTTTGTTGAATTCTGCAATCATGCCTAATACTGTGTCTCTGTTGACAATCAGACCTTCTGCGATCTGCATCTTGAGCGTGACCGGATCCTTCTTCGCTGTCGCTGTGCTTTGTGGCTTGTCCGTGGCTCCTTGGTTCGGCTCATTGCTTGAACAGCCCACCATGACTAGCAATAATGAACAGATGACACCCCATGTAATCGATTTACGGAACAATTGAGTTACCTCCTTCTCTTCACTAGTTTCATTATAAAGCGCTATCATAAATCGTTCTATCACACGAAGTTTGCATCTAGTCGCACAAAATTTGCTTCATGATCACTCGGGTGCCCGCTTCTGGAGCGCTCTGTATATAGATGACCGCATATTCGGTTTGGAGCAGGAACCGCTGGGCTGTCACATACAAGCCAGTGCCCCAATTCTTCAACTCGTCCACGTTCTCGCGGGTCAATTCCAGCTCTACCGGTGAGGAGAAGCCTTTGCCGTTATCAGCAATTTCAAAACAAATCCAGCCCTCTTCGAAGTAAGCTCGAATAAGCAATTCAAATGACTCTTTATTCACCTCAAAGCCATGAATGAACACATTCTCAATCACGGGCTGCAAAATTAGCTTATGTACTTTACAGGTCATGACCCCCTCCCCTATCTCGAGACGGACATTCACTTTCCTGCCTATCAACTGCTGCTGCAGAAAAATATAATCGTTCAACCACTTGATTTCCTCTTCGAACATGACCTTCTCTCCAGGCCGGGTTGTCGTATACCGCATAATAACAGATAGCGACACGATCAGCTCCGATGCTTCATCCGGCTTGGCATCGAACACACGGCTCTGGATGAGATCGAGCATATTATAGATGAAATGGGGGTTGATTTGGGTCTCCAGCGCCTTCATCTGAAAATGAAGCTTCTCCTGATACTCTGTTTTCTGGTTATCAAATAACCGCTGAATCTCCGAAGTCATGTCATTGAAAACTTCGCTTAACATACCTAGTTCATCGCTCGAATATTTTCCGATTTTCACATAGAAATGGCCTTCTTTGGCTTTCTTCATTTTGTCAGCCAGTATGTATAAAGGTTTGAGCTGACGGGTCATGAACCCGATGATAGCAGCGAGCATTATCATATTCCCGATAACGAACAGTCCGTTGTTCTGGATCATGGGCACGATGTAGCTTTGCGAGAGCTGCTCGTTGGACAAGTAAGCCTTGATTTCCCAGTTGTAAGGCTTCATAGTATTTTTGTAAATGTGGGAGGAATCACTTGATATAGGCTCGCTCGGATCGTTAGTAAACATCAGATTGCCATGCTGGTCGGTAACGATCGTCTTGATCCATTTTTGATCGGAAGGTGATTTGAGCAGCTTTTCGAACACAGAAGCATTAACCGTAAGCAAGCTGACGCCTACTGGCTGCAAATCGACCGGACTCCGGATTACCTGACCGAAGGAGAAATAAATCGACTCATAATCCGCCTGAAACAAAGATCGATGAGCCGACAAAACGGTATTGACCGGTCCGTTCTCATCTATTTGCTGGAACCATGTTTCCTCGTCATACTGTGACAAAAAACTAAGAAAATGAACTTTTCCCGCACGGTTGGAGCGTTGATAGATCAAGTCCCCCCCTATGGTCAAATAGCTGAAGATCATTTCTTCATTGTTTTGGCCAAAAAACTGATTGCTAAGCTGTGAAAAGACCGCATTTAAGTACGGATCATTTCGCAGGGAGGAACCGTCAGAGTACGCTTTCAACTTGTCATAGAACACCGTATCCTGCTGGTAATCGCGATAGATGTAATCGTTCATCTTTTCCATCGTTGTAATATTGTGCTGCAGCCCCTGCGTTGAATCATTCAAAATCGTCTCATATTGATGTACGACAATATCACGGGTTGTCCCAAGCCAGGAGCGAAACAAGACGAATTCGAAAAAAAGGAGGGGTATGCTCACAAAAACGATAAAACCAATTACCATTTTTCTGCGCAGGGAGGACTTAATGGGGTATAGGGTGTTTCTCATCCCGATCTCTCTTTCGTATCCATCGAGTGCTGTTTGTATTCCGAGGCGGACAGACCTGTATGCTTTTTGAAGAGTCTGCCGAAATAGTTAATGTTGTAGAAACCAGTCATTTTGGCAATATCGCCAATTCTCAATTCCGGATAACACATTAGAATTTTCGCGAGTTCGATCCGAAAGGTATTCAGAAATTGGATCAAATTCATTTCCGCCTTTTTGGAAAAAACACGGCAGAGGTGACTCTCATTCACATGAAGTCTCTCGGCCAGATTATTCAGAGTAATCGGGTGCATGTATTCCGCTTGGATGATGTGAATGACTTTCAACACCAGTTCATCTTTTATTTTCTTGTCCTGTACCCAATCGTTCAGGTGTTTCGCGACATGTTGGTCAAGGGCATAATCGATTGAACCCGCATTATTAACTTTACGCGCCTCCAGGCTCCGTACGACTCTGTCCATCACCTGTTCCAGCATACCCGTAGATACCGGTTTCAATAAATAATCAAATGCGCCGCTGCGAATAGATGCCTGTGTATAGGGAAAATCGGAGTAGGCGGTCAGGACGATGCATTTGGTCCGATGGTTCCCGTCCTTATTTAATTGCTCCATCACTTGAAGTCCATCCATGAAAGGCATTCGAATATCAATAAAGGCTGCATCGGGCTCGGTTGCTTGAATCATCTTGAGGCCATCCAGACCGTTATATGCCTTTCCGACGATCTCGTATTTATCATGAAGCTGTGAGATCCGTTTGGCTAATACGTTGCAAAGCTCCTGTTGATCTTCCACTACCACAACCCGCATTTTCAACATCCTTCCGCTAATTAATCACCTTATGCGACCCTCAGTAGATGGTTTTCTCATTAAAAGTAAGCGCAATCAATATGTCATGTCAATGCTTCAGTATGGCCTTTTTGGACTGAAAAAAGTGCTTGGGAGGCGGTCGAACCTCATATGGCGCGTGGGAGGGTAGAAAGATGGGCTACAATCGCTCTTGAACTTCAGCTGTAAGCGGCGTGCCACTAATGAAAAAATCCCCTCCGATAACGAAGGGGATTCATGAATGGCTGCCGATTTCATCTTATAGGTCTTCGCGGGGATTGCCTGACTGACATCGTTCCAACCGCCCACTCCTGGGCGCTCTCTATCGCGAACGAAGCGGCTTCCATGCCTAACGATTGTTGCATATCATTATGCAATAGACGGTTAGCCGCCTGCTGCACAACCATTTCTTTACTGGATTGACGCATGACGGTATACTCCTTGGGATCATATGGAATAGATCAATCATCGTCTAGTTTGTCCTAGAAAGGGTATGATTATGCTTATTTACTATCGATCACAAGTGTAACGGGACCCCAGTTCACCAATTCGACATCCATCATTGCACCGAATTTGCCTGTTTGTACATCCAGTCCCTGCTCTCTCAGCATATCGTTGAAGCGCTCATATAGAGGCTCGGCTTGTTCAGGTCGAGCAGCTGCCATGAAATTAGGCCGTTTCCCTTTGCGGACATCGCCATATAGAGTGAACTGGGACACGGACAGGATTTGCCCTCCTGTCTCGAGCACAGATAAATTCATTTTTCCTTGCTCATCTTCAAAAATACGCAGCCCTGCCAGCTTTTCCGCCAAATATTGGGCATCCTTCTCCGTATCTTCATGGGTTATGCCCACCAGCAGAACGAGTCCTTGTCTGATTTGCCCCACTGTTATACCTTCGACGACTACCCGGGCTTCCTTACTTCTCTGAACGACTATTCTCATCTCTTACACTCCCCCTATCCGGCTCAAAAAAACTTGTGGAAACCGACCGCGGAGCATGAGCCGCCGAACTCACCCCTGCATAATACGTTGAACTGAATAGACGTCCTTCACCCGCTTGATCTTCTCAACAACGGATTGAAGGTGGTCAATGTGTTTGATCAGAATCGTCATATGCACGATGGCCATTTTATTCTTATCGGAACGACCGGATACGGCGGATATAACCGTTTTACTCTCCGAAACAGCTTGCAGCACCTCGTTCAGGAAACCGCGGCGGTCATGTCCTGTAATCTCGATCTCAACGTGATAGTTCGATTCCACAGAAACTTCCCACTCTACATCGATCATCCGGTTGAGGTCATCCTCTTCTCCCGTTGGGATGTTCGTGCAGTTGCTGCGATGGACGGATACTCCGCGACCACGGGTAATATAACCGATAATATCGTCCCCGGGTACAGGGTTACAGCAACGGGCGAAGCGAACAAGTACATTGTCCACGCCTTTGACTCTTACGCCATGTGTAGGACGCGTTTTGCGCTCCCCAGATGGAGCCTTTACTTCTCTAACTTCCGAAGTAAGCTCCAGCGAATGCTGCTGCTGTTCCTCAGCCTCTCGGCGTATCTTCTCTGTCAGCTTCGTGCAGATTTGAGCGGCCGTAATCCCGCCGAAGCCCACAGCAGACATCATATCTTCTATGTCATTGAAGTTAAACTTCTTACAAGCTTCTTGAAGATTCTCCTCCGTCATCAGCTTCGGAGGCTCTATTCCCAGACGTTTTAACTCACGCTCAATCAGCTCTTTGCCTTTTTGCTCGTTCTCCTCACGCTTTTCTTTCTTGAACCATTGTTTGATTTTACTGCGTGCATGCGAAGATTGAGCTATCTTGATCCAGTCTTGACTCGGACCGTATGAATGCTTGGAGGTAAGAATCTCTACAATGTCACCCGTGTTCAGCTTATAATCAAGCGGCACAATACGACCATTTACTTTGGAGCCTACAGTGCGATTCCCAATCTCCGTATGAATCCGATAAGCGAAATCCAACGGGACCGAGCCTGAAGGAAGCTCGATTACTTCTCCTTTTGGCGTAAAAACAAACACTAGATCAGAGAAAAAGTCCATCTTGAGCGATTCCATGAATTCGGAAGCGTTGCTCGTCTCCTGCTGGAGCTCAAGAATCTCCCTGAACCAGCTCATCTTATCCTCAAAGCTGCCGACAGGTACGAGGGTTCCTTCTTTGTATGCCCAGTGCGCCGCGATCCCGAACTCCGACGTCCGATGCATGTCCCATGTACGAATCTGCACCTCAAGCGGCTCCCCGCTTGGACCGACAACTGTCGTATGCAGCGACTGGTACATATTCGCCTTCGGCATAGCGATATAATCTTTGAACCTTCCCGGCATAGGCTTCCATAACGTATGAATAATGCCGAGTGTGGCGTAGCAATCTTTTATGTTATCTACAATAACCCGAATGGCAAGCAGGTCCAAAATTTCGTTGAACTGTTTGTTTCGGGTTGTCATTTTTTTATAGATGCTATAAATGTGCTTCGGTCTGCCCGAAATATCGCCCTCGATTCCCATCTCGCTCAGCTTATGGGTGATGTTCTCGATAATATCGGCGATATACTGCTCACGCTCGGTACGCTTCTTCTGCATCAAATTGACGATCCGGTAATACTGCTGAGGATTCAAGAAGCGAAGCGCGATGTCTTCCATCTCCCACTTTATAGCCGATATCCCGAGTCTGTGAGCAATGGGACAAAATATTTCGAGCGTCTCATGTGCGATGCGGCGTTGACTTTCCTCCGATTGAAACTTCAAAGTTCGCATATTATGCAGACGATCGGCAAGTTTAATAAGAATGACACGAATATCCTGCGCCATCGCAACGAACATTTTACGATAATTCTCGTTTTGCTGCTCTTCCTTGGACTTAAACTGAATTTTCTCCAGCTTCGTTAAGCCGTCGACTAGCATCGCGCAAGTTTTGCCGAAATGCTGTTCAACAGCCTCCAAGGATACCGTTGTATCTTCTACTACATCATGCAGCAAAGAAGCTATAATAGAGGTGACATCCATCTGCATATTAACCAGGATGTCAGCTACTGCCAACGGATGAAGAATATAGGGCTCCCCCGATTTGCGCACCTGCCCATGATGAGCCTTATCTGCGAATTCGTAAGCAACTTCAATTCGTTTGAGGTCGCTCTCCTTGAGGTATGCGGCGGCCCGTTCAAGTAACTGCTCAATGCCCATCGTTAAACCCTTTCCATTACTAGAATTGCTGCCCATAGTCACGTATCGTTTCTATTATTATGCCTGTCTGCAAGCATCGCGTCAACTATCGGACCTATCGGCAATAAATGGGGAGAGAATTCAACATCCTCTGTATAAGGATCACCAGTCTTCACTCTATTAGACATACAAAAGAGCCCCTGGAGGCTCGTTTGTATGTTAATCATTTTTACTTGTCATTCATAAGAGCAAGCTTAATCTTTATGTTCCTGCTGTTTATCCATAACTACTACGGCATATGTGCTGTTAGTAACATGATCGATGCTAATGGTGGTCAATTCTTTGTCCTTATTGAAATGAACCGGGACAAAGTCGATATCACCTGTTTCCTGATCATATTCAATGGCTTTGTTGTGTTTCGAATAGATGTTTGGCGATGTGAAAGAAATCGAAACATCCTTTTTACTTTTCTTACCGAAATCAAGCTCCACAGTTTTGTCGCCAGCTATGGCAGATACCTGTACACTGTATGCGTCACCGATCATTGAGCCGCCTTTTGCTTCAACAGCTGCTTGGATCGCTTCCGCTTCTGCACCGGTCTTCTTCTCGAGTGTGACCGCTAATTGAACGTTTGCTGCATGTGCACCTAATTCCTTGGAAATATCATCCAAATGAATCGAATCAGTCGGCATCTGATATGTAGCTGCCCCTGTTTTTACTGTCAACACTACTTTCCTTACATCGTCCAAGGCTTGGGCTGAAATAGTGACTTTAGCCACCTGCACTTCATCCTTCACATCAACGATCAGTTCCGATGCTTTCTTACCTAACGAATCCAGCATCTCTGCTGCTCTCCCTACCATCTCCGCATCGATAATGATTTCAACGGCGGTTTTGCCGTCGATAACAGATGTCTTCACTTCCGTTGGTGGCATGAGGACACCGTTTAGGGTCGGCGTCGGGGAGAGTACACGGACAGTGACGTTACTCATTTGCTTTTTCCCCATATAATCTACACTAATCGTTGTCTGCCCAGCTTTAATTGCACGGATAAGTCCATTTGCCGCAACAGATGCTACGGTCGGATTGCTGCTTGTATAGACCGCTTCACCAGTAATGTCAATCTTGCTCGAATCCTCATATAAGGCTTCAACTTTTAGTTGTGAAGTTTCCCCTACTGCCAATTGCCCATTAGAACCGCTGACAACCAAATCCTGCAATACCGGAGGATTATATGTCATCTGAATGGATTTCTGATTCGTCTTCATCCCATCCACATAAACGGCAATTGTAATCGTATTTAACCCTGACTGAAGGTTCACTTTGCCAGTAAAATCACCATTCGCGCTAACCGCAGCCGCCGAACCATTCAAGCTAACGCCAACTGTCGAACCTGCTCCCATCACCTTCACGTTGCCTGAGAGGTCAGGATTGGCATTGGTTACCGTTTGTCCGTCATAGGCCATATAACCGGTAAGCGCTGCCGCTCTAATGTTATCCCCAACATCGTACGTATTGGCAAGCAGTTGACGATTCGTTCTAATCCCGCTCTGATCAATCGCCGATACAACCATGCCTCCTGCAGGAATTGAACTGTTGTTATCCTGAGGAACAGTCCAGTTCCAAGTAGACGCTTGGGTCTTGTTGACGACTGCAGTTACTTTTCCAGTTGCATCTGTAACTACTTCCACACCGAATTTGTTCGTTCCGGTTGAAGTGCCAAATTCTTCGTTATATACGTTAATATCATTGGTGTTGCGGCTTACATTATAATAACTGCCCTCAATGAATGAGTTCGGATCGTTCGGATCACTGACTCCGATTTGATAATCCTTCACGTAATCCTGGTTGTTCAGGGAGGCTTTCACAATCGGCCAGTTCGCCAGTGATGCATCGAATAACATTAAGCCGTTAGAGCTGCCGAGCGCATTTTGGAAAATTTCCTTCTGAAGAGCCGGCGATTGCAAATCTGTCAAAGCCATTCCTGCATAGATCGGCACCTCGCCATTGGTCACAATCGTATCAATCGTGAGATACTTCTGAATTTCCTGTTTCGTACTGTAGTAAGTGCCCACCATCAGGAAGTCCAAATAACTGATATACCCGGTTTGGTAATATTCAGGTGTATAAATAGAGCTTGTAGGAAAGCCCAGACGGCTGTCATAACGGAAATCTTTGCTCCCCCAGTGTACGCCATTCAAGTAGTACGATTCGAACCAAGCGCCTACATAAGCCGCGGTCTGGATCGACCTGTTCTTGGAGGCTTCATACTCGGCTACGAGATCATGCGTCTCTTTCACAAAGCTTTCGATCGTGCCGGATCGGAATTCCCACCAATCCTGGATGAGCGGACCATCTGTCCTCTTCCCGTTAACATATCTGAAAATGTCATCCGGCCAGTTATTCAGTTGTTTTCCTCTTTGTTGCAAAAACGTGATGAATTTGGCCTTGGTTACATCACTGAAATCAGCGGTTTCGTTATCGTATCGTCCGCGGTCGAGAATGATCCCATCCACATCATAGTTCTTCAATACTTCCTCGAACGTCTTCAACTGATAATCGCGCACCTGATCATTGGCAGGATTCACGAACAGCACGAGTGCCCCGTTGGCATTGCCGGCAAGTCCTCTTTTGCCATACTCGCTCTCGCGAAGACGTTTAATCTGTCCGTTATCATCAGAGCGATACACTTGCTCCTCCCAGTCCAGATGCTGATCGATCACAGCGAAATCTTTTACAGCAATGGACCCCTCCGCAAACACGTTAAAGGCTGCATGAACCTTCAAATTGAGCGTGCGGCTGTGGGTAATCACCTCTTCGAGCAAATCCAGATCCGGATTAGATCCGCTACGCTCCGGAGCCGTCATTTCACTGACGTAAGGACGGTTAGTCAAGTCGTTCTTTTTGTAGGAAACGAACCCTTCCACTCCCTTAACGTCAAAGGCAATATCAGTGACACCGGCATCCTTAGCTTTACGTAGGAAATCGAGTACGCTTGCGCTACTCTGTAATTTTCTTGCATTGGATGCTTGGTCAACCCATAGTATCACTTGTTTTTCTGATGGCAGATCCGGCTTACTGTAGACGACAACACTTTTTTTATCATGCTGCACATTATTTTTGCTCAACATGACATCCATATAGTTCGGACCAACCGTAAGCTGCTTCAAGTAGTTGAATGTACCATCCGGCTGTACCGTAACTGGAATATTATCAACCGTAACAGAAGCACCATCCGGATTCGTCACTTTACCTGTGATAGTCGTTGTCGTTTCCTTGATCGTGTAGAGCGGCAGGTTATCCAGCACAAGCCGCGGAATTTGGCCCTGGCCGGTCATGAGCTCGGTTACGGGTACGACATTCCCATTTTTACGAAGCTTGGCGATATCCCCTACTTTGAATTTTGTTGCCAAGTATCTTTTGATGTAATTGTTTGCATAGCTGTTATCCTGGGCCATGACCACATATCCGCCCTGTGGAATTTCCAGGTCCGTAGGCGTTACCGTCCAGCTAGGAGTACCTCCATTGACGGAGGGATTGACCATCCTCGTTACATGCCCTGTAGCGTCTACTTGGATGGCTACACTTACGGTAGGGATTTGAATGGACGGACCAAATTCCGTAGTGTACAGAGCAAAAATATTGCTTATTCCTGTTACATCCTTATCGATGTAATCGATCTTCTTCTTTGGTCCTTCCACAATGATCGTTATATCATCTGGCGGTGCTTCGATCTCGATCAGATCACCAGCCTGCGGTTGAAAAGCCAGAGTAATCATTTGCTCTTGAAGAAGCGTTTCGTTTTTGAATAGCTTGACATAAATATTATTAGCACCTTCGACCAGTGATACCGACTGGCTGAATGAACCGTTCGCTTGAAGAGCAGCGTTCGACTCCCCGACTTTTACGACAAGTCCAAGATCAGGAGCATACTGCGCGATACGGCCTTCTACCGTATAGGTAGCTGTCGTAACTGTGGTTCCGGACAGTGTTGTGAGCTTTAGAGACGGCACCAGCAGTTCAGATGGCGCCACCGTCAGCCCTCCTCGTTCGAGATGAATGGGGCTGCCTTGCATATCGAAAAGCGAAGCCCTGTACTTAGGTGCCGTGTTCCACGAGCTGTCGCTCGCTATTAATACGAATCCATCCTGAGGGATATCCATGTACTGATCGGCTTCCCACTGGGTGGTTCCTGAGACAGGCAATGACAAGGGACCGATTACATCTAGAATTGCGCCATGGCTATCCACTTGAATGGCGACATTAAACTTTTTTACAAGTACTTTATTCGTATAGGTCGTATTGTTTACAATCTCTGTTCCGCTAGTGTAAAGCGCAACATAATTACTTTTTTGCTCACCAGGTTTGTTGACATTGAAGTTGATATAATCGATCTTAATCTTCTTGCTTCCGTCTTGCGATGCCGCATAGACAGTGTCCGTTACTGTCCCTCCTTGTGGTCCGTCTGCCAAAGCGGCGGTATGTCCAAAAGACGGTAAAAGCGAAAACAGCAAACAGGCGATTAGCAACCTATTAAGCATATACATTCTACTCCTCAAAACGTCACCTTCCTCCAATGATATAATGGTCGTCCTTGCCATTATAGTTGGGAGCGGTTTCATAATGAAGGGATTATGATGACCTGTTATTGGATAATGATGACTATTTTGTATCGTATAGGTAATAAGTCCTAGTTCGCGTGACGCTTCACTCCATCTTCCTGTCCCTTTCCAGTTAAAGAAAAGAGCCCTGGGAAAGGGCTCTCCTACTATCAATATTGCACCATGGACAAGACATCGATCCCGCCAAGCTTTTCACGTCCGTTCAAATAGGACAACTCAATTAAAAATGCAGCACCCACTACCTCGCCGCCCAGCTGTTGGACCAAATTGATCGAGGTGTGAATCGTGCCGCCAGTTGCAAGCAGATCATCTGCAATGAGCACACGTTGACCTGGTTTGATCGCGTCCTTGTGCATGGCCAGCTTATCCTTGCCGTATTCCAGATCGTAGCCAGCTTCAATGGTTTCGCTTGGCAGCTTGCCGCTCTTCCGAATCGGCACGAAGCCTACTCCTAACGCATAGGCTAGCGGTGCTCCAACTACGAAGCCGCGTGCCTCAGGACCTGCAATGAGATCGATTTCCCTCGCTTTGTAATACTCCGCCAAATAATCGATAACCTGACGATAAGCCTCACCATTACTTAGTAAGGTTGTAATGTCCTTGAAGCGAATACCCGGTTGTGGAAAATCAGGAATAACCCGAATGTACTCTTTAATATTCATACTGAAACCTCCATAGCGTACGTTTCCTGTCTTTTCAATAATAACCATTGTGTTAATTCTTGTGCTGAGGAATAGATCATGGACTGTTCCATCCCTATTCTATGCAACCGCCTCTTATAGGCTTCAGCAGATTCTAGTTCAGTCTTGCCGGGCGACACTACCGTACGCTGTATCGAGCCTATGCTTTCAACCAAGGAAAGCTCTTCAAACACTAACAGTATAAACCGAATGATGGCAGGTGACAAACCTGTTTGCCGAGCAAATTGCTCAAGTGCATGCTGGTCATCCTTCGGCCAACTCGCCGTATGTAGAAGCTTCGTATACACTTTCTTGAATGCCTCTCGTCCAGGCAGCTTGAAGTCATCGGTATTCCAATCCGCAAATACGGGATAGATCCGTTCCGCTGCTCGCGCTGTCGCAAGCAACCGATACAAGGATGCTTCTGTATCCGGTAACGAGTACAGCATCAAGTCCGTGACATCAACAATGGGAACATGGGCGGCCGCATCATTCAATGGCACTGCCCCGTCCAACTCATCCCAACCATACAAGAGCCAATCAGTCGCCTCAAGGAGCTTGCGATCTCGTTCCCAGTGCAGCACTCGCTCCACAATAATCGCGCGCTGCGGTTCACTCCTTCTGCTCATGAACCTACTTGCACTAGCTCTTGCACTATCCAACTCTCCCAACTTGTGCTGGAGCCGGTTCACACCGCGCCAATCAAACACCTGCAGCTCGGCAACACGCATGTCCTGGATTATGATCTGCGGCTTACGAACACCGTTCCATTCATTGACCGACAGTTCACCGATCACTTCAAGCTTCGAGGTTGGAGAAATGAATTCGGTCAGCCCTCCCCGACCGAATCCCATAGCTTCAACCGAGCAAGCTATCTCTTGTATACTCTGACCAAGCTGCAGCTTCAAATGCTGCTTCTCCCTGCCAAGTGTGCGCATCTCTTGCACGTCTAATTGGGACAGATGGAACCGCGGTGACGGATTCCCCATCCCAAAAGGAGCCATTGCTTCAATCTGGTTAATGCTGTCCAAGGAAACATCACTCAAAGCATATTCTGCATCTATTCGCATATACGGAATGAAGTCATCCTCCGTAAGCCACTCATCCGCATACGTGTTCAAACGATCCCGGAAAAGGTCGATCCATTCTTGCTTCAACGTCATGCCTGCTGCTGCTTGATGACCGCCATAGTGTTCAAGCAATTCCTGACATTCCGTCAGCGCTTTATGAATATCATAGCCTCTGATCGATCTAGCCGAGCCCTTCGCCTTACTAGTCTCACCATCAATCGTCAATATAATGACAGGTCGATAGTATTTCTCCAGCAGCTTGGCTGCTACGATACCAATAACACCAGCATTCCAGCCTTCTTTTGCAATCACAATTACTTTGTGAGCATGTTCCTGCTGAGCAGTATGAAACAGGGATAGCGCTTCTTCCGTCATCTCATCTACGATACGCTGACGTTCTTTGTTCAGTTTGTCTAACTCTGCAGCCAATAGGTCTGCTTCATCGGCATCTTCTGTAGTAAGCAGCCGCAGCGCTTCTTTGGCATGCTGCAGCCGACCGCTAGCATTTATTCTAGGTGCCAGGCCGAATCCAAGATGCGAAGCGCTCACTTCTTTACTAGTAATACCGCAAACTTTATATAAAGCCAGTATACCTGGATACTTGCTTCTGGCTAATTGCTCCAGACCTAACTTAACTAGACAACGATTCTCTCCTGTCAGAGGCATCAGATCGGCAACCGTTCCTATCGCCGCGAATTCAGCCAATGATTCTGGAGCATCACCTAACAAGGCATGCGCTAACTTCCAGGCAACTCCTACTCCAGCCAACTGCTTATTCGGATAAGAACATCCTGGTTTCTTCGGATTGAGAATAACCAAGGCATCAGGCAATAGCTCGGGCGGCTCATGATGGTCTGTCACAATTACATCGATTCCAAGTTGATTCGCATAAGCGATCTGCTCTACTGCACTTATTCCGGTATCGACCGTTATAAGCAGGGTTACTCCGCATTCCAGCGCATGATCTAATGCTTGATTATTAAGACCGTAGCCTTCCAGAGTTCGATGGGGAATGTATGTATCGAACTCGGCTCCGAGTTGTCTGAGCAAATGCGTCATAAGGGCAGTGCTGCTCACCCCGTCTGCGTCATAATCTCCATAAACTCGAATTTTCTCTTTCTGATGAAGTGCTTTTCTTATTCGATCGACTGCAAACTGCATGCCATCCAACAGAAAAGGATCATATAAATGATCCTTTCCACCATTCAAGAATTGATCGGCTTGTTCCACGGTTGTTATTCCTCTTGCCACTAATAGCTTGGCAACAGCCGGGTGCAGCTTCAATTCGTGTATTAATTGTTGTTCGGCCATCTGATCACTTGCCGCTGTTTCCCATCTTGCTTTCGAATGAAGCATACATACCTCCCTCGTCAATGCAGCAGGTTCGGATGCTCCGTTTGATCCGAATCGACATTATTTTTATAAGGATAGCCTGGATCGTATGGATTGACATGAATCATCACATCCGAGACATGACTGAACCTGCGCAGCAGCTGCTGCTTCACAACCTTGCCGATTTCATGACCTTCCGTAACGGTGATCTTAGGGTTGACGCTTATTTTGATATCGACTACAACATAATGCCCGTGTTCTCTAGCTCGCAAATCATTTACAGCAATGACCCCTTTGATCCTTAATGCCGTATCCAACATATCCTCAGTTTCTTCCTTGTGCAGGACATGATCAATGGAGGTGTGAATCGACTCTTTTACTAAGTTATACCCTACACGAAGAACTAGAACTGCAACGAACAATCCCGCCACTGGATCGGCATAGTACAACCATGTATGTCCAAAGCGTTCACCCAGTACCGCTCCGCCAACACCCAGAAGAACTGCTACTGAGGATAGCACATCTGTTCGATGGTCCCAAGCGCTCGCAATGAGGGCCTGACTCGATATTCGGCGGCCCACGCGGATATTGTATTGGAACAATATTTCTTTTACAACCATCGCAACCCCGACTGCTATAAGGGCGAACCATCCTGGAGCGCTCTCGACTCCGTTTACAATCGTTTTGATCGAAGAAAGACCGATCTCCAGTCCTACTAACAATAACAACACGGAGACAATAATAGCAGCGACGGACTCTGCTTTCCCGTGACCATACGGATGATCCTCGTCCGGCGGTTTGTTCGCAGCCTTGAGTCCAATCAATACAGCGATAGATCCTGCTACATCTGAAGCTGAATTTGCCGCATCAGCCATCAGTGCCTTACTGCCTGACAACCACCCCACAATGCCTTTTAGTGCTGCCAGAAGGATATTGCCGATGATCCCTAACCAAGCAGCAAAGCGAGCTTGTTCGAAACGCTGCTCTGACATGTTGCCACCCCTTGAACCATTGTAGTCAACTCACGCAAGCCCCTATCCGTTATTAAGATTGCTTCGCTACTGCTACTTTCTTTGATTTAAGTGTCTGCCGTTTCAGTAAAAACCACATAGGCGTTGCCAGGCAGATCGAAGAGTAAACCCCGCTTGCTAATCCGATCATCTTGGCTAATGCAAACAATTTGATGGATTCGCTCCCGAAAATGTACAGACATCCTGCAGCAATGAGTACGGTGACAACCGTATTAATGGAACGTCCCATCGTCTGCCATATACTTTTATTAACCAGATCCGCTAATTCCTCATCTGTGCGAGTCTTGGAGAATCGGAGATTCTCACGAATCCGGTCCAGAATAACAATCTTATCATTAATGGAATACCCGATTGTAGTTAAGATCGCAGCCACAAACGGCAGATCAACCTCAAATCGGAAGATCGAGAAAATTGCGATTACGAAGAAAGCATCGTACAGAATGGTAATAATTGCCGATAGAGCGAACCGCCACTCGAATCGAATCATAACGTATAAGCTGATACCTATGCTGGCAATCGCTATAGCGATCAGCGCCTTCTTACCTAGCTCACGGGCCATGTCCGGAGTAACGATATTGACCTCGGATGATACTTGAGTACCGTACTTAGCTATGAAGGTATCCGTCACTTTTTTGACTTCATCGTCTGATAAAATTTCATCATAACGAACGGAGATGCGGTCCTTGTTTTCTCCACCTATTGTGCGGATTACAGGCGGGTGTCCCGCATCTTGAAAGGTCTGATCCGCTTCTTCCTGAGTTACAGATTTGCCTACGGAAAGATCAATCGAGGTCCCTGACTTGAAATCAACCCCATAATGCAAATTGAACACGAATAACATAATGATCCCGATAACCGTTACGGCTGCTGACAGGCCGAAGAAGATGTTCCGGTGTTTTACGAAGTCATACCGTTTCTTATAGTCTTTAAAGTACACGGATCTCATCCTCCTTCACGCCGTAATAGCTCGGTTTCTTGAACAGATTGGAACGAATTAACAGCTGTATCAATACTCTTGAGAAAATGACATTCGTTAGAATACTGATCAGGATACTTACAATCATCGTCAGGGCAAAACCTCGTATAGCGCCGTTCCCGATGTAGTAAAGTACTATTCCTGCAATAATATTCGTGATGTTAGCATCCATAATGGTGCGGAATGAATGCTTGGACCCTGCTTTGAGCGAGGACAACAAGCTTTTCCCGCTGCGAATTTCTTCTTTGATCCGTTCGTACATAATAATGTTGGCATCGACGGCCATCCCGATCCCGAGAACGAGGGCACCAATACCAGGGAGAGTAATAGTAGCATTCATGAAATAGAATACTAGCAGCACGGCCCAAGTATAAGTGACTAGAGTCACGGATGCGACGAGACCCGGAATGCGATAAAAAACAATCATAAAGATCAGAATAAGCACCGTTCCGATAATAGCGGCTTTAACGGTTTGTTCCAACGATTTTTGACCCAGTGTCGCACCAACGGATTGCGTGTATTTCTCCGTCAATTTCAATGGCAACGCACCTAAGTTAATCGTATCTTTAATTTTCTTTGCTTCTTCATAGGAGTAGCTTCCTGAAATTGTCGCGCTACCATCCGTCAGCACCTGCTGGACGATCGGAGCAGACAACTCTTCCTCATCTAAATAAATAGCGAGCGGTTTGCCTAACAGCTTCTCCGTTACTTTCTTGAACTTGTCGGCTTCTTTGATCTTGATATGAATCTCCGGCTGATTCGTCTGACTGAAGCCAACCTCAGCTCCGCCAGCTACGAAATCGCTACCAACTAATTCCTTCGTACCGTCAGGTCCGCGGAAAGATAACTCTGCCGGCTTTTTCAGGAGCTTTCTAACTTCGTCCTGATTCTCTACTCCTGCTAATCTTGCACGGATCCGGTTCGATCCTTCCGTTGTTACTTCCGGCTCGGCGACACCGCTCTTGTTCGCGCGGTCCTCCAAGGCCTTAGCCGTCTCAATTAACGAATCTCTGGAAATGGGTTGACCCGCTTCAATAGGCTCGGCTTCATACAAAATCTCAAATCCGCCTTTCAAGTCCAGTCCCAGGTTGATTTGCTTCAACAGGTATGGGCTTGTCCCTGCAATAACTCCGAGGGAAACTACTACAATTAGCAAGAATGTAACGAGCCTTTTCAAATCCATGTAAACGAACTCCCTTCAATACTCAATATTCCTATTATAGCGATACGCAAAATTCGAGTCAATTTGTACAATTTCACCATAAATCGAGCCCATCATATCCAACCACAAACAAAAAGCCCATTCCTCAGAATTGGGCTCCTTTATAAACGCTCAGCGTCATCCAGTTCATTAGCGATGTTACTTTCAAGGATAAAATATCGTTGACCATCTTGTGCAGCAGCGGCTCACCCGTCTTGATATATTTATCGCAGACGCAGTTCCATACATCCTGCCCTGTAACTTGATCGTAGCCCAGCATTCGGAATTCCTCAGCCTTACTGACGCATAACTCACGGATCGTGTGGCCCTTCTCGTCATCCAGATTGTATAGAACAACAAGCTCATTGTTACGATCCAACTTCACGAAGCATTCCCCCCTGACCTTCCATCCTAATAGGTATTCGAGAAAAAACTTGTTTTTCCTGCCCTTGATTCTCCTTCCCTGCAAAAAACCTAGCATGAGCTTGGACACCTTTCGCATAGTCATAAGTAAACTAGCTACGGCCATGGAAGGAAGATACAGCCTTGAAGAAACAATCATTTATTAAAGGGACCCTCATTCTGCTCGCAGCAGGTATCGTCAACCGTCTTCTTGGTTTTATTCCCCGAATCACGCTGCCGCGTATCATGGGCGCTGAAGGTGTCGGGCTGTACCAGCTAGGGTATCCGTTCATGATCGTAGTTCTTACTATTATTACTGGCGGGATTCCACTTGCAGTGGCCAAGCTGGTTGCTGAGGCCGAGTCCGAAGGAAATGTCAAACGTATTCGTAACATCATTAAGATATCCCTGACCATCACAGTCGGACTGAGCATCATTTTCACTGTCTTCTGTCTGGTCGCTGCTCCCTGGATCACAACACGGATATTAACTGACCCAAGAGTATATGACACCTTTATTAGTATGAGTCCGATCCTCCCAATCGTGGCTATCTCCGCTGTGCTTCGCGGATATTTTCAAGGGCGGCAGAACATGATCCCTTCCGCTGTTTCCCAGATCGTTGAAACCTTAATGCGAATTGCTGCGATGCTGATCGGTGCGTATCTTATGTTGCCGTATGGGATTGAGAAAGCCGCTGCAGGGGCAATGGCTGGAGTAGTGTTCGGAGAGTTATGCGGAATGGCCGTGCTGTTATATCATCATTTTCGGAATCCAATTCGCTTGCAGGTGAAGAAATTAATCATCACAGCAGGCGAGACGCGTGCCAGCTCGGAGTTGAAACGTATTCTTACGATTTCGATTCCGGTAACTGGAAGTCGGCTTGTAGGCTCGACTTCCTACTTGTTAGAATCCATTCTAATCGCTCAGAGTCTCGCTGTGGCCGGAATCGCAACTGGAGTTGCAACGGCACAATATGGGATTCTCCAAGGTATGGTCATCCCGATTCTTCTGCTCCCTGGAGCACTGACATATTCTCTCGCAGTATCGCTCGTTCCATCTTTGTCAGAAGCGGCAGCCAAAAACGACATTAAGACGATCCATAAGCGGCTGCATCAGTCCCTGCGGCTGTCCTTGGTTACAGGAGCGCCGTTCGCTGTTCTGATGTACATGCTGGCTGAGCCGATATGCTACTATATGTACGGGAATATTGAGGCCGCCCGAATGCTGAAGATGATGGCCCCCGTTGCTCTGTTTATATATTTCCAAGGGCCCTTGCAGGCTACATTGCAGGCATTGGACCGTCCGGGTACGGCTTTGTTCAATACCTTTATAGGGGCTGCAGTAAAGCTCTCGCTTATTGTCTGGTTAGCCTCCAAACCGCAGTGGGGCATTCAGGGTGCCGTTGTGGCAATTAATGCTAATATTATTCTAGTTACGCTCTTGCATTGGAACAGTGTCGTACGTCATGTCAAGTTCCGAATGGACAACATTCATTTTGTGAAAGCCGGGATTGGCATGATCATCATGGCTGCCTGCTGCCACTTAGCCATGTATGTTCAGTGGACCGATCTAACTCTGCTGAAATTCATAACTTCCTGTGTGGCAGGAGGGCTCGTTTATGGAGCCGCAATGATCATGTTCGGTATGGTGAAAAAGGAAGATATGAGCCGGGTGCCATGGCTGAACAAAATCTTCAGAAATCGTTAACCGCTTAACACACACACCTTAACGTCATCTCTTACGCTTTAAGTCGGTATACAATTTCCCTTTATGATCCACTGAGCAGTAGAACACCTCTTTAAAATCCATAATCCCTTTAGCTTGCAGCTGATTTTTCAACCAGAACCTAGTTTTGCCGAGCTTCTCCAGATTCTCATTCTGTACTTTGCCGTCCATGATTAAGGAAACGGGCAAGCCTTCATAGCTGAATTTCACTTCGCCTTGAGCAGCAGGGATGTTTCTCTGATCCTTAGGTTTCTCGAGCACACTTAGTTTCCCGGAAGTTTCCAGAATGGCGAATTCAACATCAGCCACATTGTTTATTTTATTTTCTCTAAGCTGCAATAACAAATCGTCCAACGAGTACCTTTGCTTGCTCATCTCTTCTCGATTCAGCTTTCCGTTCTGAATCATGAAGCTCGGCTGACCATCGAACCATCCGCGGATGGTTTGTGACTTCAAGGAAAGGTAGGCGATCAGAATCTGAATTATCACCAGAGTAAACATAGGAAGTAACCCGTGTGTTAGAGGGAGTGAAGTATCCTCAATAACAAACACCGCAATTTCTGCAATCATAATCGAGATCACCAGATCAAAGACAGACAGCTTGCCGATCTCACGTTTACCCATAATACGCAAAGTTATGAACACGACAAAGTAAATTAACACAGTGCGCAAGAACAGAGTTGAAATGTCCATGGATAGCAACCAAGATTCCCTCCGATCATTTGGATTCAATGGTATTCTGACCATGGTAAACGTTGCTCATACTTATTCGAGATGATCAATAATTGGCAGTTGCATCATGAATGGAAACCCGTTCCCTTGTACTATTTTGGTCAAGCTGCCCATACAATGGGGACATAAGACTAGTACGACTAATTTCGGAGGTGTTCATTAAGATGAATTCATTCACTAAGGTGCCCCGCTTGCGTATTACTTCTCCTCTGCTGTCTGGACTTGTTAATGCTACGATCAGCTTATTCGTCGGTATGATTGTGTTATCTATGATTCTCGCTTGGACGGATCTGAAAGAGCAGTCTCTTTCGACTTGGGTGTATATCATTCACGCCGTTGCTTCTGTTATAGGGGGCATGGCCAGCGGAAAACGTGCTGCAAACAAGGGTTGGTATCACGGTGGTATGGCAGGCATTTTGTATGGGATTATTATTTTATTGGCTGGCTTTCTTGGGTTTGACGCTCATTTTGGCGCACAGACATTAGCTCTGCTGGCGTTATCCTTTGCGTGCGGTGCTCTCGGCGGAATGGTCGGTGTAAATAGGAAATAATACAGCTACAGTCATTTCACTTCTTATGCCCCTATGCTATAATAGTTGAGTTCAGCCGTTCTTATTTCCATTTTTAGGGGGATACACCATGTTTGTCATACACTCGATGACCCAAGTTTCTATATACATTGCCATAACGGTCTATTTATTACTTGTCTTTTCATTAAAAAGAAGCCCGCTTTTACCTTTTCACGCAGCAGGTACGTTTGTCCAAGTATTGTTTACAAATCGTAAATATCTTTTTCATTTCCTAGCTGTCTTAACAGTATTGTTTTTCAACAAACTTGAGCTGTTTATAGAAAGTCAAATGCATAATTTGAATGACTTTACCCAAGAAATTCACAAACTTGAGGGCAATTTCGTAGAAGTGTTCCAGAGAGTATTCGAGAACAGTGCACTGACTTTTTTCCTTAGTTATTTCTATGTGGTCGTTTTTACAGCACTCATGGTAACTTCTATTTTCCTTTATACCTACCAGAAGCAAATGAAGTTATTTAACGCTCTTTGTTATGCCATTATGCTGAACTATATGATTGCTATTCCGTTTTACCTGTTTTTTCCTGTTACCGAGGTTCATGCTTTTACACCAAGTGTCAAATTTCTAATGCTCGACGTGTTCCCTAGCTTTGAGGCAGAATATCGGCCATTGTCAGGATTGGATAATTGTTTTCCAAGCCTCCACACTTCCCTTTCTGTAACATTGGCCATGTTAGCAAGAAAATCGAATAGCCGCTTCTGGAAAATATTCGTACCTATAAGCGCAGCCATTATTATTTTCTCCATCTTCTATCTAGGCATTCACTGGTTAACCGATATGTGCGGAGGATTAGTTCTTGGTTTATTTGCTTCCAAGCTTGCTCTTCGTCTAAGCACAGGCCGCCAATTGTTGAACCAAGTCGGTGTACCCAACAGCTTGAAAATGAAGAAACAACAACGGGATGTTCAGTGAACTAATTTGGATCCTGTTCGATCCATATAGTCCGACGCAACAAACAAGCGTGCAGCCAGGCGGCTGCACGCTTGTTTATTTGTTCTATGTAAGGACTCAAGACCCGACACCCTTCTTACTCGGATACCGGACTTGATTGTACAACTGCATTAATCGCGGAACGATCAAAAGTCAGCTTCGTTACATCATTGACTCGAAGCACGATGATATCGTCGGTAATCTCAACAATCGTACCATGCATACCGCCAATTGTAGTGACCTTATCACCCTTCTTAAGCTGACTCAGCATACTGGTGCGAGTCTTGGATCTCTTTTGTTGAGGACGGATAAGCAAGAAATACAAGACGGCGAACATCAAAATAAACGGCAAAAATGTCGTTAGATAACTCGCAGCACCTGGGCTTTCAGCCGCTTCTGCTAAATACCACATGTTGTTCCCTCCTTTCTTCCATTAAAAACCTTTTGAATTGTCATTCATACCATAGCGCTCGAAGAAGTCATCACGGAAATCCAATAGACGATCTTCCCGTATAGCTTGTCTAACTCCCCGCATCATTTCAAGCAAGAAGTGCAAGTTGTGATACGTTGTCAATCGAATTCCGAACGTCTCATCCGCCTTGATCAAGTGGCGCAAATAAGCTCTTGAATAGTTAGTGCACGTGTAGCAGCTGCAATTCGGATCGAGCGGTCCGTAATCCCGAGCATACTTCGCGTTGCGGATGACTAACCTTCCAGTACTGGTCATGCATGTTCCGTTACGGGCTATTCGAGTAGGGAGTACACAATCGAACATGTCGATCCCGCGAATGGACCCTTCAATTAATGCATCCGGAGAACCGACCCCCATGAGATAGCGGGGCTTCTGCTGCGGAAGCAATGGAACCGTACATTCCAGCATTTCGTACATGAGCGGCTTGGATTCACCAACACTCAGTCCACCAATAGCATACCCCGGGAAATCTATAGAAGTCAACTGTGCAGCGCTTTGCTTACGCAAATCGGTATACATCCCGCCTTGTATGATGGCGAATAAAGCCTGATCATGCGGCCTAGCATGTGCTGCGAGACAGCGCTCAGCCCAACGTGAGGTACGCTCAAGCGACTGCTTCACGTAATCATACTCAGCTGGGTACGGAGGACATTCATCGAATGCCATCATAATATCGGCTCCGAGCGCATTCTGAATCTCAGTTGCTTTCTCAGGTGTCAAGAAGAGCTTGTCTCCGTTCAAATGATTGCGGAAATGTACACCCTCCTCCGTTATTTTGCGAAGCTCACTTAAGCTGAATACTTGAAATCCGCCGCTATCCGTTAAGATTGGGCGATCCCAATTCATGAATTTGTGCAATCCACCCGCTTCCTTAACTACCTCATGTCCCGGGCGAAGAAACAAGTGGTACGTATTACTCAAAATAATATGAGCATCCATCTGTTTGAGCTCTTCCGGACTCATCGTCTTGACCGTAGCTAAGGTGCCGACTGGCATAAAAGCTGGAGTATCGATTACTCCGTGCGGTGTGTGCACCTTTCCTAGTCTGGCGCCTGATTGCTTACACGTTTTAATTGCCTCATATGTTACTGCCATGCTTCCATTCCCTCTCATTCGTTAGTACCAACGTTATTCATAGATGAACATTGCATCTCCAAAGCTGAAGAAACGGTATTCTTGCTCTATCGCATCATGATAAGCTCTCATAACCGCGTCTCTTCCTGCTAATGCGCTCACCAGCATCACCAGTGTAGATTTAGGAAGGTGGAAGTTCGTAAGCAGCGCGTCCACAATCTTAAACTTGTAGCCAGGATATATAAAGATGTCTGACCATCCTTCACAAGGCTCAATAGGAGAATCACCTGCAAGCTGAGCTATCGTTTCCAGTGTTCTGGCCGAAGTCGTCCCGACCGCAATTACTCTGCTGCCTGTTATTCTGGCTTGATTCAATAGATCAGCGGCTTCAGCTTCAATCCTGTAATACTCGGCGTGCATGGCATGTTCTTCTACACGTTCAGCTGAGACCGGACGGAATGTGCCTAACCCTACATGCAACGTTAAATAAGCGATATGGACTCCTTTTGCGCTAATCTGCTGCAAATAGTCAGGAGTAAAATGCAGTCCAGCAGTCGGAGCAGCTGCAGATCCATCATGCTTGGCATAGACAGTCTGGTATCGTTCCTTATCCTCAAGCTGCTCTTTGATGTAGGGAGGCAAAGGCATTTGACCCAATCGGTCCAGAATTTCCTGGAATATGCCAGCATATATGAACCGGATCGTCCGCATCCCCATCTCGCCCACCTCTTCCACTAAGGCAGACAAATCAACTCCAAAGCTTATTTCAGTACCTGCGGGAATTCTTTTCCCTGGACGTACTAATGCTTGCCAACGGTCTCCTTCCAGCTGTTTCAGCAGCAGTACCTCTACCTTAGCCCCAGTATCCGATTTTACTCCGAATAGTCGCGCAGGAATAACCCTCGTATTGTTCAGTACAAGGGTGTCACCTTCCTGCAAGTAATCGATCAATTGTGCAAAGCCTTGATGGGCAATTTCTCCTGTCGCTTTGTTAAGCGTTAGCAGACGAGACGACGTTCTCTCGACTAAAGGAGTTTGAGCTATTAGTCGCTCGGGCAAATCAAAATCAAACCAATTAACATCCATATTCGTATATTCATTCCTTACTTATAGTTACTCCACTGTAATAGTATTGCAGTATATATCGGTAGTCATACCCGGACTCTGCAAGCCCTCTCGCTCCCCATTGGGACATCCCTAGTCCGTGACCGAACCCTTTACCAATAAGGCGATATTGTGGGTCCGCAGTTACTGGTCGAACCGTGCCAGTATGATTAGTCACATAATAGGTGCCTTTAGAAGGTTGAATTGGCTTGGATGTAGATGCGGAATCACCTGTCAAAGCGTACACCGTGCCTTGTGTTCCGTTTAATTGACGCTGCTTTCCGTCTGCACCAAGTACGGTTACTTTGGCCGTCTCTTCAATCTCGAACCTTGTGCTCGGAGCCCCGTTCAACGCCGTGCGATAGTTGTCAGGTCTAGTGAGCGGAATGGCCTTTCCGTTGGCTGTTAATTCGGTAACCCTGCCGGACGGTCCTCTTTTGGATACTTCAAGCGATTGGAGGGGACCTGTGACAGGAGTTGGAATCGTATTGTTGATCGTCTCCAACAGCTTGACGCCAGTAAACGGACCGCGAATCCATGTGAACTCATTAGATTCCAGATCTTGACCGATGATCGTCATCCGATCTCCCTTGTTCACCTTCGTGATGGCTTCATTCTTCACATTATCTACATAAGGCGCAGGACGTATTGCCACTCCTGACTCGTTGGCAACAGCGATCTTGAGACCTGCGGGAGATTTCATTCCGGTATCTGTCGCATAGTCAGAACGGATATACCCGATTGTGCCGTCCGCCAAAACAACTCGGTACCAATCAAGCTCGTTGGCAGCAGCCCCTTCGTCAGGACTGGGCACAGCTGCGATATAATCGACAACCTGTCCCCACACTTCAACGGCGTCTCCAGTCATACCTCCGCCATTGGAGTAATAAAAAGGAGAGATAGGCGCGCCCTTATGAAGAATTAATTCTCCAGCAGTCGCTTGGACGGCAGCAGCAGTAGCATCCCCCTCAACACCCGTCCCATAATAGGCCTGATCAGTAGTTGAATCCGAGATATGAGCAATCTGATACTTCATCCCCTGCTTGATCGCAAAAGTCCGCGCAGCCACGGCTTGTGCTTTTAATGCTTCGGCTGGCCATTTATTATTCATCTCTGTACCGACCACTGAAACGAGATATGCCTCGAATGGAACCTCATTTATTACCGCAAGGCTTCCATTGAACTCGCTTAATTCCATGCTCCCTCTGTACTTTCGCTTACTGCGTTCTTCAACGAGAATGGTGCTGTCCTTTGTAGATACCCATACTTTCTGGCCGGAGTCACTGCCATTAAAGCTGTAATGATCGGCACCACGGGATAGGGTGATTCCAGCCAGTCCAGGCGTGACCTCTTCACGTTTCAGTAAATAGGGTTGAGTACGATCCACTTTCTGAAGTGCAATACCGAGCTTTGCGGCTTGCTGCATCAATACGTCTAGCTGAGTGTCATCAGCAGCGTCACCGACCCACACCGCATATACAGGTACGCCGGCTTGCTCTTGCACCGTCAGGTTAGCCTCGAGTCCATTCTGGAGTAAAGAGTCTAGAATAGGCTTGGCAAGAGCTTCGGTAGCGAATGTACCTGCACTTGCATAATACGAACCGGCTACGGAAGGAACGATCCCTTTCAACAAAACGCCTGTGGAAGCACCGTTTGCAATCCGCTGTGCGGCATCTGACGCAAGCTGCATACTGTTATACATCCCTGCATAGACTCGGTACACGACCTTGCCTTGCTTCAAGGATTTGAACACGTACGGTTTATCCTGTGTTGTCTGCAGTGCCTTGGCAATTGTCTCGGCAAACGTATAGTCTGGCGTCTCTGCCAACATAACTTTATAACGATCCACGCTAGCCCTTACCAGAACACCAGCCGGAGCAGTTACCCATGGATTGATGCCGCCTGGGTGGCGCAAGCCCAATTCCAAACCTTTGTCCGATGATAAGGTAACAGTTGATACAACTGCTTTATAACTTTTCCCATAGTCAATGAATAAAGCAACACGAATCTGATCCAACTTAGGAACAGCTGCATAGCTGGTCGTTGGTATAGCAGGTATCGCTGCTGTAACAGTTAAGCTTAGACCGAGCAGGATCGCGATTGTGTGTCGTTTGTTATTGCGGAATATGCCCATCACTTTCACATCACCCTTCTGCATGTGCTGTCAAATGGCGCTTGAGCCATCTTCGTCAGCGGCTTTGCCATTGCCCGCAGGCATTGGCAGTCCGATGTGTCGATACGCTTGAGGTGTCACCATTCTGCCTCTTGGTGTTCGTTGCAGAAATCCAATCTGCAGTAAATACGGCTCGTACACATCTTCTATAGTCTGACTTTCTTCACCTATCGTGGCCGCAATCGTATCTAGTCCTACAGGGCCTCCGCGGAAGTTAGTCATGATCGCCCGAAGCATCTTATGATCAATCTCATCCAGGCCAAGATCATCGATTCGAATTAATTTAAGCGCAGTCTGCGCAATATCGAGCGTGATAATTCCGTCTCCTCTGACCTGCGCATAGTCCCTTACCCGTTTCAGTAATCGGTTAGCAATTCGAGGCGTCCCGCGCGAACGCTTACCAATTTCAGTAGCTGCTTCTCCGATAATTCCAACATGGAGTATGTCGGAAGTTCGGCTGACGATGTAGCTAAGCTCCTCCACCGTATAGTATTCAAGACGGCTAACTACTCCGAACCGATCCCTGAGAGGAGAGGATAGCAAGCCAGCGCGTGTTGTAGCGCCTATCAGCGTAAAGGGAGGCAAATCTAATCTTACGGACCTTGCGCTGGGACCTTTGCCGATAATAATATCAAGCGCATAATCCTCCATAGCCGGGTATAATACTTCTTCCACTGTCCGATGCAGGCGATGAATCTCATCGATGAATAATACATCGCCTTCTTGCAGATTCGTTAATATAGCAGCTAGATCACCTGGACGTTCAATAGCAGGCCCCGAAGTGGTGCGAATACTTACGCCTAATTCATTAGCAATAATATTAGACAGTGTCGTCTTCCCGAGCCCTGGAGGACCATACAACAGTACATGGTCAAGCGCTTCCTTGCGCATCTTGGCTGCTTCTATGTAAATTTCCAGGTTTTCCTTCGCTTGTGCCTGGCCGATATATTCCGCCAAATACCTTGGTCTCAAGCTTAGCTCCACGATATCGTCTTCCATCATCAGGTTAGCCGATATGATACGGTCGTCCATCACTTTCTTCCTCTCACACCCCGCTATACAGTGCTTGCAGAGCGAGCTTCGTTAATACTTCTGACTTATCTCCGTCTTTCATCTTCTGTTTCACCTTGTTCCATGCACGATCAGCCTCTGCCTCGGAGTATCCTAAAGCAATCAGAGCTTCTTTGGCTTCTGACCATGCCGCCCCGCCTTCACCGATATAAGCGGCTCCTGGGAGTTCATTGCCGAAGATTCCACCCGTCATCGAGATGGCTCCTGCCGGGACTGGAATGGCCCCCAGCTTATCCTTCAGATCGAGAACAATACGCTGCGCGGTCTTCTTCCCGATTCCAGGAAGCTTCATAAGAAACGCCAGGTTCTCCTGTTGAACGGCCGCCACTACAGCCTCTGGCCGGCCAGCAGAAAGAATGCCAAGCGCTACGCGCGGACCAATACCATTGACGTCCAACAATTTGCGAAACAAAGCTTGTTCATCTCTTGTAAGAAAGCCGAATAACAGTATAGCATCCTCTCTTACATGATGGTGAATATACAGGGTTGTCTCTTCTTTGTCCGCCCCCGCTGCATAGGGATTCGGACAAAATACCCGATACCCTACACCGTGAACATCCAGAACGGCGTATTCTGTTTCTCTATGTACTACTTTTCCTCTGAGGAAATCTATCATGGCTTCGAGGCTCCATTCAATTTGTTCTGTAATACGGCAGAGTGCGCATGACATATAGCAATGGCCAAGGCATCAGCAACATCGTCCGGTTTGGGAATGGCCGACAGCTTCAGGAATAGCTTGACCATCTCCTGAACTTGCCTTTTCTCAGCATTCCCATAACCAACAATGGCCTGTTTGACCTGCAGCGGGGTATATTCCGCTATACTAAGTCCGCGTTGAACACCTGCCAATATTAATACACCTCGTGCCTGCGCTACAGTAAAAGCAGTCGTAACATTCTTATTGAAGAACAGCTTCTCGATCGCCATCGCTTCCGGCTTGTAGGTATCAATTAATTGCAAGGCAGATTCATAAACTTCTTTCAGACGAATAGCCGGATCGGTATGAGCCATTGTCTGGATACAACCATATTGAACGGGCACAAGCTTGTGCCCTTGCTTATCAATAACTCCGAAGCCGACAATCGCTATACCCGGATCGATGCCAAGCACCCGCATATATTCACTCCCTAACCCTTCCATCCATCACTTTGTCAGCTATAAAAGCGAACATATGTGTGTTCTCTTTTGCCATTATAGCAAAAAATCGCAAGAAAAAGTATGATTGAACGCAAAAAAACAGACAGATCGTCCACTCTGCCTGTTAAATGTCGGATAGCTGTCAATTGAATAATGCTCTATTGCTCGACTGCAAATTCACTGAAAGTAGACAGAACGCTATTGTACTCTAACATATCCGTCACGCGAATTCCTTGCCGCAGCTCTTCGATTGCTTCCAACTGGAGACTGCTTTCCAGAAATCCCATATTCAGCTGAAAAAAAGTGCGGATCACCTTCTTATCCGATGGGATTCCATCGAATAAAGACAGGTTATCCTCCTTGTCCAATCCAAAATAAGCCGTGTCTTTACATCCAGGAGACAAATCATCAATCTGTTCCATCAGAACTACATTCGTTCCATTCCTCGTCACTACCCATTCCGGGTGTTCAGAATGAATATTTCGAATTTCGGCAGGAGTGAGAACTCCAAGGTGCTCGGTCTCTTCCCCGCAGATGAAAGTGCGAATCGTTGTTACATCAAGCTTGTCCCCAGCCTCACTTAACATGGACAGCACTGCTTCGTCCGGATCTATCTTATTAACTGACATCGAAGCCATTACAGATTGTATATCAGAATTCTGACTTCCACTGCCATACAATGAGAGGCAGATGGCGCAAACACCAACGATAAGCACGACTGAGCCGAGAAAGAGCCATCTTCTATTTATACGAAGACGTTTCTTTAACTGTTTCAATATGCTGGCGAAGTTCATGGGAATCCCTTCCGTCCTAGAATTTTTCTCTAGTTTTCCCAGAAGGCATTCCCCTTATACTTCACATCATCATGTTGCATAGTATGGTAATAGAAAGTACTATTATCCTCTTGTCCAAGGCGAGTTAGATTTCTTTTGTGATTGGGATGAAGAGATTCTGTTTTTTCTAGCAGAGCGGCTGTTGCTGCTCTTTGTACTAGCGTTCACAGGTTGCTGGTCAGATACCGAGATTTTGGCTTTCTTTTCGGTTGCTGCGGCAGCTACTGGAGGATTCTCATGACAGTTGCAATCCTTTTTGACCCAGTCCCCATGACCTGGATGTCCATAGCCATACGGCATCATGTGACCAGGGCCTACCCATCCATACGGAGGAAAACCAGCGGCATAAGGAGAGTAGTAAGGCATGACATGATGCGGGACGTGACCGAACGGCGGGTTGCTGCTATATGGCGACACCATCGGTGCATTATCAAACGGCGGGTTGCTGCTGTACGGCGACACCATCGGCGCATTATCAAACGGCGGGTTGCTGCTGTACGGCGACACCATCGGCGCATTGTCAAACGGCGGGTTGCTGCTGTACGGCGACACCATCGGCGCATTGTCAAACGGCGGGTTACTGCTGTACGGCGACACCATTGGCGCATTGTCAAACGGCGGGTTGCTGCTGTACGGCGACACCATCGGTGCATTGTCAAATGGCGGGTTGCTGCTATACGGCGACACCATCGGCGCATTGTCAAACGGCGGATTGCTGCTGTACGGCGACACCATCGGCGCATTGTCAAACGGCGGATTGCTGCTGTACGGCGACACCATCGGCGCATTGTCAAACGGCGGGTTGCTGCTATACGGCGACACCATCGGCGCATTGTCAAACGGCGGGTTGCTGCTATACGGCGACACCATCGGCGCATTGTCAAACGGCGGGTTGCTGCTATACGGCGACACCATTGGCCAGTTGTCAAACGGCGGGTTGCTGCTATATGGCGACACCATCGGCGCATTGTCAAATGGCGGGTTGCTGCTATACGGCGACACCATCGGCGCATTGTCAAATGGCATATTACTGCTATATGGTGACACCATCGGCGCATTTGGAAAAGGCATATTACTGCTATAAGGCGACACCATCGGCGCATTTGGGAAAGGCATATTACTGCTGGAAGGCGACACCATTGGCGCATTTGGGAAAGGCATATTGCTGCTGGAAGGCGACACCATCGGCGCATTTGGGAAAGGCATATTGCTGCTGGAAGGCGACACCATCGGCGCATTTGGGAAAGGCATATTGCTGCTGGAAGGTGACACCATCGGCGCATTCGGAAAAGGCATATTGCTGCTGGAAGGCGACACCATCGGCGCATTCGGAAAAGGCATACTACTATAAGGCGATACCATTGGCGCATTTGCGGACGGCATGTTGCTGTAAGGCGATACCATTGGCGCATTTGCGGTCGGCATGTTGCTGTAAGGCGATACCATCATAGGACCAACCGGGCCGTTACTGTATGGAGCAAACATTGCATTTTGCGGCTGCCCACTATGTCCCCAACTCGGCATAGCCCCTGCTTCGGTTGCTGGTGTCTGGTATTGCATGAATGGCTCAACAGCTTCGGCAGACCAAGGATTTCCGTGCCCAGTGGACATACCCGCCATTCCAGGTGCGGCTGGGTACGATTGCGGATTTATTGATTTGTTCTCCATTTTTGGAGATGGCATTGGACTAACTGTAGCTTTAGGCTGTGTAACAGGCTTTTCTTTGACTGCTGGAGATACTTGAGCTTTTGGAGCAACAGCAGGCTTTTCAACTGCCTTAGGTGCAACTGATGGTTTCGCCTGCGGCATTTCTTTCATTTTTTCTTTTATTTCTTCTTTTATTTCTTCTTTCACTTCTTCTTTCACTGCTTCTTTCACTGCTTCTTTCGTTTCTGCCTTTACTGGCATTTGCGGGTTTTCAGGAACCTGGACCTGCGGCTTCTCCACAACTTCCGGGAGCTCAACTGGCAAGTTTTCTGCTACAATAAGCGCGGTGCTTACTTTGTTACCGTGTACGGCCGCTTGCATTTGCTGATGCGGTTTGACTTTTGGGATGTAGATGGTATCACCAGTCATAAGTATGTTTGGATTTTTAAGGTGCGGATTGGCATCGATCATTGCTTTTAATGGTACTCCCCAAGCCTTGGACAGCTTCCACAGAGTATCGCCTTGCACCACTGTGTGTTTGTGCGTGATTTCGCCTACCGGGGGGGCAACTGGTGCTGGTGATGTGGGAATGCGAATTTTCATCCCTACATCGATTTTGTCCGGATCAGCGATTTGTTTGTTGAAATCGATCAGTTTTTGCAGCTCAACGTTGTACTTCTTAGCGATTTCGAACATCGTGTCGCCTTTTTTGACAATATGAATTTTCAATGCATAAACCTCCTGCCTCTTCAGAATGACAATACAGTCTATGCACGTTCTGGGCTTTTGACATCCTTTTCTGCAAAAAAAGTAGGCTACCGCACAAAAAACACGGTAGCCTACTGCTCATTAATTATTAATTTCTGTGTAGGTGTAGCTTGGGTAGGAACCCAGCAATCGCACTTGAGCGCCTATAGCTTCAATCTCCGCGAGTGCTGCAGGGAGCAAAACAGAATCCATGGAAGCTTTGATATCAATGTAAAAATAATAATTGCCCAGCATCTTTTTTGTCGGTCTGGACTCAATCTTCGATAGGTTAATACGGCGCCAAGCAAACGCCGAAAGCACCTGATGCAGCCCCCCTGGATAATCTTCAGGCAAGGTTACAAGAATGGTAGTCTTCAGCTCATCAGCAGGCCTTAGATCAGGCTTGTTGCGGCCAATTAAGACGAAACGCGTGTAGTTATTATCGTGATCCGTTATATTCTCTGCTAACAAATCCAATCCATAGAGCTCAGACGAGAGCTTCGTTCCGATCGCAGCGAGCGAGGGGTCATTGGACTGCTGTACAAGTCTTACCCCTTCCGCAGTGCTGCTAACATTCTCAAATGACACATACGGCAGCTCCGCACGCAAAAATTGATGGCATTGGGCAATTGCAACGTCTTTGGATAAGATCTTACTAATGCCGGAATAATCCGTAGACCCTGGAGTTCGACGACCGATCAGGTTCTGTACGGAAGGATAAATCCACTCGGCTTGAATCGGTAGTTCTGCGCCATCAACTAATGTGTCGATATGCAGCTTAACAGATCCTTCTATCGTATTCTCAATCGGAATAACGCTATAATCTGTTTCACCTGATACTGTTGAAGCGTAAGCATCAGAAATTAAGGCAAAGGGCACATATTCTACCTGATGTGCCGAGAAAAAGTAGCGGGTGGACTCCTGGGATACCGTACCCGCAGGTCCTAGAAAAGCGATCCGTTTCACGCTCGAACTTCCCCTTTAATGTTTTGAATAAGCGTACACTTCGGATCGAAGTGTGTCAACACCTCAGCCCCGCTGAGACAAGGCTTGAGCCACAACGTTGCGGCTTCAATCCCTTCGCGCTGCAAGGTGTCGCGCAGGAAGCGCGTAAGCTCAGCCTTGCCTGCGGCCGACAGGCTCGCTGCATCGACGAGCGCCAGCAGCGTCGGACCTGCGCCGCTCAAGGCGACCCCAAGCGCGCCATGCTCCACGGCGCGCTCCAGGATGTCGCTCATCCCCGGGATGAGCGACGCCCTGTAAGGCTGATGCAGCGCGTCCTTCATCGCGTGCTGAATCATGTCGTAGCGGCCGGTGGAGAGCGCCGCTACGAGCAAAGAGACGTGGCCGACGTTGTACACGGCGTCCTTCATGGCCACCGACGTAGGCAGCACATGGCGTGCTTTCTCCGTCGACAGCTGGAACTCCGGGATCGCGACAAGAATTTCGAGCCGACTCTCCGGCTCGATACGAATATGCTCCGCGCGCTCACCATCCCAGAACGCCGCGATCAGGCCGCCGAATAAGGACGCCCCAACGTTATCCGGATGTTTCTCGAGAGCCGAGGCCATCTGGAACAACGTGTAGTCAGTCAGAGGGCGTCCGATCAAGGCGTTCGCCGCTACAAGCGCGCCGACAATCGCGGAGGCGCTGCTGCCTAGTCCGCGCGTGAGCGGAATATCGCTGTACATCGCGATATTCAACTCAGGATGCTCCACGCCTGCTGCGCGGAACACCTGCTGCGCTACCTCATAGACAAGGTTAGACTTGTCCGTCGGTACACCCTTCATTTGATCACCGTGTAGAATGATCGTTGTCTTCTCGACCGCGATGCTCATTTCAATCCATGCATATAAGTTAAGTGCCATACCGAGCGAGTCAAAGCCTGGCCCTAGATTAGCCGTACTGGCCGGTACTTTTACATACACGCTATGCGAGCTCATGCTTGCGCGTCCTCCAGCTTGCGAATCGCCTCCATAACGGCTTCTTCGGAATCCTGGACTACAAGCGGATCTCCGCCTACGGTCTTGATCGCAATGTTAGGGTCCTTCAAGCCATGTCCAGTGAGAACGCAGACAATCTTCTCTCCTCCGCGGAACACGCCTTCCTTCTTCAGCTTCATTACGCCCGCTATGGAAGCCGCTGAGGCTGGCTCGGCGAATACGCCTTCCTTAGCCGCAATAGTGCGGTACGCGTACAGGATCTCCTCATCGGTCACATAGTTGATCTGACCTTCTGACTCCTTGGCCGCGTTCACAGCCAGATCCCAGCTCGCTGGGTTCCCGATCCGGATCGCCGTTGCAACGGTCTCCGGATTCAAGATCGGCTCGCCTTTCACAATCGCCATAGCACCTTCCGCTTCAAAGCCAATCATCTTAGGCAGCGAAGATATGATCCCCTTCGCATGGTATTCTTTGAAGCCTTTCCAATAAGCGGATATGTTACCCGCATTCCCTACTGGAATAGCAAGATAATCAGGAGCTTGACCGAGCTGCTCACATACCTCAAAAGCAGCGGTCTTTTGCCCTTCCAGACGGTAAGGGTTCACCGAGTTCACAAGTGTAATAGGATGCTTGGCCGTAATATCCCTCACAATTTCCAACGCACGGTCGAAGTTTCCTTCGATTGCAATGACCTTGGCTCCATATATAATCGCTTGCGCAAGCTTTCCTAAAGCAATATTGTTGTTCGGAATGAGCACGATACAGTTCAGGTCACCGCGTGCCGCATAAGCGGCTGCAGCTGCTGATGTATTGCCCGTGGAGGCGCACATAATGGTCTTGCTGCCCTCTTCCATGGCTTTGGCAACAGCCATAACCATGCCGCGGTCTTTGAATGATCCAGTAGGGTTCAAACCCTCGTACTTGAAGTAAATGTCCAAATCCAACTCATCGGACAATTTATCCGCGCGAACTAGCGGTGTGTTCCCTTCGTGTAAAGTCAGAAGAGGTGTACGCTCTGTAACAGGCAGAAACTCTTTGTACTTGTGCAGCAATCCCATATATCTCATAGCAGCAGGCTCCTTTTATACGATGAATGTAGGTTGGGTTATAATAATTAAGTTAGAAATTAGCCTTCAACACGATAAACACTTTTGATCTCGAATATGACTTCTAACGACTCGAAGTGGCTAAGCACCTTGTCCATGCTCGCCTTACTGGCGTCATGAGTGACGATAATAATTTCTGCGTTTGAATGATTCGTGTTAGGCTGCTGTACAACCGATTCCAGACTTACCTCATGCTCGGCAAACACCTGAGTAATTTTGGCTAACACACCGGCTTTATCTGCAACATGCAGCAAAATATAGTTTTTAAACGCAATTTGCTCGGCAGTCTTAAGCTTCTTCTCTTTATATGGGACGAATACGCGCTGTCCATTAACGCCAAGCTTCAAGTTCTTCACAACCGCTACAAGGTCAGCTACCACAGATGTCGCAGTTGGCATCTCACCCGCACCCGGCCCATAGAACATCGTTTCGCCAACTGCTTCACCATGCACGTATACCGCGTTGTAAACCCCATTCACTGCAGCCAGCGGATGAGTTTTCTTAACCATTGTAGGCTGCACGCTGATACTGATTAGATCGTCTCTGCTCTCTGCAATTCCGAGTAGCTTGATCTCGTACCCAAGCCTTTGACCGTATAGAATGTCTTCTTTGGAAACCTGGGAAATCCCTTTTACTTCCACATCCGATAATTCTACATTAGCGTGGAAACCAAGTGTGCCCAGAATCGCCATTTTACGAGCAGCATCGAGTCCTTCTACATCAGAAGTCGGATCCGACTCTGCATAACCAAGCTCTTGGGCTTCCTTCAATACATCCATGTATGAAGCGCCTTCTTGACTCATCTTGGTTAGGATGTAGTTCGTTGTTCCATTCACAATCCCCATAATTTTTGTAATGCGATCCGAGGAGAAGCCATCGATCAATGTCCGAATAATCGGAATACCGCCGGCCACACTCGCTTCATAATAAACGTCACAGCTTCTTTCCGCAGCTTTTTGCAAAATCTCTGTGCCATGCAGCGCCATCAGATCTTTGTTTGCCGTTACGATATGTTTGCCGCGCTCTAATGCAGCAAGAATATAACCTTTGGTTGCTTCGATTCCGCCCATTACTTCAACTACAACGTTAATTTCCGGATCGTCTATAATATCCCATGGATTCTCGGTCAGCTTGCTGGGATCAATATTGAAGCGGCGCGCCTTGCTGCGGTCTTGTACAAGCACCTTCTCAATATGAATAGGCGAGCCCACTTGCTTCTGCAAATCCTCTTGATACCCTTCGACAATGCGGATCACACCTGTTCCGACTGTCCCCATTCCTAATAAGCCGACTTTCACTGGTTTCATCTATCTTTCCTCCTTCAATAAGTGTGAAGCAATTATCTTCGTACACATACGTTTAATTTCAAGTCGACCTTATTTATCCCTGACCTATTACCGTTGCACGGCTAACCCCGTCCTGACCGCGTATCGCGTCCAATAGTCGAATAACATTCTCACCCATATGCGACGTTTCTACGGACAGCACTACATTGGCAGTTCCTTGAAGCGGAATGGTCTGATGAATCGTTAGAACATTGCCGTCAAGTCCGGCTATAATAGCAAGAACCTTAGACAATATCCCCGAGCGGTGCTGCAAATCCATTGATATGGTTACGATCCGTTCGCGGTCTAGCTTGCTGAGCGGATGAATTCCATCCTTGTACTTGTAAAAAGCGCTACGGCTCAGCCCGCAACGATCGGCGGCTTCATGCACGGTCTTCGCCTTGCCTGATGCGAGCATTTGTTTCGCTTGGATTGTCTTCACTAGTGCTTCTGGCAAAATATCCTCACGCACCAGAAAGTACCTCGACTCATCCGATCGGATGGCAGTAGGGGCTTCTGTTCCTGATCCTGTTTGGCCTGTTACAGTCCCATTATCTACATGAGCACTTCTTATTGTTTTGACTTCAGCTGTGCTTTCCGTCGTGCCTTCTATCGTGGGACCGTCGCCCGTCGTCGTTGAATCCATATCCCCTCATCACCGTCCTCCCGTAAGAGACTTTTGTTTGCATATAGTGGACATTATAACGGATCGATCCCTGAGGAGCAAGAGGCAATTTGTAAAAGGGGCTTTCCGGCTAGACATCTTTTCATTCCTATGGAATAATGTTCTCTAGTCTTACGGCTGCAGAGATAGGTTCGGCAGTTCGTATTTGGAGGTCCTAATGGAATTACGATTAATTGCCGCTGCTATTTTGTTCAATGGAAATGATGTATTAATGATGAGACGTTCGGAAAGGAGAACCCTGAATCCTGGTCTTTGGGCTACTGTGGGCGGGCATATAGAGGGCTACGAGCTGGCACACCCTATGCAAGCCTGTCTGCGCGAGATAACTGAAGAAACCGGATTTGAACCGCAAGATGTGCAGGATCTAACGATGCGTTATGTACTTATGCGTAACAATCGCGGGGAATTCCGTCAACAATTTATATATGTAGGAAATGTGAACAGACGTGATTTTCATCAGACCGATGAAGGCGAACTCCATTGGGTTCCATTCGAAGAAATTCTGGATCGGCCGCTCCCTTATATATTCCGAGCAACCCTGGAACACCTTATTCTGCATCGTCATTCCCCTCATGTATGGTTCGGATCAGCAGTCCGCTCATTAGAACTGGATGAACCCATTGTCATCTGGACGCCTCTAACCGACCCGTTGATGTGATATTTAACGATCAAGGATAATAGTCATAAGAATAAACATTGAGTTCAGTTGGAGCGCGGGAGGGCAGAAATATGGGCTCCAACCGCTGTTGTACTTGAATTCTTTGATTATATTTTATGGTGAGAATTCCAGTACAAAGGCGGACGCTGACGCTTTTCCACTCCATCTTCCTGCCCTAGAGTTATGTTCACATCCATCAAAAAAGGCAAGTCAATGGATATCCATTGGCCCGCCTTTTTTATGAATTCTAGCTATGCTCTACGAACTCGAACTCAAAATCGCCGATCTGCACCAAATGGCCATCTTCTGCACCCTTCTTACGCAAGGCATCATCAATCCCAAGCTTACGCATAACCCGTGCAAAACGTTGCAGTGCTTCATGGGAACCTAGGTTCATCCGTTTGATCATCTTCTCAATACCAGGACTCTCAATAATGAATGTATCATTCTCACGGCGAATGGTGAAATCCCGGTTCTCATCCTGATCGAGCTTATATATTTTACGTTCGGATACACCAGACACTTCTTCCACCAATGGGGCTTCAGGAATGGTAGCTAACACATCCATTGCACGGTATAACACTTCTTGAACACCCTTCTTGGTTACGGCCGAGATAGGGAGAATCTCAACCTCAAGTCCATCTTCAGCCAATCGTTCCTTGAACAGAGCCAGGTTGTCTTCCGCTTCCGGAATATCCATCTTGTTCGCGACTACGATCTGTGGACGCTCTGCCAAATTCTCATTATACAGACGAAGCTCCTCGTTAATCTTAAGCCAATCATCATACGGATCTCGGCCTTCTGTCCCTGCCATATCGACCACGTGCAGAATGACACGAGTACGCTCTACATGTCGCAGGAACTCATGACCCAGTCCCACGCCTTCATGCGCGCCTTCGATCAAGCCCGGCAAATCGGCCATAACGAAGCTGCGGCCATCTCCAACGTCAACCACACCTAGATTTGGCGTAATTGTTGTGAAATGATAGGCGCCAATCTTCGGCTGAGCAGCAGATACGACTGACAGCAAGGTGGACTTCCCTACGCTTGGGAAACCGACCAAACCCACATCCGCCATTACTTTCAGCTCGAGTACTACCCATCGTTCCTTGCCTTCTTCGCCATTCTCAGCTAGTTCAGGCGCCGTATTGGTCGCAGTTGCGAATCGGACATTGCCTCGTCCGCCTCGTCCGCCCTTAGCGATTACAACTTCTTGTTCGTGTCTTACAAGATCCGCCAAGATTTCCTGGGTGTCGTCATCAATAACAACTGTTCCAGGCGGCACTCGAACGATCATGTCGTCCGCATTCGCCCCATTTTGACTCTTATTACGGCCTTTTTCACCACGGCTAGCCTTGAAATGCTTCTGATAGCGGAAATCGATCAGAGTACGCAGTCCTTCATCAACACGGAATATTACATCTCCGCCGCGTCCTCCGTCTCCCCCAGCCGGTCCTCCCATGGGTACATATAGCTCTCGGCGGAACGCTACGAGCCCATCGCCGCCGTCGCCGCCTTTTACATAAATCTTAGCCTTATCCAAAAACATTCCTAACACCTCATTTAAGTATGAACGGTATCCGTAACGTCAAAGCCGTCCACTGCGATTCGAATTCACTCTCCAGCTGAACAAGCATATGCTCGTTTGCAGAAGCTATTGCTATATTCAATTCTTGTTCCAACGCAGCTTGATCACATTGACCGCGAAAATCGAAGCAAAGTGCCAAAGCATCCTCTTCCACGTTCCACTCCAGCTGTAGGTGATGCGGTTCTACGAAACCCGTCTCGTATGTACGGCGCTTAAAACAATCCAGCACAGCAATGACTAGTGTCGCCACTTGCTCTGCGTCAACCGCCAACTCATTTAGTTGGAAGTCTTGCTCCAATTCGACCTCCAGTTCAATAAGCGGACACTGCACACGAAACGTATAGAGGTACACGATCAACTCAGTCACGCCAAGCTTGGAAATCATACTCTCTCGAGCGGCCTTTTGCTTTATTGTTTCCATAAAATCAATTAATTTATCATGCTTATTAAGGCGTAAATAACCATACAACACTTGGATATCATTCATCCAGTCATGTCGAAGGTGGTTGATGACATCAATCAGCAGCTCGTTTCTGGCTAGCAGCTCATGCTTGTGGGTCCGATCTGCGGAAATGGCTTCATCTTTCAGATCCATCAGAAATCTTCTCCGTTCCTTGAACTTCCTACCAGTATATCATACATAATTTCACCCCACAAAGTGAAGAGAAGCTCCGAAGCTTAATCCTATTACTTTGCGGGGACCCCGACTTTTACCCCACAAAGTGAAGAGAAGCTCCGAAGCTTAATCCTATTACTTTGCGGGGACCCCGACTTTTACCCCACAAAGTGAAGAGAAGCTCCGAAGCCGCCAGCTTCGCTTTAAAAACCAATTAAAAAACCCCAGCCTAAGCCGGGGTTCTTGGAGCATTGCGGGTTTACGCTTCGATTGCTGCTGCAACCGGTGCGGAGACTGCAGGGTATACGCTAACTTTCTTGCGATCGCGACCCCAACGTTCGAACTTCACAACACCTTCCACTTTCGCGAACAGTGTGTCGTCTGAACCGATGCCCACATTGTTACCTGGGTGAATTTTGGTGCCGCGTTGGCGAACCAAAATGCTGCCAGCGGATACAGCTTGACCGTCAGAACGCTTAACACCAAGGCGTTTAGCTTGACTATCACGACCGTTTCTTGTGGAACCTACACCTTTTTTCGAAGCAAATAACTGAAGGTTTAATTTCAACATCGTAGTTACCTCCTTTTCTTGTGAACTTGTTGTTTCATCTTCATATATTTTCCGTATTCCTTCTGAATCGAGTCCAACATCACGACCATGGATTCCAGAAGCAATTGTATCTTCGCGCTCGTTTCCTGCTCCAAGTCTGTTGGGACCTTAACACGCAGCAGACCATGCTCCATCTCGCTCGGCAGCTCTACGCCTGTTAAAACTTCCACCGAATTCACGGTTCCGACTGAGACAGCGGACACTCCAGCACACACAATGTCTTTGCCCGTATTCGCATAGCGAGCATGACCGGATACGGAAAACGCGGCAATATAGCCTGAATCGGCTAATCGTTCAATGATAACCTGTACCATTGTCTGGACCTCTTATGCCTGGATCTTCTCGATAACCACTTTAGTGTAAGGCTGACGGTGACCTTGTTTACGACGGTAGTTCTTCTTAGCTTTGTACTTGAACACGATAATCTTCTCGCCTCTGCCGTGCTTCTCCACTTTCGCGGATACGCTAGCGCCAGAGATAAGCGGGGAACCCGATACAAGACCCTCATCATTCGATACAGCCAATACACGGTCAAACGTTACAACATCACCTTCGGAAGCAACAAGCTTCTCGATGTAAAGTACATCGCCTTGTGCTACCTTGTACTGTTTTCCACCTGTTTCAATAATTGCGTACATTCGTTACGCACCTCCTCATGTCTCAGACTCGCCTTGTCAGGTGGCGATTGTGGCGAAGCCGAAGCCCGTCGCAATCAACTCTTAAGGTTGTACCTGTTTCGCGCGGTTACAGCATGTGCAGCATGCGCGGCAACACACATTCGTCTATTATAGCTGAATAATACTTCTGTTGCAACAACTATTCAAGAAAATTTCGGTTGAGGCCGATGGTGCTGTCTTGGCTTGGACGGAGCAATCGGGGCAATAACCTTACCACTGCCTCCACACTCGGGACAAGCTACGGTATGTATTTCGTCCAAGCTCTCCCGTACCTTCTTGCGAGTTAACTCCAACAGGCCGAGGCGTGTCCAACCAACCACTAACGACTTGGTTCGATCACGCTTCATAATCTCAGTCAGATGCTCAGCAATGGCTGTACGATTGCGTTCTGAAGCCATATCGATGAAATCTACGATGATTATGCCTCCGAAGTCTCTTAACCGAAGTAATCGGCCGATTTGTTCCGCCGCTTCCATATTCGTAGTGAACACGGTATCTTCCAGGCTGTCATTGCCTGTGAACTTCCCTGTATTGACGTCTATAACCGTTAACGCTTCAGTCCGGTCAATAATCAAATAAGCACCGCTCTTCAGCCACACTTTACGCTGTAAGACAGAGTCCAGCTGTTGGTGAATCCCAAGCATATGATGCAGGGACTTGCCTGATTCGCTCCGCTGAACTTTAATTCTTCCTTCCAGCTTCAATCCCAAGTCACGTGTCAATCGGCTGACTTCCGCAGCCTTGCCTGGATCATCCAAGACCAGCTCGTCCACTTGTTCAGTGAATGAATCTCGAACCAACCTTTCCAGCACACCTGGCTCTCGAAAAAGCAATTCTGGAACTTTCGCACTTTCTGCTCGCTCTAGGATCCGATTCCATGTGCTGCGGAGCATGTTCAAGTCGCGCTCCAATGCTTCAACTGGTTCCCCTTCGGCGACCGTGCGGATGATTAACCCCTCACCCGGCCGTCTTATACGATCTGCTATCTCTTTCAATCGAGTACGCTCTGAATCGGTATCGATCTTCCGGGAAATACCAACATAATCGGCGTTAGGCATATAGACAATCCAACGTCCAGGTAAAGAGAAATGCGTGGTTACCCGCGCTCCCTTGGTCCCTAGCGACTCTTTGGTAATTTGTACGGTAATCTCCTGACCTTCTCGAAGCAGTGATGTTATAGGTGGTTTAACTCGAGGTACTTGATCCATATGCGCAGGCAGAACATCATCAATATAAATAAATGCATTTTTCTCTAACCCAATCTGGACGAAAGCAGCCTGCATGCCCGGGAGAACATTCACGACTCTTCCCTTGTACACATTCCCCACCAATTGCCCCTTGACCGGTCTTTCTGAATAGTACTCTGTGAGTTGCCCATCATCTAACAAAGCGACCTGTATGTCGCCTTCCCGGCTCTGCACTACGATTTGCTTCATGTAATCACCTCGGCTTTACGTCCCTCTTGTTCTATTTTACCATGAAAAGCTCAGAAACGGGACTTCCAGGTCGGTTCAAATGAAAATATGCGTGCAATAATCGTTGCTCGGGTAATACAAGCTTCACGCTTCCGCCAGAACCAAGCACATACACGATGTGATACTTCTCTCGCATAAACAATCTGACGATCTCAGCAATCGTTCGATGGGGTGAGATTACGATAGGCTGAGCCAATGTTCCTTTATCTATCAACGGTTCCATCCTCATATTGCGGTTCATCAGAAATCGCACAAATTGATACCTGCCATTGCGGAGTCCATATCCATTCGATACTAACAGGAATACCGAGATAATCAGTAAGTTAAATTCAATTCCTTCAGACAGGATGTTCCATATTGAGGCTGCTACGAACACTAGGCTAAGCGCTATACTGATCCAGGTACTGGATTGAATCGCTCTGTAATAGGGAAGAACGCAGCTGAGCAGCGCCTGCATGATCTTCCCCCCATCCAAGGGAAGTATAGGTATTAGATTGAATAATCCAATCATGAGGTTGGCCTGAATGAAAGTTTGGGTCCACTCCGCTTCCCACAACCCGACTGTTCCAAGCAAATAAGCTAACCCGATCATCCAAGCATTCTGAAAAGGACCTGCTGCTGCAACGATTATGTCTTCTCGAACCGAGCATGTGCCCGATTGATCAGTCTCTGCCACACCGCCGAACGGGAGTAATTCCACTTTTGTTATCGTCCATCCGAAGCTGCGTGCTGCTGCCACATGGCCTAGCTCATGGATTAAAACAATGGAGAATAGAATAAGCAGCTCAAGAAAGTAACCGGTAAGGATGGACAGCAGCATCATGATTGTAAATAAAGGATGCAAGCGAAATCGGATCCCGAATAGTTTAATCAAATGGGACCACATCCGTTGGATCAATCCATTGGTTGTCCTTTTTTACCGCGAACAGCAACCTGCCTGATTTGGACTGGTTATCTGCAGCTATTCGGCCTATCGTTTCGCCTCCTTTGATCCAGTCATATTTTTTGACTGTGCTTTGAGAAAGACCGCCATAAGTGGATTGCAGCCCGTCTGCATGCTGGATAACGACCTGTACGAGATTGTCTGCAGCTGTCAGAACGGCCAACACACGGCCAGTATCCATTGCCTTTGCCTCCACAGCAGCCGTTTCCACCTTAATCATAGGCTCAGCTTCGGTGTAGGATGTAAGGATTCTACCCGTAACCGGAGCGTACATTTGCCTTGCGTTCACTGTGCTTACTTTCTGAATTTCCGGGTCGTCCTCATGCCGCCAAGAAGCAGGAAGAATAGCAGGGAGTCCACTAAATTTCGATTCATACCAAGCAGCTGCCAGCGCAAAATTATAGTCCTCGGTCAAAGCCTTGGTGACCCACTCCCTGCCCTTCAATGCATAGGGATGGTCGGTTTGGAACGTTCCAAAAGAAACAGCGAACAAAAGAGCAGCTACCCCCAGCTTGACCCACAGCTGCCGTGCTGATGGAGGTTTGATCCACCCATTGCGTTTTCTCTCATATTCCTCATAGTTATTATTGATCTGACCCCAGCTAGTTGGCCTCTCATTTCGGAAGCGATCCCTCTGCTTCCAAGCAAATTCCGGATCCTGAAAACGCAGATCATCCGTTTCGTATTGCGGCTCCTTCACCCTATTTATGTCCACATACGGAAGCTCTTCTCTCTTCCAACTGACCTGCCCGGCAGGGCGAAGCGTGGACTCTGAGAGCTGCTTCATACGATCCATTCTTCTCTGCTTCACATTAGACTTCACTTCCATAGGATTAACCTCCCAATAAACTTAACATTCTCAAGGTTGAAATGTATGCTGCTGAGATCCCTGCCTGTCCATGTGATCGGCAGAGCTTGTATCCCTACATGTTTATGATCGCATTAGGATTCCTATGAACAAAGATCCCTCCTATCCTGCAAAAAGAAAAAACGCCCTCGCGGGCGCTTAATGATCTAACCTAATATAGCTTCGGCTTCTCCTGATGAACTTGAATGCTCATGACAAGACCGATCGACAGCATATTGATAAGCAGTGAGGTGCCTCCGTAACTTACGAAAGGGAGTGTAATTCCCGTCAATGGCATAATCCCAATCAGCATACCTATATTCTCGAATACTTGAAACACGTACATAGACACAATCCCGACGATGATGAAAGAGCCTACGCGGTCTGTCACCTGTATGGCAATGTAGATCATTCTATAAATTAGCAAGAAATACATGAGCAGCAATATGGATGCTCCGACAAACCCGAATTCCTCTCCAACCACAACAAATACGGAATCAGAATAAGGATAAGGGATAAACCCTTTCTGTACAGAATCCCCCTCCTTGAACCCTTCGCCGAACAAGGAACCAGACCCTATCGCTCGCATCGAATTCTCTACTTGATATTTGGCATCCGCAGAGGCGTTATCCGGGTCCATAAAGGTCTGAATCCGGTCTAATCGATGAACCCACTTCTCCATGTCATTGGCCTTGAGATAATCCACCATAGGACTATAGTACAACTGGAATAAATAAAAGAACAAGGCGATCAGTCCGACAATGATAGCTCCGCCAATCAACACCTGAATATATTTAATATTCCCGATCCAATACATCACCAGAAGTATGACTAAGAATATGATCGCATTCCCTAAGTCAGGTTGGATAATAACGAGTACGAACGGAATAAAGACGAATATCCCGATCGGAATGACCTCGTGAAATAAACGAAGTGGACTGCCTTGGCGACGCCCAATAAACGCAGCTAATGCTACGATGATAATCAGCTTCATTAATTCAGCCGGTTGAAAATTAAAGCCCGCCGGTAATTCGAACCAGCTCTTGGAGCCATGAATCTCAGCTCCGAACAAGTAAACAGCGACGAGTAATCCAATCCCGATTAAATATAAGTATAAGGCTCCTTTAATCAACAACCGATAATCCAATAACATTGCCATAAAGCAAACCAGGAAACCAATTCCGTAATTAATCAGGTTCTTGACATCCATGTTGGCAAAGCCCGGATTATTCGCCGTTGCACTATGAACGATAAATGTACCGAGTATCATAAATGCAACAAGAATGGCTACCATAAACCAATCTGTTCTTTTCAGCTTATCTAACAAAATCGTCTCATCCTATTCCAAGAAACTTCTTCATCCTGACCATGACACCTGGTTTCTCATCAAGCGACATGAGAGGAACGGCATCCCCTAACATTCTGCGAGCGATATTCCGGTAGGCAATTGCAGCCTTGGACTTCGGGTTCATGACGGTAGGTTCCCCGCTGTTAGCTGCTTTAATTACGTGCTCATCATCGGGTACAATGCCAAGCAAATCTATTGCTAGAACCGAACAGATCTCATCGATATCTAACATATCGCCCTTCTTCACCATATTGGGGCGAATTCGGTTAATAATTAGCTTAGCGCCCATGATTTTTTCCTGTTCTAATAGTCCGATAATCCGATCGGCATCCCGCACAGCCGCATTTTCCGGAGTCGTGACGACTATTGCTTTATCTGCACCCGAGACGGCATTCTTGAAGCCCTGTTCTATGCCCGCGGGACAATCAATAATTACATATTCGAAGTCTTTCTTCAATTCGAGGATCAGGTCCCGTACGTTCTCAGGTGAGACCGCATGTTTGTCCTTCGTCTGCGCTGCCGGGAGCATATAGAGTTCATCGAAGCGTTTATCTTTGATCAAGGCTTGGGATAATCGGCATCTGCCTTCCACCACATCGACCAAATCATAAATAATGCGGTTCTCGAGACCCATAACGACATCCAAGTTGCGCAAGCCGATATCTGTATCGACCATACACACCTTTTTGCCCAACAGAGCCAAGGCAGTACCCAAATTAGCGGAGGTCGTCGTCTTACCTACCCCGCCTTTACCCGATGTCACAACGATTGCTTCTCCCATTGATACTCACTCCTTCAACATTTACGTAGCAAATGCATTTCATAGCTAAAGCTGCGGAGGTCTAAACATTTGCAAACGGAAAGTACGATAAATCCGGCCTTAAACGATGGAGCTGACTAATCTTCTCAATCTCCATCTTCCCCTGATGAATATAGGCAAACTCCATATACGCATCCTCAAGCCCCCACTCATCAGGCGGCCTGCTGATAATCTCAGCAATTCGAAGTTGAGTCGGCTTCAAGTAGGAGGCAGCAATAATCGCATTTTCATTGCCTTCAATCCCCACATGCGCCATGCCGCGCAGCGCTCCCATGACGAACAAATCTCCTGTGCAAAGAATGGTTCCGCCCGGATTGACATCACCTAGATAAAATAAATTGCCTTCAAAGCGAATCGTCTGCCCTGAACGAACAATTCCTTTCATCACTGTAATCGGACCATTCCCTTGATCCTGTTCTATTCCTTCTAGTATATCAGATTCCATAGATTGGACCAGCAGGTTCCCCTGAGAACTGAACAATTGTTTAATTTGTTCCCGCTCGTCATCACCAATCGTCCTTTTTCCTAATTTGATATGGACATGGATTATGGGGCCAGTCAATATGCGGCGGTGTGTTTTTTCCAATTTATGTTGGATATCGCTCAGCAACGTGGAGAAATCGCATGCGTCATCCAGTATAAATACCAATCCGTCTTTGACGCCCTTGATGGTCACGTGATTCTGCTGCTTCGTTTCCGTCACCCGCTAGCTCACCCCCACCCCTTACAATTCGTCCGTGAACAGGGCTTTTCCTGCCCTTTATCAAATAATATAACTGTTAACCCTTACCTATTTCTCTTCCCCTTCACGATTCGTATCGTTTTGTTCCAGCCATTTGCGAGCAGGCACATAAATCGCCAGAGCAAGCAGAAGGTTAAACAGGGTACTAGGCAGCATTTGATGAAAAAAAGCCCATTCTATGTCAACACGAATCACGTTGAGAAACAGACGATAAATGCCAAAGATCAACGTTTCATAGAGAAGCAGCCCGAGCAGCACAAATATAAGACTGGTTACGATTCCAAAGGTCATTCTGCGGAATAACAAGCCTGCAGCATATCCGATTAATCCTAAAGTAAAGGAATATACTCCAATTGCATGCCCATAATAGATCACATCCTGGAGAAGCCCGAAGGCCAACCCGTATGTAAGTCCCACATGGCGGGACCTGAACATTGAAATATATAAGACACCGATAAGGACCAGATGCGGTACGATATAAACTCGCGTTTGCCAGGTTGGAGGAATGATCCATTCCGACAGCGTTCCTTCAAATATGAAACAACCAAATACGATTAGCGCGATCCAATAATGCTTCATTGGCTGAGCTCCGGCACTTCGACAACAAACACTTCACGCAGATGATTGAACGAAGCGAACGGCTTAATATAGGCCGTATGCGTAATACCGAACTCTCCTTCATCCTTCTCCACGATTGTGCCGATCTCGATCCCGCGCGGGAACAACTGTCCAAGTCCGGACGTTATGACAACATTATCCTTCGTCATCTGGTCCGTTTTCGGAATTTTATTCATGACTAGCAGCTCTTTTTCACGATCATAGCTCTCGATAATGCCAAAGGATTCATTCTCAAGACCTTTCACAGTTGCTGCGATCGCCTTCGAGCTACTCGAACGATCATCAATATCAGTTAATAATTGCACGTTGGAGTAAAACGGAAAAACGCGTGAAACGCGGCCAATCAAACCTTCAACAGACATGACGGCCATATTCTCTCGAATCCCGTCCTTCTCTCCGAGATTAATAGTAACCGTGTTATTGTAGGGATCCGGGCTTGAAGCATAAACTTCAGCAATCCTGTATGTGTATTGCGTCGTTTGTCTCTGTCTCTCTGTGAAGCCTAATGCTTCTTTCAACCGTTCGTTCTGGGATTCAAGATCGTTAAGCCGCGCTGTATCCTTTGCATACCGAGTCAGCGTAAGCTTCAGAGCGCGGTTCTCATCATAAACAACAGTAAGACGCTGCATATCTTCAAAGAAGCCCGCTACAACACGAGCGGGCTTGTATACTATTCCTTGAATCCAGGACACTGAATCCTTGACGAACCGTTCCGGCCAAGTCATCTGTTCCCGGTTTCCAAACGTGAACCCCATCAGGGCTGTAAAAATAATGAACCCAAACATCAAGATAAGCAGTCTTTTGTTTCCGAACCATTTAAACAATACGAACACCTTCTAATCAATTGTGTGCCTCATATAGGGATTAGCGATTTAAGGTTACTTCCTTGCTCTGCCTGCACCCGGTCTGGATTTGAATAAATGAATATTTTCCAACGCCCGGCCTGTTCCAATTGCCACGCAATCGAGAGGGTTCTCTGCCACAAGAACTGGCATTCCAGTCTCTCGAGTCAACAATTTATCTAAATTACGCAATAAAGCACCGCCGCCCGTCAAGACAATACCGCGATCCATAATATCCGCTGACAATTCTGGGGGGGTTTTCTCCAATGTTACTTTAACAGCATCCACGATATGGTTGATCGTATCCGTTAAGGCTTCAGTAATTTCATCCGAGGTTACACTCATCGTTTTGGGAAGACCGCTAACCAGGTCGCGTCCACGGATTTCCATCGTAGTAGGCTTGTCCATAGGAAGCGCAGAGCCAATCTCCATCTTCATCTGCTCCGACGTCCGCTCACCTATCATCAGGTTGTACATACGCTTGATATATTGCGTGATCGCTTCGTCCATCTCGTCTCCGGCAATACGGATCGAGCGGCATGTTACGATACCTCCCAGAGAAATGACGGCCACTTCCGTCGTTCCGCCGCCGATATCTACGACCATGCTGCCAGTTGGTTCCCATACCGGCAGATCAGCACCAATTGCCGCTGCGAATGGTTCTTCAATCGTGTAGGCTTCCTTAGCCCCTGCTTGCTTAGTTGCGTCTTCAACGGCACGTTTTTCCACGGCTGTAATCCCTGAAGGAACGCAGACCATTACATTCGGACGGCTGCGGAACAGCATCCGCTGCTTCTGAGCTTGTCTCAAAAAATAATTAATCATCGTTGCTGTTGTGTCAAAATCGGCGATTACCCCATCTTTCATCGGGCGAACCGCGCGAATGTTGCCAGGTGTACGGCCAATCATCTTCTTAGCCGCTTCACCTACAGCTTCAATTGTTTTTGTATCGGTACGCAAGGCAACCACGGAAGGCTCCCTGACCACAATGCCTTTTCCTTTGACATACACTAATGTGTTAGCGGTTCCTAAGTCAATTCCCAAATCTTTTGTAAAGCTGCCAAACATGTTGTAATCTCCTTCCTAATGCTGCCTGTAAATCGCAGTCCGTTTTATATTATATTACAGATAACCTTGTTCCTTCAAACTCACACTCGTACGATCACCAATAATGATGTGGTCTAACAGTTCAATCCCTAGTAATTGTCCAGCCTCAGCAAGCCTTTGCGTAATCTGAATATCCTCTGGACTTGGTGTCGGATCTCCGCTCGGATGGTTGTGTACACACACAATGGATGCGCTGCTGCGTTTCACTGCGGCGAGAAAGACTTCGCGGGGATGTACAATCGATGCGTTCAAGCTGCCCATGGATAAAGTTTCTTTACCAATGACCTGATTCTTCGTATTGAGGAATAGACATACGAAATGTTCTTTATTCAAATATCGCAGTTCCTCGGCGAGCAGACTGGATACGTCCTTAGGAGAGCGAATCGTAACCGTCTCATCCTGGCTCGTCCTGGCTAGCCGCCTTCCAAGCTCGATTCCAGCCTGCACTTGCAATGCCTTGGCTGAGCCTATTCCGCGAATCTCCGTCAATTGTTCAATACTCATCTCGACCAAATTCCGCAATCCGCCAGCTTGAGTAAGCACTCGTTGGGATAAACCTACAGCAGACTCAGACGTTGTTCCGGTTCGAATTATTATCGCAAGCAATTCAGCATTGCTCAGCGCTCCAGCCCCATATTGCAGCATGCGTTCTCTCGGTCGTTCCTCATGGGGGAGTTCGCGTAGTGTTACATTTGGCGACTCCATCAATTCCCTACTTTCTCATCTCATTTCCTGTGCTCTTCAAGCATCATTTTTCCATTATAGCACTAACTGAAAATCAATGCGGGCGAAAAAGAAAAAGACCTAGCAAAAGATCGATGACCGTCGCTAGGTAATAGTTCGTGGTTACGGTTAAGTTTGTGCGGGTAACCTTACTTTCCTTCCAGAAGCTGCTTCAATCGAGCAGGGAAGTTCGTAATGATCCCTTGCACCCCAGATTCGAGCATCGAGGTCATATCTTCGACTGAGTTAACCGTCCAAGCATAAACTTGGAATCCATTATCCGACAACTCACGAATATCCTTCTTGCTGATCGCTTTGAAATAGGGATGAATCGAATAGACCGGCATTTGAGCAGCTTCCGCAACCTGCAGATGGCTGACAAAGTCTGAATTGTACAATAAGCCTACTTTGAGATCACGCGAAAGCTGTTTCAGATGATGTAGACACTTATGATCAAACGAGGAGATCACCACTGATTCCATACGTCCTGTGCGTTTCAACAGCTCTATTAATTTGGGCTCTAGCTTGTGGCCGCCGTGGTCTTTAATCTCTATATTGATAATGAAGTTCTGCGGAACCAGGTCGAATACTTCGCTTAACAGCGGGATTTGCTCCCCTTTATATTTCTCATGGAACCAGGAACCCGCATCGAACTGCTTCAATTGAGCAACAGTCAATCGGTCGATTGCACCTGTCCCATTGGTCGTACGATTAACCGTATAATCATGGATTACGATAATCTCTCCGTCAGCTGACAAATGAATATCCAGTTCAAACGCGTTTGCTCCTTGCTCCAGAGCTAGCTTGAAAGCTCCCAGTGTATTCTCTGGCGCTTCACCCATGGCTCCGCGGTGGGCGATAATCAAAGGCTTTTGAGTCATCTTCTGCTTCCTCCTCAAGTAGTAAACCTGCAAATTTTATAGTACTTCAATTCCCAGATCAGCTAGCATATCGCTTAATAGGGAAACGGGGAGGCCAACAACCGTAAGATAGTCACCATCTATCCACTCAATCAGAGTAGCTCCGATTCCTTGAATCCCATATGATCCTGCCTTGTCAAGAGGCTCCCCGGTACGGATATATCGTTCAACCTGCCCAGCAGACAATGGTTTCATGGCTACTCTCGTCATCCGATGCGAGACGATCTGACGATCATCCCGAGTGTCAATGCACGCCACCCCAGTATATACCTCGTGGACCTGACCTTGAAGCTGCTGCAGCATTCTGGCAGCATCCTGATCGTCCGTTGGCTTGCCTAACACTTCTCCATTCAACACTACGATCGTATCGGAGCCGATTACAATACCATCCGCTGATGAATCAAGCGCTTCCCTAGCTGCTGCTGCCTTACGTAAAGACAGCTCACGAACAATCGCATCAGGACGTGTACCAGGCTCAAATGATTCATCCGCGTAACTCGGAGCGATTACAACTGGAAGCTGGAACGTCTGAATTAATTCGCGCCTGCGGGGCGACGAAGAAGCTAGTATTAATGTTCGGGGTTGTTGCATGTTATTCCTCCATCAGAAGCGATTTCATCATACTTTCCGGTAAATCCAAATGGCAAGACCTATACAAAGAATACTAATCAGATTCAACTTAATATGAAGTGAGAAGCTATACTTCACTACATTGAAATCGGCTTGAGGCTCCCAAGAGATTTGTGCGGAACGAGTTAAAAAGGACAACCACTCAACAGAACTTAGCAGCCCAGTGAGTATGGCGCCTGTCAATAACCCTAACAGCAAAAAAATAATCAGAGTAAAAATATTTTTCTTCATTCAACTTCATACCTTCCCTAGTATGGCCATCTTTTCCATGTCACTTATTATAAACGCAAGGCCGATTTGTGACAATCATTGTCGAAGGATGAAGAAAAAGTTGTCGAATTCACTCAAAATAGGCCCAATTTCCTGTTACACTTCCACTCATTCCCTTGTACAATAAAAAGACGTATAGGCTTTATGCTATCCGTGTACCCAATTTAGGAGGAAGAAGTATTGATGATAGGCAACAAGAACAGCAGCAAGATTAGTCACATGGTCCGCAGTCATTCTCCCACTATGGATAGGGTTAGCCCTATCGGATTTCCGTCGTTAAGCCGTAAACTCGGTTGTGTTCTATTAGCTTGTATGATAGGTTTCAGTTCCGCGCAAGCCGCAACAGCGGCCAAAATTGTCGTGGATGCCGGTCATGGAGGATCAGATCCCGGAGCGATCGGCGTTAATGGTCTGCAAGAAAAACAAGTTAATCTGGACATTTCATTAAGATTGCAAGGAGAACTGCTGTTAAGAGGCTACGAGGTTGCTCTCACAAGACAAGATGACCGGTACATAAGCTTAGCAGATCGTGTGGCGATAACCAATGAAGCGAAGGCCGACTTATTCGTCTCCGTTCATGCCAATTCCCATACAGCCAGTTCCATATCAGGCACTCTAGTCCTTTATCATGATAGCAGTTATCCTCAATCCGACTATCCCGCTAGCGATGCTATGACAGCACTGACACCTGAGAGCAAGAAACTCGCCCAGTCTGTCCTTCGTAATGTTCTGCTTACAGCCAAGCTCGCAGATCGAGGACTTGTTCCAAGTGCTGCCTATGTCGTTCGTATGGGTCAAATTCCAAGTATTCTAGTCGAAACAGCCTTCCTGAGCAATCCGCAAGACGCTACAGCATTGAAGGACCCGGCTATGCTGCAGAAATTTGCAGTTGGGATTGCTAATGGAATACAGGAAGTATTGCCGCCGGCCCCTGTACCTAAGGAATTCGCAGATTTGCAAAAGCATTGGGCCAAAGATGCCGTTTACAGGTTGAAGGACAAGGGCATCGTCGAATCGGATAAAAATTTCTTTCCTGATCGTCCGCTTACAAGAGCAGAGCTGTTAACGATGCTTAATCGAAAGTTCGCATTCGGACAAAGATTGATGGGCACACCGAAGCCTGGGGTGAACTTGCCAATGTTCAAAGACTTGCCTGCGACTCACTGGGCTTCAGATGTTATGTACCGTGCTGGCGCACTCGAGTATGTCGACGGGTATCCGGATCAAACGATTCGCCCGGATCAATCTGTAACACGAGCGGAAGCAGCCGTTCTGCTGCAAAGAATTATGCTGCTGCCGAAGATGGACAAGCCGTTAACTGATACGGGCTTCTCCGATGTTCGCAGTGACAACTGGGCAGCCAAAGCAATTGTTCAATTGTCCCAGAAAGGGTTAATTAACGGCGTGGGCGACAAGCTATTCGCCCCGGATAAAGTTATGACCCGTGCAGAAATGGCAGTCTTGATAGATCGCGCGAAGTAGCTTCTAAACAAATAAGGAATAATCAAAACGGTTCAACACAAAGTGTTGAACCGTTTTGATCGTTAACTATTTAACAGCTATCGCATGCAGCAGTTCGCCCTCAAGCAATACATATTGCATAGTTCCGCTCTGCGCTTGCCACAGGAATGAAGCAGAAGGATTCTTTTTATATTCGTCCAATGCAAGCACAGCCGTATTAAGAGCCGTATTCATTTTTTGAATAATGGAGCGTTGCTCTTCCGCCAGTCCTTCTCCCATCGCCGTGACTGACGCGCTCCAGGTTTGATGCACCGAATGGATGGCTTGCAGAGTATTGTTCTCTATTGGTCCTGGTGCTGCAGCTTTAAGATGCAGTGCTGTGACATTGGTCATGGAGCTCGTAAGCTTAGCTGCTTGTGTGAAATAAGAATCAGCTGTTTCTGGCGTCTTGCCGTTCCATTTAATACTTGTGACGCTTGGAGAAGTAACGGTTTTGACGTATACCTCCGTTTTTTGAGCTTGTAATTTCGCTTTTATCGCTGCTGCTTCATCAGGTCCAGGGGTCAGTCCGGCATAAACATATTGTTTGTCCGCTGATTGAACCGCAGCGCCTAAGCCGAGCTTGCGAAGCTCAGCTAGCGCTGAGTCTGCGCCCTGTTTGTTCTGAAAAGCCCCATACTGCAAGAGCGTGTATGAACGAGCAGGAATCTTCACTGAAATGGTCGCAGATGTAGCGGATGCTGCTGTCGAGATATTTGAACTCGGAGCAGGTTTAACCGCTGTATCGGAACTGGGACTCGCATTCACTTGTGCGTTCCCCCCTGTATTCGCTGCCGTCGGAGCACCGGGATCATTTCCATTCTTGGGATCATCTGCGGAAAAGAGAGAAAGGACGAAGATTCCGATCAGTACCCCGGTTGTAATCGCCCCAGTTACAGATGCAACAATTTTGAGCCAAGGGGTTCTTGAATAACGCTCGAAGCGGTTTCCAGACACCGTCACTCTGCCGCCGCCCGGTGTGTCATATAAATTAGATGATATCACTTCACGATTCCTTGACTGCTCATAATATCCTGTTTCCCCGTTATATTGTGTAGGTTCAGAACGCGGGTCATGATTATGGTGTCGTTGATTCTCTTCTTCCTCCACAATCGTTGCCCGACCTGTTTCTCTAATCATTCGCTCGACCCGCTCCGTCTCTTCATCGAATGGACTGCTCCATGTTCCGAAGTCCGTAGTGAATCGGTTGAGCGGCTGCGACTGGTTAAATAAATTTGCTGTAGGAGAGGGGTTCCTGTCTATTTGCGCATGTTCTTGAGCTGCAAAAGATGAATGCATAGCCTCTTCTTCCACCACAGAGAATTCCTCGGGTGTAAGCGGGATTACAGGATTAGTCTCTTGCCCGTATCGAGGGGATGAAGTCCTCTTCTGTTCTGGATGATCAAATCGATATGTAAGTCTTGCTTTATTATTATTCATTGACGGTCCTCTCCTTGTCCTTCATGGATACTCTCAATTTATGATAGAGAATAATCAAATATGATAGGAGGAGGAAAATAAGTATGGAAAGAGGAAGAAAATAAATATTGAAAAGCTGTATGTGATACGCTAGTGCGGAGGACAAGGAGATGGGCTACGACTGCTGTTGTAATTGTATTCCCTTTGATTATATATTTATAGGTTGGAATTCACTTACAAAGGCAGACACTTCGTTTCTCCGCTCCATCTCCATGTCCTCTCTCAGCTACTCCGTGCTGCTTTCCACCTTAAACCCGATACTTATTTTCCTAAGGGCGGGGACAGGAAAGACCTTTGGAGCAGATTATCTCCAAAGGTCATTTCAAACAACAATGCCACTACCTAGCCATACCCTCAGCGCTCGGAAGAGCGCCGTTCAAGTTCTTGTGCCAGATCGAAGGCAACCCTCCAGATATCGCCGGCTCCCATGGTCAATACTAGATCACCGCTTGATACAGTATTCTTCAAGTATGTGAATACTTCTTCTTTGGCAGCAAAAAACTTCACATTCGGGTTACTGTTCGTTCGAATTAACTCCACCAGTTTGGCCGAGCTAATCCCTTCGATTTGTTTCTCGCCAGCTGGTGAATAGATGTCGGTTATGAGCACCTCATCCGCTTCATGGAATGCTCGACTGAATTGATCAAATAAAAAGAACGTTCTTGTATATCGTTGGGGCTGGAATACCGCTACGATCCGTTTGTCAGTTGCTTTGGCCGCACTTATGGTTGCTTCAATTTCCGTAGGATGGTGAGCATAGTCATCGATAACAAGAATGCCATCAGTCTCCCCCAATACCTGGAAACGGCGTTTTGCCCCTCGGAAGTCAAGAATGGCTTCTTTGATACGATCAAAAGGGATGTTTGCTTCCAGACATATGATAATCGTGGCTAACGAATTATATACGTTATGACGTCCTGGAACGGAAATCTTTACTCTCCCCAAATTATTGCCATGGTAAATCACATCAAAAGAAACTCGGCGATCGCCCAGTTCGATCTGCTCTGCGTAGCAATCCGCACCGCTTGAAGCGTGGAATCCATAAGTAACTGTATCCGTCTTCAATGTGGGGAGCAGTGCCTTCAAGTGCGGATCATCCACACAAAGAATAGCTTTACCCTTCGGATTCACTTGGCTTAGAAATTGTACGTACGCCTGCTTCAGCTTCTCGAAATCGCCATCATAATTTTCCAGATGATCGGCTTCCACATTGGTCACAATGGCGTACATCGGGTGATATTGCAGGAAGGAACCGTCGCTTTCATCGGCTTCTGCTACAACAAAATCCCCTTTGCCCGCTTTTGCATTGCTCCCGACATTCATAATCTCGCCGCCGATAATGAAGGTCGGATCAAGTCCGCATTGCTCCATGACAAGCGAAATCATGGAAGAGGTTGTCGTCTTGCCGTGCGCCCCGGCAACCGCAATTCCTTTGCGGTCTGCCATAAGACGCGCTAACATTTGAGAGCGATGAAGAATCGGAATGTTGAGCTTCTCGGCAGCCTTCATCTCCACATTATCTTTGGCCAAAGCGGTGGAATACACAACCACATCGGCTCCCTGTACATGACTTGCATTGTGACCGATGTATACTTGTGCTCCTTTGGCCGCTAGCTTGTCAGTCAACTCCTGACGAGCCAGATCCGAACCCGTCACTCGATATCCCAATTCAAGCATCACCTTGGCGATGGCGCTCATGCCATACCCGCCAATACCGATAAAATGAATATGCTCTGCCACACTCACTCCGCTCTTCACCAACCTTTATCAGAATCCGTTCGATACAAGATCCAGGAACGAACGTCGGAAATCAAGTACAAGGTACCGGATACCACAGCTAGATCGTCCGGATTCGTCCGGTCGGTCAGCATTTGAAGAGCCTTTTTGTAATCTCGTTCCACATCAACGGTTAAAGTCTTACCTAATTCAGCCGCCACCTGCCTGGCCAAGTCAGCTAACTTATCCGCATCCATCTTTTTGAAGAAATCGGGCTCTGTAATGATTAAGGAATCCACTAAAGGCAGTATATGCCTCAAGTATTCGGAATGACTCTTTGTCGGCATCATTCCCATCATCAAGTGTAAGTGTTTATATGTGTACATACCCCTTAATGCCTCAGCCAACGCTTCTGCCCCTTCAGGATTATGCGCACCATCCAACAAAATCCTCGGATCAGACTGTACCATTTCCATCCTTCCAGCCCATGCAGTTGTTCGCATACCCTCATATAACACATCATCATCAACGATTACTGCATAATATTGACGTAGCACTTCCAAGGTCATCAAGGCAACTGCCGCATTTTTGAACTGGTGCGGACCATTCAAGGAGATCTCTACGGACGGGATCTCCCGGAAGGGACCTGTAAAGCTCAACCGTTGGCTGTCTAATTCAGAGGACATCACTTCGTAAGAAAATTTCTGTCCCATCAAATAGAGTGAGCTGCGCTTACTTGCTGCAATCTCCTCAATGATTCGGATCGCTTCCGGTTGCTCAACAGTACTCACAACAGGTACCCCAGCCTTAATAATTCCGGCCTTTTCAGAGGTAATCTCGGCAAGTGATGATCCAAGAATATCCATATGATCATGCCCAACATTCGTTATAACCGAGATGATCGGATTCACGATATTGGTGGAGTCGAGCCGTCCGCCTAGTCCAGTCTCCCATACTACAAAATCAGGATAGGCGATACGGGCAAAGTACAGGATAGCAATCGCTGTGGACACTTCGAACATAGTCGGTGCACCCAGCTCAGAGGCCGCGATCTGGTCGGTGTACGGCTTTACCATATTCGCCAGCTTAAGCAATGACTCATCATCTATGTCTTGACCGTTCAATTGTATACGATTCGAGTAACGTTCGATGAAAGGAGACGTGAACGTCCCTACATCATACCCGCTGTGGACAAGAACACGAGTCAAATATGCGCACGTTGACCCTTTGCCATTCGTTCCCGCCACATGGATGAATTTAAGCCGTCGATGCGGATGACCGAGCAGCTCCATTAACCGCTCCATCCGCTTCAGCCCCACTTGAATGCCGAACTGCGGCATACGCTGTGTGATCCAGCTAATAGCTTCATCTACTGTTTGAAAAGTTTCTATTGATTCACTCATCGTTCACCCTTCTCGTCTCATAATGGGCCGCCAATTGATTCAGAGATTATTACCCTCGTAGCTCGGCAAGACGCGCTAACACCTTATCTCGTTTATCTGCATAATCTTGCTGCTTCGCTTTCTCTTCCTCAATGACACGTGCTGGAGCTTTTGCAACAAACCCTTCATTGGAGAGCTTCTTATCTACCCGTTCCACTTCAGCAGTCAGTGACTGAACTTCCTTCTCCAATCGAGCGATTTCCTGGGAAATGTCGATCAATCCCGCAAGCGGTAAAAAGAGCTCAGCGCCAGTAACAACAGCTGTCATCGCCTTCTCAGGATTAGCAAGATTCAAGTTGATTTCTAGTGAAGAGGTGTTACAGAAACGGCGCAAATACTCTTGATTACCGTTCAGAATGTCATTAGCTGCAGGGTCAGCAGGTCGAACGAGCAATTCAATCTTCTTACTCATCGGTACATTAACTTCAGCACGGATATTACGAACGCTGCGAATGATCTCCATCAGCAGGTCCATTTCCTTAACTGCGTCAGGAGCTTCCCATACCGTATCGAATACAGGCCATTCTGCCAACAGGATGGTCTCGCCTTTATGAGGCAAATGCTGCCAGATCTCTTCACTGATAAACGGCATGAAAGGATGAATTAAGCGCTGTGTGCGATCGAGCACGTAAGCTAATACGGATTGTGTTGTCTTCTTAGCTTCTGCGTCACTTCCATATAAGGAAAGCTTGGCGAACTCAATATACCAGTCACACAGGTCATCCCAAATGAAGTTATAAAGCACGCGTCCTGTTTCGCCGAATTCATATTGGTCAATGAGTCTTGTCACTTCACGAACGGTTTCGTTCAAGCGATGCAGAATCCAGCGATCAGCCGTTCCTTTTTGACCGCTCAAATCGATATCCTCATAGCTGAACCCTTCAAGATTCATTAACGCAAACCGCGAAGCATTCCATATTTTGTTGGCAAAATTGCGAGCTTGCTCCACCCGTTCCCAACGGAAACGCAAATCTTGTCCCGGGGTGCTGCTTGTAGCGAGCATATACCGCATGGCATCGGCCCCGTATTTCTCTATAACTTCCTGCGGATCGACGCCATTGCCTAGAGATTTTGACATTTTGCGTCCTTCGGAATCACGGACTAACCCGTGGATTAACACATCCTTGAACGGAACTTGCCCAGTAAACTCCAGCCCGCTGAAAATCATCCGAGATACCCAGAACGGAATAATATCGTAGCCCGTTACGAGCACATCCGTAGGATAGTACCGTTTCAAATCTTCGGAATCGTCGGGCCAGCCAAGCGTCGAGAACGGCCATAATGCCGAGCTGAACCAAGTGTCGAGCACATCCTCGTCCTGCTTCAGATTCGCGCTGTTGCAGTGAGGGCAGACGCTCACGTCTTCCTGGGATACGATCGTTTCACTGCAATCTCCGCAATACCACGCAGGGATCCGATGGCCCCACCATAACTGACGTGAAATGCACCAATCGCGTACGTTCTCCATCCATTGCAAATACGTTCTTTCGAATCGATCGGGTACGAAATTGGCCCCTTTGCCCGAGTTCTGGGCTTCGATCGCTTGACTGGCAAGCGGCTTCATGCTGACGAACCATTGCGTGGACAAGTAGGGCTCGACTACGGCGCCGCTGCGTTCGCTATGCCCAACCTGATGAATGTGCTCCTCGATTTTGAGCAGAACACCTTGATCCTGCAGATCGTTCACTAGCTTCTTGCGGCATTCAAAACGGTCCATACCTTGATAAGGACCTGCATTGGCGTTCATTTTACCGGATTCGTCCATGACTAACACTTGCGGGAGCTGATGACGCAGGCCGACCTCAAAATCGTTCGGATCGTGGGCCGGTGTTATTTTGACCGCACCGCTTCCGAATTCCTTCTCAACGTAATCGTCCGCGACGATTGGAATTTCACGGCCGACGATTGGCAGAACGAGCAGTTTCCCGATCATGTGCTTGTATCGCTCATCTGCCGGGTGAACCGCGACCGCAGTATCGCCGAGCATCGTTTCCGGGCGTGTTGTTGCTACAGTAAGATACCCGCTGCCATCTTTTAACGGATACTGTAAATGGTAAAGAGCGCCCTGTACCTCTTTGTACTCAACCTCAATATCAGAGAGTGCTGTGCGAGCGGCAGGGTCCCAGTTGATGATCCGGTTACCGCGATAAATAAGCCCTTTCTCGAACAGCTTGACGAATACTTCGCGTACAGCACGAGACAAACCTTCGTCGAGCGTAAAACGTTCTCTTGAATAATCGAGGGAGAAGCCTACTTTGCCCCATTGCTCGTGAATTGTGTCGGCATAATGTTCCTTCCACTCCCATACCTTCTCCAAGAACCGCTCGCGCCCCAAATCGTAACGCGACAAGCCTTCCTCCCGCAGCTTTTGCTCAACCTTCGTTTGAGTAGCAATTCCCGCATGGTCCGTTCCCGGAAGCCAAAGCGCATCAAAGCCCTGCATCCGCTTCGTCCGAATCAGGATGTCCTGAAGCGTGCAGTCGAGCGCATGCCCGATATGCAACAGTCCAGTTACGTTCGGAGGTGGAATTACGATGGTATACGTCTCAGCATCAGGACGTGTCCCTGCGTCGAAATAACCACCCTTCAACCAAAAAGGATACCACTTCGCTTCTGCTGCTTTTGGATCATAAGTAGTTGGCATAGTGCCAGCTGTTTGAGTTTCCATAATATCTGACATGTTCAGAACCTCCTGTTATGCTTTCTTCATCAAAATCGTTGCTGAGTTGAATTCCTGTTGTCTCGAGAACGACAAAAAAATCCCTTCGCCGCAAAGGACGAAAGGATGTGCTTCCGTGGTACCACCTTTATTCCGTATCTGGATTCCAGATCCGGCACTCGAACAGATAACGGCTGCAGCCGGCCAATGCTCAGTAGCAAATGGCAACTCAAGGACGACTTCGGCAATTACGACCTGCGGAACTTCCCACCTAATCCGTTCCACTCTCTGAAGGCTTGGCTGCCTACTACTTCCCGTCAACGTTGTTGGTAACGCATATTAATTCTATGATACCGATATTGGTGCGCTGAGTCAATCGGCAGTTCAATCCGAATTGTCTTCCTTGAACATTTGCCGAACGATATAGATGACAATGGCGATCAAGGTAGTAATCCAAATCGATTGATAGATCGTCTGTGCAGATGACATGGCCAGGCACCTCTCTCAGATGATTTTCTTATTATGAACATTATATACGTTTCAGCATATCCAGCCTCGGCGAGTTCATACACTTAGTTAGAAGAAGAATTGAAAATTGCAATGCATACAAGCATTAAAGGGACTTATGCATTCATAAAACAAGCGGGAGGTTGACCTCGATGGATAAATGGTGGTGGAAAATACGGTATTCCGTCAAAGGCGTTTTATTTCCATTGATCTGCATACAATTTGTACGAACATTGATTCTTCCCAATGGGTTTGATGTATTTATTTTATTTGCCTTATTTCTGATTTATCTTGGCTTTCTTCTAAATATATATTAATGATCCGTATTGTGATAACAAAGCCCCGAGTGCCGTTAATATGGCTTTTCGGGGCTCTGCTATATAGTCCGGAAACTATGGGATGTAAATGACTTGCCCTGTACTGACATCAAGCTCTTGAAGTCGATTATATAATTTGATCTCCTGAGGTTTGCGGTCATATCGCTTAGCGATCGTTTCGAGCGTTTCCTCCTTTTGTACGATAACCATCTTAACTTTCTTGAATTTTTGTTCTTCCGACTCGGATATAAACAGCTTTTTCCATTCCAGTACATCCGCAGGGCTCTGCTCTTCTGCAGCGATCCTATTGTCGTCGATCTTACTCGAGGGGTAGTTTGCCGCCGTTCGATAGTTATCATTCTTATGTAGGTAAGATTTGAATTCAGACGACTGATTCTCTTCAGATCGCTTGCTTCCAAAGGCAATTTTTAGTTCTAAATCCCGATCTCCCTCAACGTCTTCGCCTGAGTGTTCGGTCTCCACTTTTATCCAAGAATCTTTATCTTTATCCTCGTCCTCTTGCTCAGTCACGGTATCATAGTGATCAAGCAAAGTAAGGTCCTCATACGTATCGACTAGAATTTCCTCGCGCGGCTTCGGTGCTGCTGTAACGATTGCAGCTTCCTCATCTCGTACCCTCTCCACCGATTGATATACTGCCGGTTGCGCCACTGAGGAAGTGTACACCTGCTGCGTTTCGTATTCATTGCCTTGAACGGCAGCTTCATATACGGGTTGTTGTTCTTCCTCAGGCTCGTAAGCGGGTGGAGGTTCCGTTAAAGCCCCATGTGCCTCATAGTGCTGGTAGGCGGCGGCTGGTACTCGAAGCAGCCAAGGTGCAGCAGAATGGGGCGCTTCATCATCCAGTGCTTCTTGCTCCAGCTGTTCCGTTGCCTCCGGTTCTGCCTCATGAATGAACAGCACCTCGTCTTCTCGCCAGTCACTGGAAGGAGTACTCGTATACATCTCAATGCCTTGCAAGGATAATACTCCTGTAACATTCAGGCTCCGTGAAGAGAGCAAATCCACATCAAAATGTTCAATCTCAACAGCAATCTCATCCACACTGCTTACTCTATTCATAGGCAATGTAATTTCTACTGGAATCATATGCTGCAACGGAACGGATGATCGCGACTCATCAACGCAAGCGTATGATCCTTCTAGTTGCAAATAGCCCTTCAAAACTGCCTGCTCGCCCTCGACGACCACCTCAATATGCGGGATTAATTCTACTGCATCCAGCTCACGGATGGACTCCGCATCATCATTAAGCATAATTCGTTCATAAATATCAAATCGCAATCCCGGTTGTTGACTCAAAACTTGACACCTCCTCTAACATTTGTGGAACAAATCGCCCATCAAACTTATCACCTTGGTTTGGTATTCTATAAATTTATATGGACGAAGGTGGGGGAGAATGACACTATTTTAATAAACTTTGAAAATCAACAGGGATCGGACACACAGATTCTATCATTTCTTGGGAAAAAGGATGAGGAAAACGTAGGGATTCTCCATGTAAGGCTTGTCTTCGGATAAGATCTGGTGGCCCACCATAAAGAACATCGCCCAAAATAGGATGGCCTATATAACTCAGGTGAACTCGAATCTGATGCGTCCTGCCTGTCTCCAGTACTAGTCGAAGTAAGGTCGATTCCCTATAACGCTCTACTACTTCGTAATGTGTGGTTGCCTGCTGACCATTCGCTGACACTCTTCTCCTCGTAGGATGATGCCGGTCCCTTCCAATCGCTGCAGAAACTGTGCCTCTTTGCTGTGCAACTTGTCCTTTGACTACGGCCAGATAGTTCCTATGAATATGCTTTTGTCTCATTGCCTCATCTAATTTGTTGTGGGCATACGCATTTTTGGCGTATAGAACTGGCCCTGTAGTATCTGTATCCAATCGATGAATGTGACGGACAGCAACCTGTTGTCCTGTTGCTTCATAGTAGGCTGCAACAGCATTAGCAAGCGACCCTATTCCTCCCTGCTGTTCAGGGTGAACGGGCAATCCGGCGGGCTTGGACACAACCATACAGAAATCATCTTCGTATAAGATGTCTAGATCCAGCCACTCGGACGGATAAGAAGGCGGCTCGTCTGCAAACAACTGGATACGCAGTTTGCCTCCGCTGTATTGGATTGCTTCCTTCTTATTTAACTGGGAAAGCTCTTTCGTCGAAAGACGCAATATGGATGCAGCACTTACTGAAACATTGTGATCCGTGTCTGCGTCTATAGGAAGTCGCAGTTCCATCCACTCACCTTTGCGTATATAAGAGACCATAGGCTTTACTCCCTTCCGCTCTTCATGGAAGAAGCAGAACGGCGAGCAGCGAACCATACGATTCCAATTAACATAATGGCGAATAGCGCCATAACGGCAAGCAGCTCTACTGAGAAGCCAAACAAAAAATATCTTTTCATAAATCAATATCCAGCCTTTCGGAAACATCCGGAAAATTTAGTATTTTTGCCATCAAGTCCCCTATATTTTATCAATAAATCTACCCAAAAAGAAATAAATCTATGATATGATGGAGAATGAATATTGAAAGGAGCGATCATGTTTGAGCACTGCCGCACAAATGTTTGTTCACACTAGAAGATGGGTTGGCTCTTGGAGTTGGTTGAAGAAAGGTTTGCTGCTATTTTCCTTATTTATTTTCTCAACTTCAAGTTTCTTATATTTAACACCGCCGGGTCTATCGATTCGAGAATTCCTAGCAGAGACGGTAATCACCACACAGCATCGGGATTGGGCTTGGATATTTGTTGGTACGGAGAAAAGAGATTATATGGTGCAGGAATCACACCGATTCACGGCATCTTCAGCAATAGAGAAGCAAGACATGGGTCTTATTAACATCGAGGAACGGAAGAATAAGCACAAACGATCCGTGAACGAATTAATTAGCGACGTTAAGGAGATTTCATCGCAGTTCTGGAAAGGAAAGCTAATCTACGTCTATGACCCGACAACCATTCGTGTTGTAACTCCCAAATCGGTAGGTGAAGGAGAGCGTATTAGCTCCATGTCCGAGAGAACCGGCGCTGTTGCGGGGATTAACGGCGGCGGATTCATCGACCCTGACGGGTTAGGCAATGGCTTCGCCCCTATCGGGTTGATTATGTCCGACTATCAGCCCATCTATACGGATACGGACGACGACGATCCACAGCATATCATCGGTTTCACTGAGGACGGTACATTGTTAGTAGGGAAATACAGCTTGAATGAGCTCCGCAAAATAAATGCCAAGGAGGCTGTCTCGTTCCTTGCCCCTCGTCTGATTGCTAATGGTAATCCTCAAATTACCCAGGGCGACGGCGGATGGGGTCGCGCACCGCGTACAGCGATTGCACAAAAAGCGGACGGCACCATTATATTCCTGGCGATTGATGGTCGATCAACAAGCAGCGTAGGGGCAACGCTCAAAGAGGTTCAAGATATACTGCTCAAAGAAGGCGCCATTAATGCAGGCCTTCTCGACGGAGGCGCATCAACAGAACTTGTACTCGGTCATCAAGTTGTAACGAAGCCATCTAGCCGTTACGGCGAACGCCGCTTACCTTCGGGATTACTCGTTTATGATGACCCGGACAGCTATAAGGCAGACCGAGTATGGGATGGAGTACAGAAAATTAACGCAGGCGGAGCATTCGATCATCCTGATTTCCTTAAGGAACAAGAACAGCTTCGACGCAAGCAATTGCAGAATCCGGTTAAAACCCCGGACCCATCTGCAACTTCAAGTCCTAAGAATACAACAACAACTACGCCGACGCCGACACCTAAGACGTCAGGCACCGGATCGAGCGGTGCAGGCAGCGGAACGACAAGTCCTGGCACTTCAACTCCTCCAGGAACAGCAACACCTGGCAACACTGGCGGAACAGGCACCAGTTCGCCTGGCGCAACTGCCAAACCGACTACAACTCCAACTCCTACGGCAACGCCTGGTGGAGCAGCTGGGGGAACGGGCACTGGAACGCCCGTTTCCACCCCATCTGCTACTCCTTCCAAAACGCCAACTCCAAGCGGAGGAGCGGGCACTGCTTCACCAACGCCTAAGTCTAGCGCTGGGGCCAACGTTAATGTAAATATTGGCGGCAATACATCAGGAACTGGAGGCAGTACAACGACTTCTTCCCCATCTCCTGCTGCAACACCAAAAGCTAATTAAGATTACATATGTACCATATATCGCAACAGACGATCTGAACTGTCCTCATGAGGCAGTTCTTTTTTTTACCTATTAGATTCTTATAAACGTATTATTCCAAGTTGAAACACAAAAAAACGAAAAATATGAAATAAGTGAAAAAAAAGAGACGATCTACGTTCGATCTATATCGATCGAAGTAAATCGTCCCCAAATTGTGTACCAACCCGGTTATAAGCTGGATCTATAACCGCTTCAAAGCTTCGTAATGCGTGGAGATTGTAGTCTCGATATCCTCATCCGAGTGGACGGCCGAGACGAACAACCCTTCGAACTGAGAGGGCGCAATGCTGACGCCCAAATCCAGCAAATTGCTGAAATAGCGGCCGAAGCGTGCCAAGTCCGAAGTCTTGGCTGTCTCATAGTTGATTACCTGGGTGTCTGTGAAGAATGGGCAGACCATCGATCCGACGCGGTTAATCGTAGACGGAATCCCCAGCTCCTTCGCGTTAGCCGCGAAGCCCTGCTCCAGTCGAGCGGATTTGCGCTCGAGCTCCTCGTAGACGCCAGGCTGCCCCAGCAGCTGCAGCGTCGTAAAGCCTGCGATCATGGCCAGCGGATTGCCCGAGAGCGTCCCGGCCTGATAAATCGGGCCGCTCGGAGCCATCTGCTCCATGATCTCGCGCTTGCCGCCATAGGCGCCTACCGGCAGCCCGCCGCCAATGACCTTGCCGAGGCAGGTCAGGTCGGGCGTAATGCCGAAGCGTCCCTGGGCGCAGTGGTATCCGACGCGGAAGCCCGTCATCACCTCATCGAAGATGAGGATGGTGCCGTACTGCGTCGTCAGCTCTCTTAACCCTTCCAGGAAACCCGGAAGCGGTGGAACGACACCCATGTTGCCGGCTACCGGTTCAACAATAACAGCTGCAATTTCTTCGCCGAATTTGCTGAAGGCAACTTGAACGGATTCCAAGTCATTGTATGGAACCGTAATCGTATTGACCGCGACACCTTCAGGAACTCCAGGACTATCTGGCAATCCGAGTGTTGCTACACCAGAGCCTGCTTTAATCAACAAGGAATCAGCATGTCCGTGATAACAGCCTTCGAACTTGAGAATTTTACTGCGGCCTGTATATCCGCGGGCCAACCGCAATGCGCTCATTGTTGCTTCCGTACCGGAGTTCACCATTCGTACGACATCAATAGACGGTACTCGCTCACAGACCAGCTTAGCCATTTCAGTCTCAAGCGTTGTTGGCGCACCAAAGCTCGTCCCCAGCTCTGCCGTTCTTTTAATCGCTTCGATGACCTCGGGGTGAGCATGTCCCATAATTAGCGGTCCCCATGAACCCACATAGTCGATGAAGGAATTGCCGTCAATATCATAAACGCGCGAGCCTTCACCGCGCTCCATGAATGCAGGCGTTAGCCCAACTGATTTGAATGCCCGTACAGGGCTGTTTACTCCGCCAGGAATAAATTGTTTGGCTTCCTCGAAAGCAGCTTTAGATTTACTGTCAACACGACTTTTTAATACGTCCATTTTTTGTTTCACACCCTGTCTTTTATTTAAGTTTCTAATTATCTATGGTAAAATATGTTGGTAGTATACTATAAGTAACGAAGGTGCCTAAATGATAGATTTTCTTTCAAGAGTTCCGTTATTTGCGAAATTGAATGAGTCCCAACTCAAGATTATCGCGGATATTTGCAGCAAAAAGGCTGTTCGTTCCGGCACCGTTCTGTTTCGTGAGAAAGAACCCGGCTCTATTTTCTACGTGGTATTCATGGGATCTGTAAAAATCTTTACGTCCAATAATGCCGGTGAGGAGAAAATGTTATCCCTGTTCAAGACCGGAGACAGCTTCGGCGAATTATCCTTGATCGATGGGAAGCCTCGTTCCGCAACCGCGCAAGCCATGGAAGACACGATACTAATCGCTCTATCCGCAGACAGCTTCATGGATTTGATGCGCAATAACTTCGAAATTACTCTCGGGATTATGCAAGAACTCGGACAGAGGCTTAGAGATACGAATCAGCATGTATACGACCTGACGTTCCTGGACGCTCGATCCCGAGTCATTAAGAACCTCATCATGCTCGCGAATAAGAACGGGAATCGCAACGGCAATACAATCGTAGTAAGGCTTGCCCTGAATTATGATGAAATCTCACAGATGGCTGGTGTACAAAAAAATGTCCTTATGCAGGTTATGCGGGATCTGACTGATCGTCAAATTGTAACATTAGGCTCCAACGATTTCAGCCTACATTTGGATCGGTTAAGACAACCTTCATAGACCATTGTAAACGACTTCCATCGAAGTTTCCACCTTCTGGTTGTACAGACTATCCTGCTCTTGTCTATCATTCACTTTAATTTCAGCAACACTCCGCGAGCCTACCGCCCGCGGAGTGTTTTTAATTTGTTATTGAATATTGTTCAAATGCGCTACAGCCTGCTTCGCAGCATCCCGGCCTTGACGAATGCAATCAGGTAAGCCTACCCCTTCGAATGCGGCGCCTGCTGCATAAACCCCCAGCATTTCTATGGCCATCTGCTCCCGGAACTGACGGATCGCTTCTACATGACCAACCGGATACTGCGGCATGGAATGATGCAATCGTGTAATTTCACTGAACAAAGGCTCTGCTTCAATTCCGTGAAGCTTCCGAAGATCTGCCTTCACTTTACTAAGTAGCTCCTCATCGGACCAATTCACCCATTGCTCAGCTCCCGAGCGTCCAACATAACAGCGCAGCAGCACTTTACCCGGAGGAGCGGAATGCAGCCATTTGGATGAGGTCCATGTGCATGCTGTAATAGTCGTCCCTTCCTTGCGCGGAATGACGAATCCCGTACCGTCAAGCGGCTGCTTAATGTCGGACACATTGAAAGCCATGATGACATTGGCAACCGAAACATAAGTAAGATTCGTGAAATGTTCGGCGGCAGCCACGGACGACAGCAGCCGTCCGGCGGCTGGACCCGGCAAAGTCAGGACAACAGAATCCGCTTCGAGCGTCTCCCCGCCGTCCAGCTTCAACAAATAACCGTCCTCTCCATCCGATCGGCTTGTCAAGGTCTCAACGCCTTGCTGCACGATCTTGATGTCAGATAGTTCCTCTTTCAGCCGATCCACAAGTGTAACCAGACCGCCTCGGTATGTTAGAAACATACTATTCTTCGCAGCTGCCGGCAATCCAGGCAGTGCTTGTCCCTCTTTGCGGCTGGTCATCATACCTAAGATAAGACTGCGATGCTTCTGCTCTACAGCTCGGAACTGAGGAAATGTCGCCGCCAGACTCAAATTGAACGTATCTCCTGCATAAATACCCGCGAGCAGTGGTTCTGCTATATTTTCCAGTACCTCGCGACCTAGTCTTCTGGATAGAAAATGGCCAAGCGATTCATCAGAAGCTTCCGTTCTTTTCGGCAATATAAAATCTAATGCAGCTCGTGCTTTCCCTGCCGGAGAGATCAGACCGGTCTTCAGAAAAGGAGACCATTCCGTTGGAATCCCAAGAACAAGCCCTTGCGGCATACGATGCAGCTTACCTTGATGGAGGATATACGTTTTCTTGGCATTGGGATTCGTACCCGTTAACTCCTCCTCAAGTCCAAGTTCCCGGGAAAGATCAATAATGGGAAGCTTGCGAGCCAAAAAAGAATCTGGGCCTTTCTCGATCACGAAACCATCCCGATGAAGGGTCTGAATCCTCCCGCCTAATCGACCGCTCTTTTCCACCAGTTGCACGTCTGCAGACAGTCCCGCTTCGCGCAAATATTTCTTCACATAAAAAGCTGTGCTAAGGCCGGTAATGCCGCCTCCGACGATGACGATTTTCTTATGCTCATTACCCATCGGTTACGAACCTTCTTCCTTGTGTTAGCTAAGCTTTCCAATTACGTCGCTAAGTGTCTCCATATAGAGAGGATCCGTGTTAAGAGATTCCGTACGTTCCAACCGCATACCCAGCTCCTTGGCACGATGCTTGCATTCTATATCAATGTCGTACAGGACTTCCAAATGATCGGATACGAACCCGACTGGGCACATTAGAACATTCTCGACTTGTTCTTCCTCGCGAATCGTCCCTAACACGTCAAGGATGTCAGGACCAAGCCACGGTGTTGCGGTCTGTCCAGCACTTTGCCAAGCAAATTGCCAGCTGGTAACCCCTGCTTGATCCGCTATAGCGCGTGAAGTTTCTAATAATTGCTCCGGATAGGGATCATTCATCTCCAGAATCTGAGCAGGCAAGCTGTGGGCGGAGAAAATCACCCTCACTTGATCACGATCCTGCTCGTCAAAGCGGTTTAGCGCTTGCGTCACACGATTCGTCAGGGCTTCAATCAGCTTAGGATGCAAGTGATAGCTTCGGACAAAGTCGAGCTTGAGCTCTGAGGTCTGCGACTGCGCAGCTTCCTGTGCCCGCTTGATATATCCCCCTACACTCATCACGGAATAATGCGGAGCAAGCACCACACCGACTGCCTCTTGAATGCCGTCCTGCACCATCTGCGCAACCCCGTCCTCGATAAAAGGAGAAGCATGCTTCAAGCCTTGATAGCATCTATAAGTGACATCTGTATGCTCACGATTCAATGTCTCCTCCAGAGCTGCAACCTGTTTGTTCGTATTCTCGCGAAGCGGGAAGAACCCTCCGACTATCGCTTCATAACGGTCACGCAGGGCTTGAAGCTGCTCGGGTGTCGGCGGTTTCCCGCGACGGATGTGTGTATAGTAGGCTTCAACCTGATCCAGGCTCTCTGGTGTTCCATAAGACATTACCAACACACCAATTGTTCGTTCTGACATGCTTATTTTCCTTCCTTCGTGAGCAGTGTCGCTTTTCTGGCCGCGATAGCTTCGGCAGAATAGCTTTGTACGAATGAGGTCAACTGTTCAAGTTTCTCAGGTGAAGCTTCCGGGAAAAGGCCGTGTCCCAAATTAAAAATATATCCAGGTTGATCAATCGCCTCATCGATGATGATGCGCGCGTGCTCTTCAATGACGGACATAGGTGCAGTCAGCACATAGGGATCGAGATTGCCTTGCACCGCATAGCGGCTGCCCAGACGGCTGCGGCCAATCGGAATCGGAGTTCTCCAGTCCAATCCGATTACATCCGCTTCGAGGGCACATGCAGATATGGCAGGGAGCAATTCACCTGAGCTTACGCCAGGGAAATATATTTTGGGTTGATCATATTCTGACAGCGCACTGAATATTCGCTGAATCGTAGGAAGAACGTACTTCTGAAAGTCGCGCGGCGCCAAGGAACCAACCCAGCTGTCGAACACCTGCACAGCCTTAGCTCCTGCAGCTATATGGGCCTTGAGGTAAGTAATAACCATATCCCCTAGCTTGTCCATAAGAGCGAACCAAATGTCCGGCTCCCCATACATCATTTCTTTGGTGCGAATATAGCTCTTCGATGGCTTTCCTTCTATCAAGTAGCTTGCAATGGTGAATGGAGCACCTGCAAAAGTAATGAGCGGGATTGTCAATTCACGGTCGAGAATACGGATCGTCTCAATAATATGTGACAGGTCGCCCTCTACATCAATCGGTCGAAGCGCTTCGACATCTGCAGCCGTACGAACCGGATTATGAATAACAGGACCAATATTTTTCACTATATCGAAATCAATCCCCAGAGACGCGACAGGATTCATAATATCGGAATACAGGATTGCAGCGTCTATCCCTAATCTTTTGACCGGCTGGAGTGTAACCTCAGCAGCAAGCTCTGGCTGTTCACATATTTCTAGCAATGAATATTTCTCTTTGATTTTACGATAATCGGGGTCATAGCGTCCTGCTTGACGCATATACCACACGGGCAGACGGTCGATGTCCTGCTTGCGGCAGGCACGTATAAAAATATCGTTATAACTCATGACAATCTCCTCTTTCCTGTTCCAATGCTTTACCGACAAAGCGGACTGCTTAAATTCTCCTCCTATTATGCCCGAAATCTACCAGTGTAACAACCAACTCACATGGACAACATCCGACAAAATCATGACAATGTATCCAAAGTGTCTAATAAAAATGTGGAATTTTGACAGTAGCGAAACTTGTGTGCATCATGTAACGTATAACTATAAAGAAAGCGCATACATCAGTGGTCTTGGAGGGTGATAATCTTGGCAAAAAAGCAGCATGTGGAGGAAGATCTTTCGGAAGAAGCCATGATGAGCAAGCAACAATCCCTGTTGCCTAAGCCTGTTCGGATGTTTAGTTATGTGTTCTTCTCCGTTGTCTTGATTACAGTCGTATTTGGCTGGATAATCTCGAATAACTAGCACTGGTTTGATCGCTGTTCACACACTCCATTACACCGCTTCCTCATATATAACGAAAAGCCGTATTCCTTGCATAGACGTCGTAAGTGTACTTGACGGTATGAAGAAATCCGGCTTGTTCATTTGGCCTGAAATTAGGACTGCGTTGAATCTGATAACCATCTTGCAGCATCCTTGGCATGGTAAGTAATAATAATATCGGCACCAGCCCGTTTGAATCCAATTAGTGTTTCGAGCACAATCGCACGTTCATTAATCCAGCCCCGTTCTGAGGCGGCTTTGATCATCGAATATTCCGCACTGACGTTGTACGCTACAATTGGATGCTGATAACGATTCTTGAGCTCTCTTATAATGTCCATGTAAGCCAGCGCAGGCTTCACCATCAATAGATCGGCACCCTCTGCGACATCAGACTCCGCTTCTCTGATCGCTTCTCTGGCGTTGGCCGGATCCATCTGGTACGTCTTACGGTCGCCGAACTGGGGTGTGGAATGAGCCGCCTCCCGGAAAGGACCATAAAAAGCAGAAGCATACTTAACGGAATAAGCCATGATCGGAATATGTTCGAAGCCGGCTTCGTCTAGCCCTTTGCGGATCTCATGCACGTACCCATCCATCATATTGGAAGGGGCGATGATATCTGCTCCGGCCTCTGCTTGCGACACAGCGGTTCGGACCAACAGTTCTAAGGAAAGATCATTATCAACCTCTGCCCGATTCGTCAAAGGATTGTGCTTCACCACTCCGCAATGTCCATGATCGGTGAATTGACACAAACAAGTATCCGCCACGATCAGGAGATCCGGCGCCCATGATTTGATAGCGCGAGTTGCCTTCTGGACAATAGAATGATTCCCATACGCTTCTGTACCTGTACTATCCTTATGATCCGGTACCCCGAATAAAAGGATCGACTGGATTCCTAAAGACTCAATCTCGCGAATTTCGGACTCTAATTGATCGAGAGACAGATGAAACACACCCGGCATGGAAGAAATTTGTTCACGTACTCCTGAGCCTTCCGTAACGAATAAGGGATAAATAAAGTCATTGACAGATAGCTGGGTTTCTCGGACTAAATTACGCATTGCTGCGCTGTTGCGCAATCTGCGGTTCCGTACGACAGGAAAACTCATCTTGAACTCCTCCTCAAATAATTACGCAGTAAACGCACTTTCTATCGAAGCACATCGGGCCAAATATTTATTAGGATATCGCTACAAAGGCTGTTGAAGAGCATCGATCATTGAAGCAACGGTTGACTGTTGAGCTACCCGGTGTACGGACAAGCCCGCATCCTTGGCTGTCTTGGCTGTGATCGGTCCAATACAAGTAACTTCAAGCCTGCTTATCAACTCTTCTGGTTGATCCTCACCCAATTGTCTCAAAGCAACTAATAGATTGGTCACTGTAGATGAACTTGTAAAGGTAACGGCATTAATGCTTCCGCTCCGCAGCATTTCCAACGTTTCCTCCCCGTACTCCGTGGATAACACAGTCTCATACGTATCGACTGAGGTGACCTGCATACCCAACTCGGCCAGCTTCTTAGGCAATACATCTCTAGCCAAGTCCCCCGAGGGAATAAGGACATGCTGTCCCGGCTTCAGATGGGGAATCAGTGACTCAGCTAAACCTTCAGCTTGATATTCAGCCGGAAGCGGCAAAGTCGTCAAGCCGCGTTGACGGAGCGCTTCCTGTGTTTTAGGGCCTACTGCCGCAATGATCGCTCCGGTTAGGCTGCGAATATCCAGTCCATTCTCCATCAGTCGGCGGAAGAAGAAATCCACTCCATTCACACTCGTGAATAGAACCCAATGAAACTTATTCAAGCTTGATAATGCTTCATCCAATTGTTCAATGGCTTCCTTCTTGCTAGGCGTCTGACAGCGTATGACCGGGAACTCGACGGCCTCTCCGCCTAATTCCTCAATCCTGCGAACCAACTCACTGGCTTGCTCCCGAGCTCGCGTCACCAGTATTCTTTTGCCGAACAACGGACGTTTCTCGAACCAAGCAATGCGCTCCCGCAACTGTACGACCTCACCAACAATAATAATAGCAGGTGACTCTATGCCAGCTTCCTTCACTTTACCTGCAATTGTCTCTAAAGTTCCTGTTACCGTAGTCTGCTCCATCCAGGTCCCCATCCGGATGACGGCAGCTGGAGTTGTTGGAGCTTTGCCGAAATGAATCAGACGCTCAGAGATCGACTCTATATTAGCAACGCCCATCAGGAAGACTAGTGTGCCTACTGCTGTAGCCACCTTCTCCCATTCTACGTTCGCATACGTTTTATTCGGATACTCATGGCCCGTAATGATCGCGAATGACGATGTGAAATCCCGGTGGGTCACTGGGATTCCAGCATACATCGGCACGGCTATTGCGGAAGTAATGCCTGGAATAATCTCGAAGGCTATCCCATACTCCGCCAGAAGCTCGGCTTCCTCACCAACACGGCCGAATACACTTGGATCACCGCCTTTAAGACGTGTGACTATTTTGCCTTGCAGAGCAAGGTCAACTAATAACTGATTAATTTCCCCTTGCTTCAAGATATGCTTATCGGGCAGCTTCCCCACGAAAATCTTCTCTGCTCCCGGTTTCATGTGACGCAGCAGACGGGGGTTGGCCAGGCGATCGTACACAACTACATCCGCCCGCTCGATCGCTTCCTTGCCTTTTATCGTAATTAACTTCGGATCTCCGGGACCCGCTCCGACCAAATATACTATTCCCCGTTGCATGGACGAATTCATCCTCTCAGCTCAGCCAATATCCGTTCTGCGCCTTGTGCAAGCAGCTTGTCCGCGAGTTGGTCGCCCAACTCATCCGGATCATGTCCTTGCACCCATTCTTTCAACAGCTCCCGCCCATCGGGGGAGCCAACCATGCCCGTCACCTCGATACGCGGTGACGGATCCGTGCTGCCCTCGTTCGGCAGCACGACAGCGTAGGCGCCAAGGGGGATTTGACATCCCCCGTTCAGGCGCCCCAAGAAGCGGCGCTCAGCTCGCACAGCGAGCGCCGTAGCCGCGTGATCGATCGTGCTGAGCAGATCGATCATGAAGTGGTCGCCCTCGCGGCATTCGATGCCGAGGGCGCCTTGCCCGACGGCCGGGATGCAGACGTCGGCCGGCACGTATTCGACGATGCGGTCGGCCCAGCCCATCCGGTGAAGACCGGCGGCGGCCAGCATGATCGCATCGAAGCCTTCGGTTTCGAGCTTGCGCAGCCTCGAATCAATGTTGCCCCGAATCGACTCGATCTGGAGATCGGGCCGATAGGCTTTCATCTGCGAAGCTCTGCGCAGACTGCTTGTACCGAGCTTGGCGCCATGCTTAAGCTCAGCAAGCGAGACCCCGCCTCGGGTGATCAGAGCGTCACGAGGATCTACCCGTTCAGGGATTGCTCCGACGATAAGACCGTCCTGCCGCTCCCAAGGCATGTCCTTCATGCTATGAACAGCCATATCAATCTGACCGTCCAAGAGCGCTTGCTCTATTTCTTTTACGAACAGACCCTTGCCGCCCACCTTCGATAAGGTGACGTCCAGAATCATATCGCCCTTAGTAACAATCTTCTGAATCTCGAACTCACAGACCATGCCATGACGCTCAGCCGCTTGCTTCAACTGCTCGATGACCTGCCCTGTCTGCGTAAGTGCTAATGCGCTTTGACGCGTTCCAACAATAATCTTCCGCATGACTACCCCTCCGCTTCTCTGAAATGGGATCTAATAAAAATAAGACGTGTTCAGGCTAATCCTCTGCTTCCTGTTCAGAAACAGCATCCTTACACGCCAACTCAGCTTCTTCCAACAAACGCTGCATCTCCGCCTCATAGTCCTGCCAGTTGTCATCGGACAGTCTAGAGAAGACATCCCCGCTTACCAGCCGCTTCAGAAGCTGTCGGCGAAGCGTTGCATCAGGGACACGTGCCTTCGCCTTCCGCCGAAAGCACTCGAGGTAATCAAGCAGCCGCTCAACGTCTTCGCCTAATAAAGCATCGATTCGATCACGAATGGCTATAGCCGCGGCAGGGCTCGCTCCAGCCGTGGAGACTGTCACTGTGAGCGGTCCACGCCGCAGCACGGCTGGTAAGATGACAGATCCCAGCAGAGGCTCTGAAACGCTATTCACGAGCTGTCCGCGCATGGCGGCCACCGAGCTTATGTGTTCGTTCACGTCTTGTCGATCGGTTGCAGCAACAACAAGAAAAGCAGCCTCTCCCTCACCAGGTGCGTACTCCCGTTCTTCAAGGAACAGCAGCCCTTCTTCAGCCCAGAGCTTCAATTGCTCTGTAAAGGATGGACTCACAACGGTAACCGCAGCACCTGCTTCCAGCAGAGTTGCTGCCTTCCGTTCGGCTACACGGCCGCCCCCGACAACGAGACAACTTCTGCCCTTCATCCGTACCATCATCGGCAATAATGATGGTTGATCCATAGTCGTCACATCCAATCCCATTGATGAAAGCGGGATAGCAAATTGGTGCCGATGTAATTCAGTACAACCAGAGCAAAAGCCGCCAAATTCCATAACGCCAATTTATAACCGGGTTGTTGGCCTGAGGCTCTTTGAACCAAGTAAAACACATAAGCCATCATGATGAAGAAAGTCAAAATAACTTTTGGATCGAGGAAATAATGACTGTCTCCTTCTAATCCCACTTTAACCAGACCCAAGACAAGAGACAAGATAAGCAAGGGAGTCCCGATCAGGACGGAACGAAACGTATAATATTCGATCGTATCGAGACTTGGGAATCTGGTAAGCAGAGTCGACCATTGCTTACCTTTCAATTGTTTGTGCATATACAGGTACATCACCGAGAATACTGCAGCAAACAAGAAAGCCACATAACTGCTAATAGCTAATGTAATATGCACGAATAGCAGATGATCCCGCGCTTCCCACTGACTTAGTCCTGAGGAGTTCCCCGAATCACTGAATAGATTAACTGCTAGTATTGTAAAACCAACAACATTAACTAGAAAGACGATCATATCCATACGCATGAACCAGCTCATAATCAAAGTTACAGACACGAGCAGCCACACACATAAGAACAAGGTTTCGAACAAGGTCAGGACCGGCATGTAATCTAACACGTACATCCGATAGGCCATAAAGAAGGTTTGCATAAGCCATACAAAAGAAAGCAGCCCTGTACCCATGCGCTTTGCATTCCGCTTAGGCCCTACGGCGGCGGAAAAGAAAAACAACAGGCTCAGGGCATATAAATAAAGAATTGCATCATACATCCATGTAATAGTGACCATCGCTAGCTCCCTGCTTCCTATGGCCAGGTAACCTAAGTTCCGGCAAGTATCTCGCCAGCGGCCAGGTTCAGCATCGGCGCACGTTCCTGCTGCTTACCGCCGATCGCATACAGTCCTTCTTCCTTGACAGTGTCGCCAGACTTCCGATTCTGCTCTGGCAGACGTTTGACTGCCTCTGCTTTATTCTTAGCCTCCACAGTCACAGGCTCCGAATCTAGCGCGAACAAATCAGTAAACAAATTCAGTGCTTGTTCCCCGTTACGCTCACCAGCAAGCTCTTTGATTCTTAAGATCGGATCCCGCATCATCTGGTTCATCATGCTCTTGGTTAATTTGCGGATGATCTTCGCCTCGCGCTCATCGAGATCTGTCAGCTTAAGAAGCAGGTTCTCCATCGTTTCTTGATGGATCGTATTCGCTTTTTCCTGCAGTGCTTGAATGACAGGACCTACTCCTAGCATTTTGTACCACTGTTCAAATGAAGCAATTTCAACCTCAATCATCGAATCGATCTTATCTGCTTCTTTGCGGCGTTCCGTCAAATTAGTCTCCACAATTAGCTCCAAATCATCTATATCGTATAAATATACATTGGGCACCTTGGCAATTTCCGGATCCAGATCGCGAGGTACCGCTATGTCTATCATGAACAGCGGTCGTGATTTGCGCAAGCTCATAATGCGCTGAATCTGCTGTTTGACCAAGACATAGTCGGAAGAACCGGTCGAGCTGATCACGACATCCACGTGCTTCATCTCATCCAACATACGATCCATGGCTATGGCTTTGCCATTCATTTTACTGGCCAGCTCTTCCGCCTTAGCAATCGTTCGATTAGCGACTAATACCCGATCTGCGCCTTGTCCGGCTAGATGCTTCAATGTTAATTCGCTCATCTTGCCAGCGCCGATGATCAAGACGGTCTTCTTCTTGAAATTACCGAAAATCCGTTTGCCAAGCTCAACAGCAGCATAACTGACAGATACCGGATTTTCTCCAATTGCCGTTTCAGAATGCGCACGCTTGGCCAGAGTTACTGCTTGCTTGAACATCATATTGAACATGGACCCTGTTGCTTTCTCCTCCTGAGCTTTCAGGAAGGCATCGCGAACTTGACCCAAAATTTGTGTTTCACCAATAACCATAGAATCCAGTCCGCATGTCACTTTGAACAAATGGTCTATGACCGGTCGGTCTTCATACATGTATAAGTAATCCTTCATGTATTCACGCGGAATTCCGAACCACCGCTCCAAATAGCTGCGAATATAATAACCGCACATATAGAGTCGATCTACGACTGCGTATATTTCCATCCGGTTACAAGTGCTCACGATCACACATTCAAGTATGCTCTTCGTCTCTTTGAGCTGCTCTAGAGCCTCTGCAAGCTCATGTTCGGCAAAAGCAAACTTCTCCCGAATCTCAACGGGGGCTGTCCGATAATTCAATCCGACAACAATCATGTGCATCGTTCCTCACCTGCCTTTCATCTGCCTGCATTCAAATTCAAGATTCATTATAACATAATACGACAAAGGTAGTCCTTCAAAAGTATGAATAAATTATGAACCGTTCTTCACACTTTCAATAGTATGTTCGAACGGGGAAAACGCTATACCGTCGGCCATCTTAAGGCTGCAGCTTCTTATGTATCAAATCATATAGTTCATCATCCGCCTTTTTCATCTTATCATTCGCAGAACCCACTACTTTTCCTCCCGAAGACATAAGCTTGGAATAATTGTCGAACAGTACTTTAAAGCCCGCTCCTGCCTTGGCGAATGTATCTGTTTCATCCTGTTTTAAGTTCCGCTCACCGCCAATCTGCAAGCGCAGCAAATACTGAATAAGCTCCGGCAAGGAGTGGAGGGCTGCGAGCGACTTTCCTTCAGCCAGAACCAGACGCTCATGAGTGAAATTCGCGGAATACGCAGCCAACCGCAGCTCATTCAGCTCCTCAGAGCGCTTAGCCTCAGCACCCTCGATCAAGGCACTATTCAACAGTTCCATCTGGAACAGGGCCACTTGGTATAGCAGATTGGATGCGTCATGCTTCTCAGAGGCGCTGCGTAAGCTATTCACAATTTGATAAGACGGCCATACAATTAAAGCTGCCACAATGAACCACCCGAGAAGTTTCTTAAGATGAACACGTGCTCGATTTCCCATATACAATCCCCCGCTTTATTAGCATTCCTTGTATTTGTATGGGACGAACACAAAACAAATGACCATGGATTTTATCCATGGTCATTCGCATCAAGCCTATTTATCTAAGTTCATTTTTGTTTCCGTTGTTATTTCGCTAGAACAGCCTGTTGCATAACAGGTGATTCTACGGTCATTTCGCCTAGGCCGCGAATAAGCTTCTTGGCATACGTCTTCTCAGGCTTCAGGACGGAAACGAGATAATCGATTGCCGCCTGCGGATCTACTGTTTCCCCGCAAGTATAACAATCCAATGCCGCGAATCCTTTCTCAGGATACGTGTGAATCGAGATGTGACTCTCCGACAGCAATACCAAAACCGTTGCACCTTGCGGCTCGAACTGCTTGGATTGAACGGACAATACCGTCGCTCCGCAAACCTCCGCAGCTTCTACCATTTGAGCTTGTAGCCATTCTGCGCTGTTAAGCTTGTCAAAATCGGCTCCCCAAGTATCAACAGCAACGTGTCTTCCGAAAGTAGAGTATTCCATCTTTCGGTTCCCCCTTCCTAGGAATAAAATTGTTGGATTTCATCCGCTAGGACCTACGTCATTCACTTCCCGAGGGAATAATCTCTCGCAACATTACATGTCCTGAGTGAATCCTGGTTCCTATATTGTTTTCAACGAGAATAAAAATAACATCTCTAGCCTAGAAATGCAATAGTTTTTTTTGTAAAGAATGAAATCCTTAGACTAATTTCACTCCAATACTCAACGTATGTCGATTGTGTTATGGTGGTGCGTTCATCTAGAAATAATCCTAACCGACCCTGCAGCCCACCTGAGCCCTTGTGAGAGCTTCGTTTCCTTTAACAACCTGTGAGGATTACAAGCGATTTTCATGCCCAGGCAACGCTTGTACGGCTCTGCAGTGCGGGCATACCGTCTCATCTTCCGGAAGCTCCTCACGGCAATAATGGCACTTGATGGTCTCTACTCCTTCATACACAGGCGGTTCTACTTCGGTCCAGACCTCTGAATGATCTTCTGCTGTCTCTACTACTTCGTTCTCTGTAAGGACGATTGCATCATCCAAGTCAAACTTCCTCCCGCAAGCCGGGCAGAATGCAGCATCAGAAGGTGCTCGGTGTCCGCATACACATAACCTCACATCATTCAGCAGACTGATTCGATAATTAAGGTCGGCTATCGATGCTTCAATGGAAGCTACTTCGTCTGACAGTCTGGTAATCTCGGATTCCGCTAATGCTAAATCTCCAGCGCGGTATGCTTGGTAGACGGCCGAACCGATGGAAGTATAATTATCTTTTATTTCTTTACGCTTGCGTGTAATGAGGGCCGATAATTTCGACGCTTCTACGGTACGTTGTGCTTTATCAGCCGCTTTGGCTGCTCCGTCTTTTATTTTCTTGAATATACTCATGGTATCCCTCCATCGTGTTTATAGGTGTCGAAAGAACTATTATACTATACGGATCATCATTCCTTTTTAAGACTTTCCAACTACAACAAAAAAGGGCCGATCACTCGACCCCCGTTCGCATCCAGCACGGCTTCTACGCTTCTAGTACGAATAATTTATGCGTCAACGATTTCAACTCGTCGTCAATTTGTTGTTTCTGTTCAGGCTGGTCTGTCTCATTACGTTCATCCAGCAACATATTGATCTGTTGCAATACTTGAGAAATCTCACGCTCAACAAGCTCCTGGTTAAACATACGTTCCAGTATACCTAAAGTATCCTTATACTCAAATACCAACTTCTTGCTGCTCGGAGTAATCTCCATGATCTGTACAACTGAACCCCTCTTGTAAACATAGTTCATCGTATAAGAGGTGTAAATCCGGTTTACAATTGCGTCGCCTTTAAACTCTGCTACAGCCTTACGCATCAGATTCGCTAACTTGGGATTACTGATTCTGCAAGAACCCTCGCATACATAGTACCCGTGCTTCCGTTCAAAGGACAAACAAATTTCTTCATCTGCACCATCTTGGAAGACAACTTCCTGACTTCCATTTTCGGTAACTTTGACCCGAGGATTGACCTGATTCATTGTAAGCAAATCCAGAAAACTAGACATTTCGGCTTCCGTTAAATGCAAGCAGGTTTTGACATATTCCGTCGCTAACCGCTGAGCCATAAAAATCCCTCGATTCTTTGTTTTAAACCCTTACCTTAATTAAGTATACTATAACCCTTGAAATTATTCCTGTTAACTTTTCGCTGAAAACAATCAAAATTCTGAATAATCCGTTGTCTTTCGTAAGAAGTCCCAGATAAACATTGTATTTCCCCTGTTTCGCTTGCATATTCATGCAATACCTTAATAACCTCATTAAGTTCCTTTTGAATCAGTCGCAAAGAAAGCTCGTTCTAGTCATCACTAGAAGAGCTTGTTTGCAGAGCCGCCGCCTGTTCGATCACTTGCCAAAGATCATCGCGTCCTAAGCCGATTTCCGACGAAAATAGCACGATCTCATCCTGAGGACGCATATTCAGACTTTCTTTTATTATCTTTTGGTGCTTCTGCCATTTTCCCTTAGGGATTTTATCAGCTTTAGTCGCTACAATACAAACGGGCAGATCATTATGAACCATCCATTCATACATAGCAATATCATTGGCAGTCGGCGGGTGCCGCAGGTCAATGATCTGGATAATCAGCTGAAGGCGTTCGCGCTCGATCAAATATTTCTCAATAAAGCGGCCCCATTCCTCCCGCTTCGTCTTGGAAACTTTGGCATAACCGTAGCCCGGTAAATCTACAAAATACAATTGTGATTCTATTCGGTAAAAATTTAATGTCTGTGTTTTACCAGGTTGCGAGCTCGTACGAGCTAAATTTCTGCGCATAATCATTTTGTTGATAAGTGATGATTTGCCCACATTAGAACGGCCAACCAGAGCGATCTCTGGCAAGCCGTCTTCTGGGTACTGAGCAGGTCCAACTGCGCTAATGACATACTCAGCTTGATTAACTTTCATTCCGGTTTCCCCTCCCGTTAGTGGATCGGAACCTGGGTGACTAATGCGTGCTCAAGCACCTGGTCCATATGATGTACAGGTACGAAGGTCATTTCATTGCGTACGCTAAGTGGTATATCGGCTAAATCCTTCTCATTGTCCTTAGGAAGAAGCACCTTCTGAATACCTGCCCGATGCGCCGCAAGAGCCTTTTCCTTCAGACCGCCAATAGGCAGCACGCGTCCTCTCAAAGTGATCTCGCCTGTCATTGCTACTGTCTTCGATACAGGAATATTGCTAAGCGCAGAGATCAGAGCAGTTGCCATTGTAATTCCAGCAGACGGTCCATCCTTCGGAATCGCGCCTTCTGGGATATGGATATGGATATCGTTCTTTTCGTGAAAATCAGCAGGAATATGAAGCTGTTCCGATCTGGAACGCGTATAACTGAAGGCGGCCTGCGCAGACTCCTTCATGACATCCCCTAGTTTGCCAGTCAGCGTCAGTTTTCCGCTGCCTGGCATTACGGTTACCTCAATAACCAGCGTGTCTCCTCCTACCTCCGTCCAAGCGAGACCCGTAACCGCGCCAACCTGATCGATCTCTTCTGCCAAGTTAACGCGGAACTTCGCTGGGCCTAAATATTCCGATAATGCTGCATCATTAATATGAATATTCGTCTTCTCACCTGAGACGATTGCTTTGGCAGATTTACGGCACAAGCTGGCTATTTGCTGCTCCAGATTACGGACACCGGCCTCCCGTGTGTAATCACGGATCAGTTTCATCAGCGTACTTTCTTCCACTTGAAGCTGGTCTTCATGCAAGCCATGCTCTCTTACTTGCTTCGGGAGCAAATACTTCTTGGCAATCTGCAGCTTCTCAAGCTCCGTGTAACCCGGAATATAGAGCAATTCCATCCGGTCTAACAGCGGACGCGGGATGTTATGCGCAGCATTCGCTGTGGTTACGAACATCACATTGGATAAGTCGAAGGGCAGCTCGATATAATGATCGCTAAAAGTGCTGTTTTGCTCTGGATCTAGAACTTCCAGAAGTGCCGAAGAAGGATCTCCGCGGAAATCCATCGACATCTTGTCGATTTCATCCAACAGCATAACCGGGTTATGACTGCCCGCGTTCTTCAGACCTTGCACGATCCGGCCTGGCATCGCGCCCACATAAGTTCGACGGTGTCCGCGTATCTCGGCCTCGTCTCGTACGCCGCCTAGCGATATACGAATGAATTTGCGATTTAGTGAACGCGCAATGGATCTAGCAATGGAAGTTTTCCCTACTCCAGGAGGCCCTACGAGGCAGAGGATAGGCCCCTTCATCTTTTGAACCAGCTTCTGAACAGCCAAATACTCTAGAACGCGCTCCTTCGGCTTCTCCAGACCGTAGTGATCTTCATTCAGAATATCTTCTGCTTTTTTGATATCCAGATCGTCCTCGGTATGTTTGGACCAAGGGAGGGCAAGCAGCCAGTCCAGATAATTGCGAATGACTGCCCCTTCTGCTGAGGTAGCCGGCATCTTCTCCAAGCGGTCGATTTCTTTCTCGACCTTCTCGCGCACCTTCTCAGGGAGCCCGGCTTCCTCCATCTGGGCGCGCAATTCCTCTACCTCGCCCGCACGGCCTTCCTTCTCACCAAGCTCCTTCTGGATAGCTTTCATCTGTTCACGCAGGTAATATTCCTTTTGCGTTTTTTCCATTTGCTTCTTGACTCGTTGATTGATTTTGCGTTCGAGCTCGAGCACTTCCCGCTCGTTGTTCAAGAAACCGAGAAGCTTCTCCAACCGCAATCGAACGTCAACCGTTTCAAGGATGTCTTGTTTATCTTTTATTTTCAACGACAGATGGCTCGTGATGACATCGGCTAACCGACCTGGCTCATCGATATCGGATACGGCAGCAAGCGTCTCTGGCGTTACTTTCTTGGACAAATTGATGTAATGCTCGAACTGGCTGAGAACCGTCCTCATAAGAGCATCAGTCTCAGAATCAGACGTCTCTTGCTCTGGAAGCTCCTTGGCCATAACCAAGTAGTACTCCGAGTGAGCTAAGAAATCGACGATCTCGGCACGCATGATTCCTTCCACAAGAACACGAATCGTACCGTTAGGCAGCTTAAGCATCTGTCTGACCTTGGCGATCGTGCCAATTCGATAAATGTCATCCTTGGCTGGATCTTCGATATTGATCTCGGATTGTGAGCATAACAAAATCATGCTATCTTCTAGCATCGCCTGATCCAAAGCCTTCACGGACTTCTCACGGCCTACGTCCAAATGCAGCACCATACTTGGGTATACAAGCAATCCGCGCAGCGGCAGCAGAGGCAGTTTACGCACCTTTGGCTTATTCGGTCCCATGCTCAGCACCTCCCTATGACTGTAACATTCCCCACAAAGTGCAGTGGTACTATATACTTATATCTCGCGGCTAGCACGGACATAAGGGTCCTATAATTGGATGTAGTCACCATTTTATCAAACCTGAAGGCAAAACACCAATTCGTCAGCCTTCGCTCTTTAACTCTGGACCGGCATGGTAGAGCGGCGGCGGTGAAGCGATAAGAACATCGGACATATTGGGAACTATTGTCACATTACTGCTCTCTCTAATATTCAACGCATGCTCCAATACTTCCTCGATTGTATCAACGGGGATAACCGTTAACCCATTCAAGCCAGCGAATATATCCTGCCAATTCTCTCGAGGAATGATTACACGGTTCGCTCCTGCTTGGAATGCTGCTTCCACCTTAGCCACAGCTCCGCCAATCGGCTTCACTTTGCCGTGAATACTAATTTCCCCAGTCATGGCCAGCTTGTTATCTACGGGTACATTACGGATGGCTGAAGCAATTGCCGTCGCCATAGAAACCCCTGCAGAAGGACCGTCAATCGGGATGCCCCCAGGAAAATTGATATGCAGATCGTAATCAAATGTTTTCATCCCTGATCTGCGCAGTACGGTTAACACATTCTCAATCGATCCTCTAACCATACTTTTGCGCCTTATCGTCTTGGAGCCCCCTCCCATCTCCTCTTCGTCCACTATTCCCGTAATGGTATATTTGCCTGTCCCCGGAACAGCCGGGATGGCTGTCACTTCAATCTCGAGCAGCATTCCCTGATTCGGGCCATACACAGCTAAACCGTTCACCAGACCTACCTGAGGCTCGAATGGAATCTTTTTCTCCGGGCGAGGTGTCAATTGACTGCTATTCGCAACCCACTCCACGTCACTGGCCGCAACGTCATTGCGCCCATCCGAGATCGCTACTCCTACGCTAAGCTGAATCATATTCACTGCTTCACGGCCGTTAGTGGCAAATTTCTTCACAACCTCCACCGCCAGCTTATTATCCGGAAAACCAATCTTACGGACAGCATTCGTTGCTATCCGCTCTATTTCCTCAGGAAGCAACGGGCGGAAGAAGATCTCCATACATCTGGAACGAATGGCTGGAGGAATTTCTTGCGGAGTTCTTGTCGTTGCTCCAACCAAGCGAAAATCAGCCGGGAGACCATTCTGAAATATATCGTGAATGTAATTAGGAATATTCGTATCTTCTGAATTATAGTAAGCACTCTCCAGAAACACTTTGCGGTCTTCGAGCACTTTTAATAACTTATTCATCTGAATAGGGTGCAATTCTCCAATTTCATCAATAAAAAGCATGCCGCCATGCGCTTTCGTAACAGCGCCAATCTTAGGTTGCGGAATACCTGCGACTCCCATTGCTCCAGCACCTTGATAGATGGGATCATGTACAGATCCGATCAAGGGATCCGCAATACCCCGTTCGTCGAAACGAGCCGTTGTTGCATCCAGTTCTATGAACTTAGCATCATACCGAAAGGGTGAAGCCGCATTCTTCTTAGCTTCTTCCAGAATGACTCTTGCTGCAGCCGTCTTCCCAACACCAGGAGGCCCATAAATAATGACGTGCTGCGGATTCGGACCGCATAGCGCCGCCTTCAAGGCTCTTAGTCCTTCCCTTTGTCCTACAATATCATCTAGAGTAGATGGTCTTGTTTTCTCCGACAGCGGCTTAGTCAGAGAAATCGAGCGCAGCTTGCGGAGCTTATCCATCTCTTTCTTCGATTCTCGGTCTACTGCAGTTCGGTTCGTCTGTTGATTGCGAAGCAAATTCCAGAAATACAAACCGATAACAATGGCAAAAAACACCTGAATGATCATTAACACAATACTTATACTCATAGTCAATTCCTCCTGTTCCTGCCCGTACTCAAATCGTTCATGTTCCCCGGAAAATGATCCGGAATCCACTTCAGCACTAGGCTGTATTTTGAAGTCACGGTGATAGTTGGTAGTATTCCCCTGTCCTAGACGGGTTAACCGAGAATGAGAACAAAAAGTTTGCGCACCCTATAGTTAAGGAATCTAACTCGTGGATAAGGCGGTAATCATTTAATATGCGACCATTGGTAAAATGGCTTATAGGATCGTTTCTGCTTCTAAGCGGCAGCCTGCTTTTAACCTCCAACCCATCACAAGCACAATCTGGAATCGAACCCATTGAGGCGTCCGTATCAACTGAAAGTCTTTGGTCTAAAACCCTTTCTCTCCCTGAAGCAGATATTGTTATAGATGTAGGACACGGCGGTATCGATAGCGGTACGAAATTCGGGGAATTACTGGAGAAGCATGTCAATTTGGAGATCGCCTTGAAATTATACGAGCAGCTCAATAAATCCGGAGTGCGTACAGCTATTAACCGAACCACAGATTATGCTCTAAGCGATGATAACGACTGGCTTAGAAGCCGATCCAGACATTTGCGCGATTTGTCCCAACGCAAGCTGATCGCAGAAGCATTACAGCCTAAGCTGGTAGTCAGCTTGCATACGAATTGGGCCAAACGACCAAGCAAAACAGGCGCATCTGTCTTGTTTCAGATGAATCCGCAGAGCCACGTGGCCGCGCATCTTATTCAACATCGTCTAAATGGACTCTATGGCAGAAATGAAATTCCTTATTTGGGGAAGCCCTTCTATTTGCTCAATCATTCTCCATGTCCAGCTGTTATTGTCGAGATGGGATTCATTAGCAATTCTTCTGATCGCACTCGCCTTACAACTCAAGCTAAACAACAAGAAATGGCGGAAGCTATCGCCTCCGCCATCCGTGAATATTTGATTACATTCGCCGATCAGCCCTCTAACTATTAGCGGGCTGGCGTATGCTGTTTACGGCCTGAAATCTCACCAGTGCGCTCGAACTCTTCAACAATCAGATCAATTTCTTTCTTCAATTCGCCGACCAATTCTGCTTCAGGCACTTTACGAATCATCTCTCCATAGCGGAAGAGCATGCCTTCTCCCCGAGCACCGGCAATGCCGATATCCGCTTCCTTAGCTTCACCAGGTCCGTTCACAGCGCATCCTAGAACGGAAACTTTAATCGGAACCTTGAGCTTCTCGATGTACTGTTCCACCTCATTCGCAACGGAGAACAGATCGATATCCAATCTGCCGCAGGTTGGACAGGAGATCAGGGTCGCTGCATTGGTTATGAGCCCGAATGATTTCAACAACTCACGGGATACCTTAATTTCTTCCACAGGATCTGCACTGAGCGAGATCCGCATCGTATTACCAATGCCCATAGCGAGAAGTGCGCCGAGACCGCCTGCGCTCTTAACAGTGCCTGAGAACAATGTGCCGGCTTCGGTAATCCCCAAATGCAGAGGATAGTTGAATTTGGATGCCGCTTGCGAATAGGCCGCAATGGCCATTGGTACATCTGAGGCTTTCAACGATACGATAATATCGTGAAAATCCAGCTCCTCCAGAATACCAATATGGAACAATGCACTCTCCACCATAGCTTCGGGAGTCGGGTAACCATACTTGTCCAGCAAATGCTTTTCAAGCGAACCTGCGTTCACCCCAATCCGAATCGGTATTCCGCGCTCCTTGCAGGCTCTCACTACTTCTTCCACTTTCTCACGTCGACCGATATTACCCGGATTGATCCGTACTTTGTCAATACCGTTCTCAATCGCTGCAAGCGCCAGACGATAATCGAAATGAATATCCGCCACTAAGGGGATATGAATTTGTTTCTTAATCTCTTTGATTGCTGCGGCTGCTTCTTTGTTGTTAACTGTAACACGAACAAGCTGGCAGCCTGCCTCCTCCAATCGGAGAATCTCGGCTACGGTAGCTTTGACATCCGCGGTTTTGGTTGTGCACATACTCTGCATGATAACTTCATTGCTGCCGCCGATTGTTAAATCTCCCACACGGACAGGCACAGTATTCGCTCTATGAAACATGATGGACTCTCCCATGACGCCAAACATCCTCCCTCCCGAACGATGGTCTGAAGCGATCTTCAGACACACGCACGTGTGCGCGTTCAGGCGGGAGGAAGCATTGGCTATTTATTGGTTAAGCACTTTCTTCTTTCTTCTTGTTGACGTTAACGGATATGGACTTACCATCCTTCGTCTTGAGCTCCGGAGCGATCTTCTCGAGAACCGCTTCCTTCGTAATCGTACAATTGGTCACATCATCGCGGGACGGAACCTCGAACATCACATCAAGCATGATGCCTTCGATGATAGCACGCAGACCGCGCGCCCCTGTATTCCGCTTGATGGCTTCCTTGGCAATGGCATCCAGAGCCTCACTGGAGAAATCTAGAGAGACACTGTCCATTTCTAACAGCTTCTGATACTGCTTCACAAGCGCATTCTTCGGTTCAGTCAAGATCCGAACAAGTGCGGGCTCATCAAGTGGCTCAAGTGTAGAAATGACAGGTAGACGTCCAACAAATTCAGGAATTAACCCAAATTTGAGCAGGTCTTCCGGCAATACCATGGACAAATACTCTCCAGGCTTGAGATCATTCTTGTGTCCTTCGCTGTTGAAGCCGATGACCTTCTTCCCGATCCGCCGTTTAATTAGCTGCTCCACTCCGTCAAATGCGCCGCCGCATATGAACAGGATGTTCGTTGTATCGATCTGGATAAATTCTTGATGAGGGTGCTTACGTCCACCTTGCGGAGGAACGCTTGCTACCGTTCCTTCAAGAATTTTGAGCAATGCTTGCTGTACGCCTTCTCCCGATACATCCCGAGTAATTGAAGGGTTCTCAGACTTGCGAGCTACCTTATCGATCTCATCGATATAGATAATGCCGCGCTCTGCTTTCTCAACATCATAGTCTGCCGCTTGGATAAGCTTAAGGAGAATGTTTTCTACATCTTCTCCCACATATCCAGCTTCCGTTAATGATGTTGCATCAGCGATCGCGAACGGAACATTCAGTATCTTCGCAAGCGTTTGTGCAAGCAACGTCTTCCCGCTACCCGTAGGTCCGATCAGAACGATGTTGCTCTTCTGTAATTCAACATCTTCCAGCTTGTTATGGGAATTGATCCGCTTATAGTGGTTGTAGACCGCTACAGACAGAGATTTCTTAGCTTGATCCTGGCCGATTACGTATTGGTCGAGAATAACGCGAATATCCTTCGGTTTCGGGACATCCTTCAAGTCCAATTCTTCTTCACTGCCGAGCTCTTCTTCTACGATTTCTGTGCATAATTCGATACATTCGTCGCAAATATATACACCTGGTCCTGCAACTAGCTTACGGACCTGATCCTGAGATTTTCCACAAAAGGAACATTTCAGTTGACCTTTTTCATCGTTGAATTTAAACATAGGATCACCTCCTATTATTGATTTAACTGCGTAATTACTTTGTCAATCAAGCCATAGTTCACGGCTTCTTCGGCCGACATGAAATTATCTCGGTCCGTATCGCGTTCGATCTTATCGTAAGGCTGACCGGTCCGCTCTACATAAATGTTATTGAGTTTCTGTTTGGTCTTGATGATCCAATCAGCGTGAATCTTAATATCAGTCGCCTGCCCGCGAACTCCGCCGAGAGGCTGATGAATCATAACTTCGCTGTTAGGAAGCGCAAACCTCTTACCTTTGGCGCCAGCGGTTAGAAGCAAAGACCCCATGCTTGCGGCCATTCCTACACAAATGGTGGAAACGTCAGGCTTAATGAACTGCATCGTATCGAATATACCCATTCCTGCTGTAACAGAACCACCTGGTGAGTTGATATACAAATGGATATCTTTCTCTGGATCAGATGCGGCCAGGAACAACAGCTGCGCAATGATCACATTGGCAACATCGTCATCGATAGCGCTGCCCAGAAAGATAATACGGTCTTTCAGGAGACGGGAGTAGATGTCATAAGAGCGCTCGCCTCGTGCTTCTTGCTCTACGACCATAGGGATCAGACTCATATCCATGACCTCATTTCTATATGAACTCTTGCTTCATTACTAAAATAACATGGTTTAAGGGCGAATGCAAAATCCCCTTCCACTCATTGTAACATGAACGCCAATGTGATGCCATTCTAGGTTACTATTCACTGTATGTAGCCGTGTTCTATTCCATGCAATTTGAACAAAGCAGGACGGAGAGAAACACTAATATGGACAAGCAATATGTATGGACAACGGAAAAGCTTCTCTAATATTAAAAGAAAGGCACGCTTGGGTATACGTGCCTTTTCTTATGACATTAGGTCTGGTTAAACTTATGCTACTGGCGTGACTTGCTTGCTGTTCGCAACAAGGAACTCAACTGTTTTCTTAACAGTCAATTCGCTTTTCAAGCCTTCCAAGTTCCCGTTAGCGCTAAGGATAGTGCGGATCTCATCAATGGAACGTTGGTATTGCTCAGCCATTTTCTCAAGCTCTTGGTTCAGCTCTTCTTCTGTTGTTTCGATATTCTCTGCCTTGCCAATCGCTTCAAGAACTAAATTGTTGCGAACACGCTTCTCAGCATCGCCCTTCATCTGATCCTTCAACGCTTGCTCGTTCTGACCGGAGAATTGGAAGTACATGTCCAGATTCATCCCTTGCATTTGTAGACGGTTAGCGAAATCCTTATACATTTGCTCCTGCTCCGTCTCAACCATGGATGCTGGAATTTCAACTACTGCTGTTTCAGCGGCCTTCTCAACAACAGCAGACTCGATTTCTTGTTGGTTAGCTTTAGTCTTGCGGTCTAGTAGACGAGTCTCGATGTCTTGCTTGAATTCGTCAAGTGTGTCGAATTCACTCACATCTTTAGCGAATTCATCGTCAAGTTCCGGCAAGTTTTTGCGTTTGATATCATGAAGCTTGATTTTGAATACGGCTGCTTTACCTTTAAGCTCTTCGGAGTGGTAGTTCTCAGGGAAGTTCACTTCAATGTCCTTCTCGTCTCCTGCGCTTAAGCCTACTACTTGTTCTTCGAACCCAGGGATGAAGCTCCCGGACCCAAGCTCAAGGGAATACTTCTCGGATTTACCGCCTTCAAATGCAACACCGTCGACATATCCATCGAAGTCAAGTACAACAGTATCGCCGTTCTGTGCGGCACCCTCTTCTACTACTACAAGCTCAGCATGACGCTGTTGCAGACGCTCAAGCTCAGCTTGAACTTCATCAGCTGTTACTTCGTTCTTCTTCTCAGGAACTTCGATGCCTTTGTATTGTCCAAGTTCAACTTCAGGCTTCACAGCAACAGTTGCAGTGAACTTAAGTGCTTGTCCCTTAGCGAATTGTTGAACGTCTACTTCAGGACGGTCAACCGGGATAATCTCATGCTGCTCAATTGCTTCCATGTAGGCTTCTGGCAAAATAATATCAAGAGCATCTTGATATAAGCTTTCTACACCGAATTTCGCTTCGAAAATTCCGCGAGGCACTTTGCCTTTACGGAATCCAGGTACGTTGATTTTTGCTGCGACTTTCTTGAAAGCCTTGTCCAAGGCTAGTGCTACTTGATCCGCGTCAACCTCGATTTGAAGTTGCACTTTGTTCTTCTCTATTTTCTCCCAGCTTGCTGTCATTTATGCTTTCCCCTCCAGAATTCTACCGATACAAAGTAAAAGCATCCGGCCTTATAACCTTACACCAGTACGATGTCCAATTTATAACCACTACATTATATCACAAAAAACATCGTAATCAAGGTATTCTTGAAACATCTGCTTGTATTTTGTCAGTTATCGCCGGAGGCTGTTACGGTCAAGAACAGTTTCATTACCTGACAAGCTTTCTGCCAAGCCTTCTGCTGCTCCTCTTGTATACCGAATATTTCACGAGTAGCCTCTTCATCGTTCAAAGCAAACATAGTTTCCTGAAGCGTATGATGTAGGGCCGCCGCCCATATGTCGACTGTATCCCCATCGCTTCGGATCATATCCTGATAGATCGAAGTTCCATATATGAATGCCAGGAAATCGTCCCAGGTCTGTTCTACGAAATAGGCAAGCGCGGGTTGATTGATCTCATTCACTTCTTGAACACGTTTGCGAATCAGGCTGATCTGCTGTGGAAATTGCTCGAAATTCAACGGTGTTTCTTGGGTATCCAACTCAATCGCTTGTCCCAGCTTATGCAGCTTTATGAGTCCCGTATCCCCTCTTACCTTCAATACTTGAAGAGCTTTGAACTGAACGATTGGATGAATGCGCGCACTCTCCAGCCATTCTCTCAGCGCACGTTTCGTGCGGCTATGCTCGACATGCTGCAATTGTTCTAACGCTAACAGCTGTTTATCCGGCGAATCTGTCTGGACTAAAGTATCAAGCAGCTTCACCGCAAATTGCGAATCCTCTGCGGATTTCAACCATACCCGCCGCTTGAACAGATCCTCTTCTGATTCCTCTGGATCTTCTCCGTCAGTCGCGTAATGGATGTCCTTACCCTCGTCATTCTTGTCTTTTGAATCAGGGAACGTATTCTCCAGCCACTCGAGTAGAGATCCCCACTCCTCTTTTGAGTTATCATCTTCATGACGGCATTGAAGCAGAAAACGCAGAACCCCGATCGCTTCGGAGTACCGCTCTGTTTCCAGCAATCGTGTCAATTCGATCTGGTAATAGTCTACGGTTTTGGGAAAAAGGAACACATTACTCTCCATGATGGAAGTCACCTCCCTACAAGTCGAATTTTAGCGAATTATAGTTTTAATATTCCATTTATTGTAGCAGAATTACTCTTAGATTACGCAATTCTTTTCTGTATTTCTTTTGTTGCTTTTCCCGATTTCATATGATATTATTATCCATGCTTCTTCTCCTTCGTACTAATGCGGGTGTAGTTCAGTGGCAGAACGCCAGCTTCCCAAGCTTGAGGCGAGGGTTCGATTCCCTTCACCCGCTCCAAGAATCTTATATTTGACCCAGTAGCTCAGCTGGATAGAGCAACGGCCTTCTAAGCCGTCGGTCGGGAGTTCGAATCTCTTCTGGGTCGTAAGAACGATAATATGGCAAGCACCTGACCGGTTTACCGATCAGGTGTTTTTGTATTCCTATATTTCTTGACTCCATAGAGTTAACCTTTCAATAGAAACTCGTTGCCATCCAAGTCGAGGAACGTGGCGAATGTACCCCATTGCATTTTTTGCAGCTCGCCTTTAAACTGGACCCCATTCTTCTTCATCGTCTCGTAGGTCCCTTCGATATCCTCGCATACAAAAACAACGGACGGCTTCAATTCCGCCCAATTCGTCATCATCGATTTGGGATATATGACAAGGCAAGATTCCGCTCCCTTCGGGGCAACTTCAATCCAACTCGCTGAAGGTCCCATTGGCTGGTCTAAGCGGAGCTCGAATCCTGCTTGCTCTGTCCAGAACTCTAGTGCTTTGCGTTGATCCTCTACATACACGGCTACAGTTGCTATTTGTTTAATCATGTTAAGCTTCCTCCTGCGGGTTGGACTTATCTTATTTCACCCATACTATAACAGAAACCAGATTTTTAATAAAACCTTAAGAAACTCATAATAATTCTTAAGTTCACTCTCAGAATGATTACAGACACACCAATCTGTTCTATAGTAGAAACGAGCTGCGAATCATCGAAAGGAGCTAACCCCCTTATATGATCTATAACATACTTATTGTGGACGATGACCGGGAAATTGCTGAACTTATAAACATTTATTTGAAGAATGAAGGTTATGTTACAAAGCTTGCTGCCAATGGACGGGAGGCGTTAGAGTTGTTCACCGCCGAGCTCTTTCACCTAGTCGTGTTAGATGTGATGATGCCGGAGATCGACGGGTTGGAAGTGTGCCGCAGCATTCGCAAGCACCAAAGTGTCCCTATTCTGATGGTAAGCGCAAAGGCTGAGGATATGGATCGAATCACCGGACTTATGACAGGCGCAGATGACTATGTAGTCAAGCCTTTCAATCCTCTCGAGCTTACATTACGGGTGAAGTCCTTGCTTCGCCGTGTCTATAGTGATAAACCTGGTCAAACAGAAATCATGGAAGAGAGCGATGTGATCCGATTAGGAGATCTTGAGATTAACAAGAACAAACATACCGCTGAGGTGGATGGCCGCCCTCTGGCATTAACCTCTAAAGAATTCGGCATTCTTCATTTGCTTGCCCTTCATCCGGGCAGGGTATTCAGTGCGGAGGATATTTTCAGACAGGTGTGGAAAGAAAAATATTTTGACGCGAACAATACGGTCATGGTGCATATCAGCAATTTGCGCGACAAGCTGGAGCAAGAGCTTGGGGAGAAACTGATTGCGACAGTATGGGGGGTCGGCTACAAAATTGAGAGCTAACTTGATGAGCCGGATGGTGTTCCGTTTAGTCAGTCAAATTATTATAAGTGCTCTCCTCATGTTTCCGGCGGCGCTTGTAACTATGTATACAATGGATACCGTTTCTAGAGAAATCCCTGTTTTACGTGATTTTTTAAGAAATTTTGTGCTCGCATTCGGACAAACCGTTCCTTTTGCCGGATTATGCGGTACTTATTTTATCATCCTGATGATCATGTTGAATTGGCGCAGATTCCAATCCTTTGCCAAACTCGGTCACACGGTTCAACATATAGCCGAAGGGAATCTGGATGTGAAGGTGCAAATAATCGCTCGTAATGAAGTGGGTGAGCTGGCCTCTGATTTGAATCGAATCATAGATCAATTGAAACAATCGATTGAAGATGAACGCCAGGCTGAGCAAAGCAAAAATGAACTGGTAACTAACGTTTCTCACGATCTTAGAACTCCTCTGACTTCAATACTCGGTTACTTGGCCTTGGTTGATGAAGACCGTTACCGCGACGAAGTAGAGCTGAGGCATTACGTTCAGATCGCCTATACGAAGTCCCAGCGCCTGCATGTCTTGATTCAAGACTTGTTCGAATTTACAAGATTGCGCCATGATGCCATTCCACTGCTTACGAAACCGATCAATACAGTAGAAATCATGTCCCAGATGCTGATGCATTACAGGTTGCCGCTTCGCAAGGTCGGGATGGAGGGCAATCTGATCACAAGTGAAACCGATCTAACCATTTCAGGCGATGCAGACAAGCTGTTCCGTGTATTCGATAATTTGTTCAGCAATGCCATGGTCTACGGACAGGAAGGACATAAGCTGGATACCATCGTCCGGAGGGACGGGACTTGGGCTGTTATTGAAGTCATTAATTACGGTTCAACTATTCCAACGATTGATCTCCCTCATATATTCGAGCGATTCTATCGGGTTGACCGCTCTAGAAACGAACATTCGGGCGGCTCCGGGCTTGGCTTGGCCATCTCCAAAAGCATAGTGGAGCGGCATGGAGGAACGATTCACGCAGAGAGCGATCAGAGCCGCACGAGCTTTATTGTACGCCTGCCTCTTCCACCATCTAAGTAATAAACTTTCCAGTTGTTAAGAAAAACTTTAGATATGGTTATACTTTGCTTAAACTATGGTCTCTATACTGAGTATTATCAATCTACTAAGATGCTCAGTGAAGGAGAATAACTATGAATCGCAAATTAATATTTTTCCTAATCTTAGGGTTAGGCAGCCTATTCTATATAAATCGAGAAGAAATTTTATCAGCTTGGGCATCCATGCAACCTCAAACACCGCCTCAGCTGCAAGCACGCGCTGCTCTGATCATGGAAGCCGGTACTGGACGGATCTTGTACGACCTGAATGCGGACGAGGCGCTTCCCCCTGCAAGCATGTCTAAGATGATGACAGAGCTATTGGTCCTTGATGAAGTCAAGAAAGGAAACCGCAAATGGGAGGATCAAGTCAAAGTGAGTCGTTACGCTGCCGAGGTGACAGGATCTCAGATTGGCTTGAAGCAAGGAGAGTCACTGACTCTACGACAAATGTTCCAAGCTATTGCCGTTCACTCCGCTAACGATGCAGCAGTCGCTGTTGCGGAGCATTTGGCAGGAAATGAGAAGGCGTTCACTGAACAAATGAATCGCAAAGCGAAACAGATCGGGCTCTCCAGTACAGCTTATTTCGCAACTGCAACAGGATTATCCTTGTCCGATCTTGGACCCTATGCCCCAAAGAATGTGAAATCCGAAACCCAGTTGACCTCTAAGGATGTTGCTCTGCTTGCCAATAACCTCATTACCACATATCCAGAGATACTCAAAACAACCAAACAAACCCATGTAAGTTTAGCCGGTTCTAATGTTAAGTTGGCTACTACGAATGAACTTTTGCCTGGTCAGTCTTATGCCTATAAAGGAAATGACGGCTTCAAAACGGGCTTCACGGACGCCGCTGGTTATTGCTTTACAGGAACGACGGAACGTGATGGGAGACGTCTCATAACCGTTGTCATGGGTGCAGAGACAGCAGATTCACGATTCACTGAAACAATCAAGCTGTTCGATTATGGCTTTCAATTGACAGCTCGAACGAATTAGGCCAGAAGTAAAAAACCACAATTGGAAACACCCAGCCGGACAGACATGTCAGACAGGCTAAGCGCATAGTGTATAGTATTGCTGCCTGCCGTCAGCTTTCTTGACATGAACATACTTTGTAGGCGAGAGGGTGATTGAAATGTGTGGAATTACGGGATGGGTCGATTATCGAAAAGACTTAACTCAGTATCCCTCCATTCTGATTAATATGACGGAAACGATGGCGCTCCGAGGACCAGACGCTTCCGGTAATTGGCTTTCGGCGCACTGCGCACTGGGACATCGCAGACTTAGCGTCATGGATCCTGAGAATGGGGCTCAGCCCATGACTCGCCGCCGAGGGGATTACGGGTACACTATCGTTTATAACGGAGAGTTATATAATGCACCCGAGCTGAAGCGGGAGCTCGAGCAACGCGGGCATCGGTTCACCACGACTTGCGACACGGAGGTCTTGTTGGTCTCGTTCATAGAGTGGGGACGCTCCTGCGTAGATCGGTTGAACGGGATATTCGCTTTTGCCGTCTGGAGCGAGGAAGAGCAGAATCTGTTCGTAGCACGGGATCGCGTCGGCGTAAAGCCGTTTTTTTATTCTTATTCGCATGGATCGTTCCTGTTCGGCTCTGAGCCGAAAGCGATTCTCGCGCACCCTAGCTTCCAGCCTGAGATTGATCGAGAAGGGCTGGCAGAGCTGTTCATCATCGGTCCGGCGCGGACTCCGGGCAGCGGGATCTATCGCGGTATGTCCGAGCTGAAGCCCGGACATTGCATGGTTGTAGACGCGAATGGCATTAGCGTCAAGGCGTATTGGCAGCTCGAGAGCCGTCCTCATGAGGACGATATCGAGGCCACGGCAGCTCGAGTGCGAGAGCTGCTGATCGATACGGTGGAACGCCAATTGGCTTCCGACGTGCCGGTTTGCACTTTGCTCTCAGGCGGCCTCGATTCGAGCGCTTTGACCGCCATCGCCGTTGAATCGTACAACCGGAATGGTCAAGGAGCGGTTCATACTTATTCGGTTGACTATGTCGACAACGACAAGCATTTCAAATCCAGCGTGTTCACCCCGAATAGTGACGCGCCCTGGATACAACGGATGGTGGACCATCTAGCGACGGTGCAGCATAATGTAGTGTTCGATACTCCCGAGCTGGTCGATTCTCTCAAAGAGACCGTGTATGCCCGTGATATGCCAGGCATGGCCGACATCGACGGCTCACTGTACTTGTTCTGTCGCGAGATCAAGAAAGGAGCTACGGTTGCGATCTCCGGTGAAGCCGCTGACGAGATCTTCGGTGGCTACCCTTGGTTCCACCGCGAGGAGTCGCTGAACGCGAACACGTTCCCGTGGTCGCTCTCCGCCGATACGCGGCTTAGCATAATGTCGCCGGAGTTGATCGACTGGCTGCAGCCGCAGGCAACACTCGACAATCGCTATGAGGAGGCGCTTGCTGAAGTGCCTCGTCTTGCAGGCGAGACGGGCCATGCTCGCCGCATGCGCGAGATGTCTTACTTGAACATCACTCGCTTCATGCCGACCTTGCTCGATCGCAAAGACCGCATGAGTATGGCGGTCGGGCTTGAAGTCCGTGTGCCATTTTGCGACCATCGTCTGATCGATTATGTCTGGAATATTCCCTGGGAAATCAAGACGTCCGGCGACCGAGAGAAAGGCATACTGCGTAAGGCTTTGAAGGGCATTCTGCCAGAGGATGTGTTAACCCGCAAGAAGAGTCCTTACCCTAAGACGCATAACCCGAATTATTTGCTAGCTTTGCAAAGCAACCTCTTGGATATATTGAACGAACCATCTTCTCCTATTCTCGAATTCATCGATGCGAAGCGGGTTCGTAAGCTTGCTGAATCTGACGCCTCACAAATGAACCTGCCCTGGTTCGGCCAACTGATGTCAGGACCTCAGCTGCTTGCCTATCTCTCTATGATGAATATGTGGCTGAGGGAGTATAAGGTGTCAGTTGCTCGGGGCTAATCCACTTAGCCACGCTATCATATAATCCAAAAAGACGGCCGAAAAAGGAGTCACGCTCCTTGTTCAGCCGTCTTATTATTCATTCATCTACCTTACTTCATCTCCGTTACTCTACACGGTCAACTGCATAATTCCTTATCGACCGAATTGAGAGGTCAGTTGAAACTAGATCAGACTTATGCCGGGAAGTAACCTTTCTTGAAGATATGGTACCATTCTTCGAGCTGCTCCCCTTCAAGGACGCCAAGCTTCTCCAGAATATGCTTGGTAAACTCAACTGCCCCGCTCCCGTTAGCCGTGATCAAGTTTCCTCCGCTGATCGACTGGGCATCTACATAGTGGCGATCTCCTTTGTAGTTAGGAGCACCTTGTTTCAGGTATTCCAACGTATTGCCCGTATGCTTGTTGTTGTCGAGGAATCCATGGTTGCCAAGAAAAGTAGTGGCATCACATATGGCCGCAACAGGTATTTCCTGTTTGAAGTAAAAATCTACAAGGGCTTGGATCTTCTGATTCTTCTCACTTCTCCAGCCCGTTCCACCTGGGACGATTAACATGGCTACATCAGAGATACTCTCCATTTCATTAAGCACATAGTCCGGAAGTACGCGCAATCCACCCATTGAAACCTTTGGTTCATGATCAATGGCTATGGTCTTAACTTGATAGTTGGTAGTGGATTTGTTCAACTCTGCGCTTACATAACTGGCTTCCCAATCCGCAAACCCGTCTGTTAATACGATAAGTACTGTTTTTTTCATATTAATATCGCTCCTCGTCATCAAGTTATACTCATATAATAAACAAACATCACTGACAACTACGGTCAGTGATGTTAATTTGATCAGAGATGTTTACATTTCTTGTAACCTCACATTACTTGGTGAACAAACGAATCACGTAAAAGATTAACGACAATACGACACTGAGCACGATACAAGTGACGATTGGAAAGTAGAACTTAAAGCTGCCTTTGTCCACTACTACATCTCCAGGCAATCTCCCCAGGTTGAAGAATCGACCGCCAACCATCCAGATCAATCCAACAATAATAAGGATAATGCCCGCAAAAATCAAAAGTTTCGGAAAATTATTCATCGTTGATCACCCCATTCTATTATTTAACAAAATCAAATAGGGCATACCACCACACAAACACGTTCAATCTAGCTTTCTATTCGCCACAAGTAATTACTACACTTCACCATGGTCGCTTCTTCTTAGATTGCAATCTCCATCTTCACTGACGGGTGATACTTGTAATCGATAAGCTTGAAATCTTCAATCGTGAAATCATCGAAGTTGCGTATGTCAGGATTGATCCAGATCTGCGGAGCCGGATAAGGTGTCCGTATGATTTGCTCTTGCAAGGGTTCAACATGCCGTTCGTAAATGTGAGCGTCATTCATATTAAACGTTAACGTCCCTAACTCATAACCCGTAACCTGTACAACCATTCTCTGTAATATATAGTATTGAAAAATATTAAATGGGTTGCCTAGAGCGATGTCGTTCGATCTTGCATTTACAATTAAATGCAGCTTCCCTTGTTTAACCAACCATTGATTATTCCATACACAAGGGTATAATTCCATCTGGTCGAGGTCATCTATGTTCCACAGTGAGATGACATGTCTTCTGGAGGCAGGGTTTTGCTTGAGCCCCTCTATCAGCTGTTGAACTTGATTCGTAATCTGTCCCTTTATCATTATAGGCTTCCCTAGCTGGTACCCGTAGGCTTTGCCGATATTATTATTCGAGTTGGTCCACTCTTTCCAGATCTTCACGTTGTGGTCATCGAGATAGGAACAGTCGCTTGTCCGCTTCACATAAAACCATAACATCTCATGAATAGCCGATTTCCAAGGCACCCATTTGGTTGTCAGAATAGGGACTTCTGTGTTGTCAAAAACCATTTGCTTGCTAATTAGGCTTTTCGTATAGGCGGGCGTACCATCCCCCCATACCGTTCTTACTTGTTGATCTTTATCCCAATGTCCATTCTCCAAAATATCCATTACTAAATTTTTGTAAGTTTCGTCCATATTTCCCATCATAAGTTAATCCTCCACACTCTAGTTTGATCTAGTATTCTAACAGTACCTCCTTTTTCCCTCCTCAGCAAGTAAAAAACAGACCGCTTATGTTGCAGACTGCTTGCTTGCTCAAAGCACCTATTATATTACTCTAGCTCTTCCTTTGTACAGAAACCCATACCTCACATTTCGCCTCCCGTAAGCCGGACTCATTAAAGTCGCTCTGAAATGCTTTTGTGAACGCTTCGGGACTTTCGTATCCATACTTGAGCGCCACATCAATGACTTTGCTGTCCGTACCTGCTACGCCAAAACAAATACTATGGTAAAATAGGGTCTGGGACAGGGAAAATCGGCTTTATTATTGGACCAAGAAGATGGACAAGATTAAGGAGGAAGCAGCATGGCAAAGGCAAAAGTAGCGAAACGACCAACGCGGGATGAATTCGTACTCGAGGAGCTCGGCAACCAATTAAGCGAAGCGAAGCAGGAAGATTCCGAAATTGTGCTTACCGTTTGGGGATGGAATGAACCGGTGCGCGGCCAGATTGATGCGATGGACTCACGAACAGGCAAAGTGCATATTCGGCAAAATGGCGAGATTACAAAAGTACCTTTTATGGATATTATGAAAGTGGAGTACCCTAAAAATTAGATTCCTGATGGGCGTATATTCCATCGGAAAAGGGAGGAACAAATGAGTCAAATGAGTGGGTTAACTACGTTTGAGCAGCAATTACATAAATACGCGGATCTCCTAATCAAAGTGGGAGTCAATCTGCAGCCTGGACAGATCTTATACTTGGAATCTCCGTTGGAAGCGGCAGAGTTTGCCCGTATCATCGTGCGTAAGGCTTATCAAGCAGGAGCCAAATACGTGCAAGTCGCATGGGATGACGAGGCGGTTACACTAGCGCGATTCGAGTCCGGTCCAGATGAATCATTCACATATTATCCGCAGTGGAACGCTTCAATGATGGAACAGCTTGCAGAAGCTGGCGGAGCTCTGTTGAACATCAGGGTGTCGAATCCGGACTTGTTCAAAGGAATAGATCCAGCCAAAGTATCCTCTGCATCAAAGGCCGCCGCGATGGCAAGGCAGAAATTCCTCGGATATGTCCGCACGAACAAAATAAGTTGGTGCCTCGCTAATGTCCCAACCCAAGCCTGGGCCGATAAAGTGTTCACTGATATTCCAGAGGAGCAAAGGCTCGAAGCCATGTGGGAGACGGTGTTCCGAATGAATCGGATCGACCGCGAGGATCCCGTAATGTCCTGGAAGGAGCATAGTAACAAGCTGTCTAACCTTTCATCAGAGTTAAACACCAAACGCTACAAAAAGCTCCATTATAAAGCTCCGGGAACGGACCTTACCGTCGAATTAATCGACGGGCATGTATGGATTGGCGGCGGCAGCTTGAACGAAAGTGGAGTGTTCTTCGTGCCCAATATGCCAACTGAAGAAGTATTCACTATGCCTCGTCGACCTGGCACAAGAGGTACGGTATCGAGCACAATGCCGCTTAATCATAACGGCACCTTGATTGATGAGTTTACGTTAACTTTCGAAGACGGAAGAATTACCGATTTCACCGCCAAAGTCGGGTATGATGCCCTGAAAGCACTACTCGATACGGACGATGGCGCTCGTTACCTAGGCGAAGTCGCACTTGTCGCCAATGATTCTCCTATTTCTAATCTGAATCGGATTTTCTTTAATACAGGGATAGACGAGAATGCTTCCTGCCATTTCGCCATTGGCAGTGCTTACCCTTTCAACATCGAGGGTGGTACGAAGCTCTCCAAGGAAGAATTGGTTGCCCGAGGGGCAAATGTTAGTATTACCCATGTGGACTTTATGATTGGTTCTTCTGAGTTAGATATCGATGGTGAGCTTGAGGATGGTACGTCGGAGCCTTTATTCCGCAAAGGGAACTGGGTAAAATAAACAAATAACCTCTGGACGAGATGAACATCTCTGTTCGGAGGTTATTCTGCATTTATTCGAAATCAGGTCCCTCATTCACTTCAGTTCAGTATAAGCCTTATAAGCCTGATTAGTCTCCGAATGAATCCAGCGCAGCAATTCCACCAGATCACTCAGACGTTGCAGCTGAGAATTATAGAATCGTTGCGGTTGGAGTTGTTTGAGTGTTATGGCTTCGTTAATAAGTCCATGCCACCGATCAGAAAGCACCTGAATTCCGTATTTACCAGCTCCTATTTTACTTGTAACACCATGTTCTCGGATCGTATACAATTGCCGTAACATACCAAGCACACACCATTCGACAGCCTCATCCGCTTGCTCTGTAGAAATGGATGTCTCCGCAGTGGAGGCAGCAACAGTCTGCAGTTGTAATTCGAGTCGCTCTACACAGCCGACCCAATAAGAGTTCATATTTGCGATTACGTACCTTAACAAAGAATCCAATGGTGATTCATAGGTAAAAGAAATGGTAGCTCCATAAGCACAGATGCCATGATTACGAAGAATCCACCATGTAATAGGATTAAGATCGGCTCCTTTACCGTTCGTATGTAATTGTTTATTGTAATAGGTAATGAGCTGTTGGCCGGGTCTCACTGCTTTTCCAAGATCTTCTCTGTGTATGTAGGACCCCATTATATCTGTTTCCGGCAGCTCTATTTCTACTTCGTTATGAGCTTCTGCAATGGCCAGTATTTCGGATGAGGTCAATTCAGTTCGGATAATGGCAATAAAATCGATATCACTTGAGCCAACTATATAGTCACCCAAGGCAATGGATCCATAAATGTAGATGGATTCAATCTTGCTTGGCAACCGACTTTCTAATGAGCAGGATAAGATTTCCATAACCTTCTGGACTTGATCTGGCAGCATATTAGGCGAGTCTCCCCTCTTGAATGACACGGAATGTGCAGCATGTTTAATACGCCATTTGGGGCTAAAAGTTTCCACTATTCATTTTAATAAAACGGGATTGACATTGACGGTACGTAAAGGTGTACGATGAATTTGTCAGGAGGAACGAACATGGAATATACCGTGCAAAAGCTAGGGCTCCTGGCAGGCATCAGTACCCGGACGCTCCGATATTATGATGAAATTGGAATTCTCAAGCCGGCGAGGATCAATTCATCAGGCTATCGAATCTACGGAAGATCAGAGGTTGATCGGTTGCAGCAAATCCTTTTTTATCGGGAGTTGGGAGTCACCTTGGACGAAATCAAGGAAATCATCACCTCACCGACCTATGATGCTGACCAAGCGTTGAGGGAGCATCGTGAGAAGCTCCTCGCGAAACGAGAACAATTAGATGCGCTAATTGCCAATGTAGACATGACATTAGCCCAGAAGGAAGGGACATTACCCATGAGTGACAAACAGAAATTCGAAGGCTTCAAGCAAAAATTAATTGATGATAATGAGATGAAGTACGGAGAAGAAATCCGCGCGAAGTATGGCTCGGACCAAATCGACAAAGCGAATAAAAAGTTTAAGGGCATGACCGAGAAGCAATTTGCCGAGAATGAACAATTGACCGCGGAGCTGTATGCAACGCTAGCAGAAGCATTCGCCACAGGCGACCCTGCCGGCGAACTGGCTCAGAAAACGGCAGATCTTCACCGTCAATGGCTCAGCTTCTATTGGGACAGCTATAACAAAGAAGCCCATGCAGGTGTCGCCCAGATGTATGTGGATGACGAAAGATTCACCGCTCACTATGACAAAGATCAGCCGGGCGTAGCCGTCTTCCTGAGAGATGCTGTACTGATTTATACCAAGAGCTGATAAGCAATATTTCAAACGCAGTTACATGTTAGCAAGAATAATCCCCGCACTCTGATTGGAGTGCGGGGATTGATGTGTAGTACTTCAAACACATGTCAGTACAGGCGCTTGCATCTGCGTCTGCATCCTGCCGAGCATCACACTGCGGTCGCAAATGGCATTGACATCGTCCGGATCGTGAGTGACGAATAGACAAGTGATCTCTGCCTTGCGAAGAATATCGCGCACCTCGAGTCGGAGCCCCGACTTCAGTGCAGCGTCAAGGTTACTGAAGGGCTCATCCATCAACAGCACGGAAGGCCTCGGTGCCAACGCTCTAGCTAAAGCTATGCGCTGCTGTTGACCGCCGCTCAGTTCATGCGGATATCTCGAGCCGTAGTCCTGCAGCTGCACCAGCTCAAGCATATCCGCCGCTCTCTGCTTACGCTCGGTACGGGCGAGCTTGTGCAAGCCGAACTCTACGTTACTCGCTATCGTCAGGTGCGGGAATAGGGCATAATCCTGAAATACCATTCCGATACCACGCTTCTCGGGAGGCATGTAAACAGCGTCATTGACGACAACTGCACCGCCAACCAGAATCTGTCCGGACGACGGCGTCTCGAGCCCCGCAATTAGACGCAGGAGCGTACTTTTGCCGCTGCCGCTCGGGCCGAGCAGGCCTACAATCTCTCCTTGTTTTACCTCAAGCGACACACCGTCCAACACTGCAGACCGTCCTCCTTGATAGGAGAACCTCACATCTCTTATTTCGACAACGTTCATTGCTCCAGCCTCTTTCCCATACGATTGAGTATATACACCGACACGAGACTGACTGCAATTATGCACAGGGCAGGCAGCGACGCTTCGTATATTTTCTCGTCACTCGCATATTGATAAGTCTTGGTTGCCAATGTCTCAAAATTAAAGGGGCGCAAAAGCAATGCAAGCGGCAGCTCCTTCACGATCTCGACGAAGGTCAACACCGTGCCGCTGAGTATTGCTCCGCCAAGCAGCGGCAGCTCTACACGCCAAAAAGTCTGCGCCAACCCGCGTCCGAGCATGCGCGATGATTCGCTATACTTCGGACTTATACGCTCGTAGCCCGCCTCCAAGGCGTTGAATCCAGTCGCCATGAAACGGACGACATACGCCGTGACTAGCATTATAACGGAAAGGCTCAGAATAAGCGGTGCTTCGCCTTCTCCGATTCCCAACGAAACATAGACGGGAGCAAGCCAATGATCGAGCTGGACAAAAACGGACAATACGCCTATAGCAATAATAGCGCCTGGAATGGAATATCCTGCGGTGACCGCCTTTGCAAGCAAATAACCGGGCCCGCCTGACAGCTGACGACTCGCTACTGCTATTACGGAGGAAGCAGCTAGGATCAGTGCTGTAGCAAAAAGCGCAACCCTTACCGTATTCCATGCAAATCTATAAAACCCGTCAGTCCATACGTCAGCCGCCGTCCAAGAAGCCCAGACGAGCAGTTGAACAACCGGGATAACAAATGCCAGCAGCATAACCACCGCACACAACGCAAACGCCGCTGTTCCTTGGCCTTGTCGCAGCCGCCTTCTTAAAAGCGGACGCACCTTCCCTGTTGTCGAGCTGTACCGTCGTCGAGAGCGAAGCATGCGCTCGAGCACAAACAGCCCAAGAACGCCAAGCATCATCCAAGCAGCCAGCTGGCTAGCCGATTCCAAATCGTACATACCGAACCAGGTCTTGAATATAGCTGTCGAGAGCGTTTGGATTCCAAAATAGCTTACAACGCCGTAATCGCTCAACACCTCGAAGCAAACGAGAATAACGCCCCCAACGATTGCTGGCCGCGAGATCGGGAGCACTACGCGCCAGAAGATCGACCATGGTCCGCGTCCCAGAAGTCTCGCGTTCTCTACATACGCACCCGTCTCGCGCTCAAGGAACGCCCTTGCGATCATGTACACGTAAGGGAACAGAAACATCGTAAAGACAAACACCGCTCCTCGCATCGACATAAAATCAAACCAGAGCGGATCTGGTTTTATGTCGAATGTGTTGCGTAACGTTTTTTGCACAATGCCGGTATAACTCAGCATTGCGCTATAAGTATAGGCCGCAATATATGGTGGTATGGCTAGCGGCAATGCAAGCGCCCACCTAAACCAACGGGCCAGCGGAAAATCGTACGCAGCTGTAAGCCACGCTAATCCGACACCAAGCACGGCTGCACCAAGCCCAGAATACAGTACAAGCCAAAATGACTGAATGACCGCATCCTTAAGGACGTATTGTTTAATATGGGACCAATTCTCATTTGGCGTCTGGACGAGGGAGATTAATATGAAAAAAACGGGCAGCAGAATAACTGCTGCCCCCAGAAATCCGGCAATGGTCCAACCGTTCGTTCGTCTTCGTATTTCACGAATCCATATATTCGGGTGTTTCACTTATTTCCAACCTACTTTATTAAGAATCTCTACCGCCTTCTTATTGTGTTCGCCTAGCTTCGAAAAGTCAAGCTGCTGTTTCTTGAACTCACCCCATGATTTAAGCAGCTCCGGAAGCTCTGCCTTCGGGTTAACTGGGAATTCGAAGTTTTCCTTGGAGAAGATCCCCTGAGCTTCAGTACCTGTTAAGTACTCAATGAGTTTGATCGCAGCATCCTTATTTTTGCTGTTCTTGGCTAAACCCGCTCCGCTGATGTTCAGGTGCGTGCCTGTTGTCTGCTGGTTAGGGAAGAACACTCCGATCTGCTTTCCTACCTTCACTTCCTCGGCATCCTTGGAGTTAAGAAGCTGTCCGACGTAGTAGGTGTTCATGATGGCAACATCTCCTTGGCCAGCCAAGATTGCCTTGGCCTGGTCACGGTCGCCGCCTTCCGGCGCACGGCCCAGGTTCGTTGCGATACCTTTGGCCCACTGTTCCGCTTTGGCTTCTCCGCCAAGCTCGATCAGAGATGCAAGCAGCGATTGATTGTATAAGCTTGTAGAGGAGCGTACCAGCACCTTGCCTTTCCATTTATCAGTGGCAAGATCCTCGTATGTGGAAAGCTGTTCCGGCTTCACTCGTTCTTTGGAGTATGCAATGATCCGGGCGCGTGATGACAACCCGATCCATTGGTTCTCCTTATCACGATATTGAGCTGGCACATTCTCAGTAATAACGGACGACTGAACCGGCTGAAGCACACCGCTTAGCTTGGCATTGTTCAATACACCTCCGTCTACGGTGATGAACAGGTCGGCAGGGCTACTTGCGCCTTCGCGCTTCATGCGCTCAACCAATTCTTCTGCCGTACCCTTCACGACATTGACCTTGATCCCAGTTGATTTGGTGAAATTGCTGTACAACGTATCGTCTACCTCATAATGACGGGCCGTGTAGACGTTCACTTCCGTGGAGGCAGGTTTCACAGTTGCTGTTGGTGTTGCCGATGGCGATGGAGAAGCTCCTTGCTGCTTACCATCCGAAGCACCCGATCCGCAAGCTGACAATAAGCCAGCAAACAGTACAGATGTTAATGCAATCGAAATCTTGTGGAATCTTTTCATAATAATAGCCCCCATAACGTATGTAGTTCAATTGATAATGATTATCATAATCGACAAGATTCAATTTATCATCTCGCTCCATTCCTGTCAATGCTTATTTTGTTAACTTATTGTTCACCTATTGCTTGTATATTAATTATGATAAAACAAGAACCGCCGAACATGGTGTCCGGCGGCTCCTATGGTACATCTTCCCAATAGTTTTATTGTCCCCTATATTGTTCCATCCATTTCACACCAAAGTCCACAAGCTCCCGCTGCGGCATCAAACGTATACTAGCATCACCGATCTTGCCGATCACGATGGAGTTCCCCTCTTGCTCAAAGGCATCTCCGATTGTCTGGAAATCATCTGAATCATAATCAATATCCTCGAACGTCACCCATTCTCTTCTTCCATTCACTTTGATAGGCGCACCTAGTGTGACATGTTGTTTTCCAGAATAATCGGCCCTGTACTCCGCCAGATGCAACGAGGTGTTCTTGCTATGCTCTACTCCAAGCAGCAGCACCCAAGCATGGAGTTCATATAGACGGGCAAGCGGCGAATTCTCGCCAAGACCATTAGCAAGTGAGTGACTATCCGTTATATACTCTGCTCTAGGTCCTCTGGCTGTAAAAGAAACCTGAGGGTGATCACTGCGGAGCGTCCCGCTTTGCTTTCGAAAGCTGTCTGCAATAACACCCATCCCCCATGTAGAAGTGAGATCCCGGTCAAAGGCAGGCATCTGTTCCTTGATCAGGCTCCACCATTCTTGCGGCACAGGCGGGTTCCTCCATCCCGTTGGGTCGGACAGATCTCCGCTGTGCGCAGGCATTACAATCGTCCCTCCTTCTCCAACCGCTTCCTCCAGCGCCAGGACAACGGCATTCGGACCTCCTACAACCCAACGGTTTAACGATTTTATGGAAGAATGGACAAGCAGTGTCATCCCTTCAGATATTCCCAACTTGGCAAACTCAGCCTTAAGCGATGAAATGGTAATTGGCCAAGCAGACTCGTTAATTTTCATCTTTGTTCCTTTCCATCTTGCATTTTTACCATTACCTTAACAACTTGACCTGTCATTTCATAGGGATAAATTAATTTACAATGATACTTTGCACGTTATAATTCGAAAGCCTGGTGAACAAACTCGACCTCATTGACTGCGTTCTGACTTATTTCATCTGCTTTGGCTTTAATAGAAGGATGTGAGTAATTAATCAAATCGGTCTCAATCAGATAGTCATTCCTATTGCTTGATTCACATATTAAATCCATTCTTCATCCACCTCAATTATCCAGTCTACCTAACAGGTTATAAGACGGACTCATCTCCCAAGTCTCATAGGGCACATAGTTTGTTGCTCTCCATGCATCCAAGGTTCGAGATTTTTGTTGAGGGCGAGTTATGTATTGGTCAATATTCGACTCTGTCAGTTCGATAAACCTAGCTTCTAGTATTTCTTCAGGTTGAATTTGAATCTCCCCGCTAACATACTCAGCCCTAAAAACAACACACAACACATGCTTTGTTGCATTATAGTAAACACCTGTTACTCCAATAGGTCGTATCCATATACCCGTTTCTTCTTGAAACTCCCTGACAATTGCGGCATCTAACGGTTCTCCTATTTCAACTTGCCCGCCTGGCATTTCCCATGTATCAGACCGCCAATGTGTTCGTAGTAATAATATTTCCCCTTGATCATTCGTAACAAAAGCAGAAACAGCAATAAAATGCTTGGGCGCTTCCATTGATCGAGCCTCCTTAAAGACCAAACAACCCCATCTGCAAATGCAATGAGGCTGCTTGTTGTCACCTTATATACTAAAGTTGAATTTCTCTTCCGAGTTTGGCGGATTCATAGAGAGCGGATAATATTTTGATCATATCGACCCCATGTTCCGGAGTATTGATCGGCTCTACTCTACCTTTTACGACATCTACGAAATGTTTGATATGTTCACCATGAATGGATTCTACCTTACCCAGGATTGGCTTAGTGTCGGTTAACTTGCCGGCTGTCTCAGAGTATACCTCCAGCTCCCCATTCACTAATCGGATTCCCGACTTCGTACCTCTAAGCTCTACAAAGTTCTCTTCTCCTTTGACGTTGGAAGCCCAACTGAACTCGATCTGAAGGGTGGCGCCATTGTCGAAACGGATGAATCCTGTTGCCAAATCCTCAACGTCGAATGTCCCGCCGGCATTCTTTTCCCCAAACGAACTATTCGCCGAATCAGACAGAGTAGTCCCTGCGAATTTGCAATAAGTCGAGCCCGATACGGTAACCGGCTTAGGATTGCCCATGAGCCATACGGTCAGGTCGATGAAGTGCACCCCTAAGTCTATTAGAGGACCACCCCCAGATAATTCCTTGGTCGTAAACCAACCCCCTTGGCCTGGAATCCCTCTGCGCCGAATCCACCCGCAGCGCCCCGTGTAAATATCTCCCATACTGCCTTCTTCTATGTACTGTTTAAGAAACTGCGCTGCCGGCTGAAAGCGATTATTGCGCATAACCATTAATACGTTACCGCTGGCTTGGGCTGCATCCGCCATTTTCTGTGCTTCTACTGGATTGACCGCATCGGGCTTCTCACAAAATACGTGTTTGCCTCTGTTGAGTGCCTCGATGGAGATGATAGAATGATACAGGTTCGGTGTACATATATCGACCAGATCAATATCCTCTTCCTTCAATAGATCCTCATAATTCGTGTACACACGGGATACTCCAAGATCTTGAGCGATTTTCTCTGCTCTTTCCCGGTTAATATCGCATATTGCGCTTATTTCGATTTCAGGATGCTCCTTCCAAGTTTTCGCATGGGCACTCCTGAATATATTGCCCGATCCAATTACCCCAAGCTTCATCTTTTGACTCATTACGTTGATCCACTCCTTATCTAATTATACTAATTCCGCGTATTGCTGTGACTTTGCAGCCTTCAAGTTGATTCTAGCATTTTCCAACGTTTGTTAATACTCCATACCTTTAACCTTGGAATAAACATTTGTGTTCGTTAGGACACCAAAGGCGTCATATTCATCATTACGAATAATTCCCTCCAGTGTATAACCAAGACGTTCCGCTACACGGGCACTGCGCACATTCCGCGAATCACAGCGAATCTCTACTCGATTAGCTTCCAGCTCACGGATCGCATAATTGGTTATCGCCTCTACCGATTCTGTAATGTATCCTTGTCCACTCATTGAAGTACGAATCCAATAACCAATCTCGACTTTACGCGGCTTCCAATCTATTCGGTGAAGGCCGCTGCTGCCTATCAATTGACCTGTTTCCTTGTGGAAAAGGAGCAATCGCAAGTCGGTACGATCCAGGAATTTCAATCTTGCGCGTCGGATGTTGATCTCTGTTTCTTCGATTGTAGGAATATCATGAGCCCAAGGCATCCACGGACGTAATTGTTCCAGACTTTCAATAATTGCTTCGTTTACTTTACGGCCATCTCCCCACAGAGGAGCACGAATTAGTACACGACGACTTTCAAAGCTCTCAGGTATCGATATTAGAATAGGATCCATTCCCATCGCGCCCATACACCCATCTCCAGTGAAAAATATTTCCATCTAGAGTATCACATGCCTGATTAATTGATCAAGATGAAGTTTTGGCGTGAAAATATGGTATTAGGCTCTAGGTTGATGATGTATGGATCTCCGCCAACATGTAATCCGCAAATTCAACTAGCAGTTCGTTGTCGATCTCTTTCGTGCCGGATGCCTCTGTATACTCATCCAAATATTGTTGAATCATGGCTCGATAATGGCGTGGTAATGTCTGTACTCCCCATTCTCCACCCTCTTTCTTGGAAGATATGTTCCCCTCCTTCAAGAAAAATAGAACTCTGCACAGATTCAAAGTTATGTACATGGGGTTGCTAATAATGCCATTCGAGGCACCTTTAATATCGTAAAGTATGGATGCAAGATAATATTGCTGAGGAACCGGTTCGCATACCTCATGAAGAGATGGACCGAATACGGAGTAACCACGATGATAAGCCACTGTAATTTGAGATGCTAGGTCCTTGTCTGACATGCCCCCGCAAACATAGTTCTCATCGTTGCTATATCTATCACGATGAGAGTCCGAGTAATGATATTCAAACGGTGTTGGATAAACGAAAGGGTTAAGAGAGGCTTCCAACACAATACTAAACTCCATTCCACGTTCGTTTGGCATCTCGTCATGCAAGGAGAGGACTCCGCTGGTGATCCTCTTATTGTTGTCCGCTGTGAGCTGTTTTCGTATAACGACCAATAAATCGATATCACTGCTCTTTGGATGAAAACATCCCATTGCCAGTGATCCATGTAAGTAAATCCCTATTAAATTATCCTTTAGTTCTGCTGTTAATAATGCAACGAATTTATCTATATACAATTGAGTGTCCATGCTTGACCAAGCCTCTCCTCACTTCACTAAGCTTCACCTACACGAATGAACAACATCTTCTCTTGACCGAAATAACGATTGGCAAATGCTTGAACGTCTTCGGCAGTGATGTTTTTAATTTCCTCAGATACGACTAGGGGGTTCAAGGAAATCCCGTACATCTTCTCGTGAGCCAAGGTGCTGTTACGGGCTTCTTTGCTGTCTTGTGCGATCAAATATCTGCCGATCATGGAGTTCTTAGCGATCTGTAACGCCTTATCCGAGACCGGTTCCGTTCTCAGACGATCATATTCCTCTATAACGATACGCTGCGCTTCCTCGCATTTCTGAACGTCTGTTGCCACATACCCGATCAGAAATCCTTCACAGGCATTCCCCGAAGTGGAAGCTCTGACCGAATAAGCCAACCCCCGTTCACTGCGAATGATGCGATAGAGACGGGAGCTATGAGAACCCCCTAACAGATGACTGACTAGACTCCCGATCCTTTTATCGCGTGTACCTGTAATAGGACCATACATCCCCCAGTGAAGATGTGTTTGTTTCATCGGCCTCTGAATATGAATCGTTTCTCCGGATAAAGGCATTTCCGTGAGAACAGCAAGTTCAAGCTTACTATGAACTGGAACACTCACATTAACAGATTGAGAGGCTAGAAATTCCACTAATGCCTCATGATCCATTCTACCCGTAGCGATAAAGAGCATATTCGAAGTTTGGTAATACTGCTTGTGGAAATCCAATAGATGATCACGGGTTATGGAGGTTACCGTTTCCGCGGTTCCCAGATTACTTGCTCTCTCAGGATGAGCCCCCCGCAATTTCTCCAACAGCAGCCTCGAGCCGTACTGGAATGGATCATCCTCTGCTCTTTTGATTTCCTCTAGTACAACCTTTTTCTCCATTTCAAGCTCATTCCCAGGGAACGTGGAGTTGAACACCATATCGGTGAGGATCTCCAGACCTTCACGCCACTTATCAAAAGGGGTATACGTATAATAGCGCGTGCTGTCAGTCGAAGTCCCCCCATTCAATCTTCCCCCGCATTCATCCATCTGCTCGCTGATGTCGTCCTTGGTTCGTTTCTTAGTGCCCTTAAACAGCATATGCTCGAGAAAATGAGCGGTCCCGTAAGGATGTTGGGTCTCGAAATGTCCGCCAACCTTCACCCAAAAAGACAATAAGGTAGAAATAGCGCTATCGTTATTCTCAGAGATAATCGTTAACCCGTTAGGCAATACGGTCTTCTGAATGCTCATAGAGACACCCTCCTGTTGAGTCTAAATAAAAACAGTCTCCAAACATAGTGTTTAAGAGACTGTCCCGAACATTTAAAACGATTGTGTCAGCAGTGATATAATTATGCGTTAATCCCCTTATGGTTTAGCCCAGGAACAGTCGTTGTGTTCATGTGAAACGGCTCCCACTATGAATTCATCTCTATGATACTTTATTTTCTCAGTCTATTCCAACATATATTAGCTGCTATGCCATCAGACCTAGCAGCACTTTTACCATTTTTACGACTAATTTGGAAAATTTCCAAGTTGTCAGTAGACGGAGTGAATGCCATGTGGAAAAAGGCTGCGGCAGCAATAATGATAGGTATACTGTTATGTGGAATTTCAGCCCTGCACACTTAATTGCAGGGCTGGCTTTTGTTATTCCTCCGGTGTACGATCGAGGTAAAGACGTGTAACTGAAGTTGTGTCGTGTTCCTTGATTTCTTTTTCTGTTGGCTTTTCTTCAAGTCGATCATGCATATTCATCCCAGGCGCAATTGTTGGTGCTTGGTCTTTTTCGTTCAACGTGCAACATCCTCCTTCCCTTCATCCGAAAGTAGGATAGCCATTCTGAAGTAAATATATCCAGACGATGAAACATTGGGAAGGTATCCCTCCCGAACGGCAGGATAGACGGAGGGAAAACCTGTTTCCTTGCTGCACAATCAACCAATCCTACAACAAGGTAATAGGCAAATGCGGTGACAAGCTCCCGACAATGTACATATGCTGTGTGGACGTAATGGTAGGGGGGCTTGATGATGAAATACAGGAGCAGTACATGCAAAAGCAAATGGAAAAAAACCAAATGGCTGTTGAAAGAGCGGAGGCTAAGGAAGCATATCCCGCGAACAATGTTGTTTAGTAAAAAAAGCCTGAAATCGATGCTTGCCAGGTATTCAACGATTTATTTCAAGCCTACAGGCGGCTCTGGCGGGGCTAATATTATTCGAATCCGAAGAAAACCGAGGGGCTATCAAACCCAATACGACACGGTCAAAGCTTATTGCTTTTCGAAGGCTGGCTTATACAAGAAGCTGCGCCGTTTTTCGAACAAGCGATCCTTTTTATTGCAGAAGGGGATTCGATTGGCCAAAACGAATGGTAGACCTTTCGATATCCGTGTCATGGTTCAAAAGACTAACAAAGGGAAATGGGTAAGTTCGGCTGTTTTCACGAAGATCGGCAGGCCGAGAAAGGTTGCTACAAACTATAACCAAGGCGGGAAGCTAGGCTATTTTCGTCGTACGATGTCAGGGGCTGGCTACAATAGGTCCTCGATTGGGCGGAAGGAAGTTAGCTTGAAACGGCTTGGGGTACGTGTTGGTAAAAATTTTGATCGTCATAAAAAGGGGTTAAGAGAGCTGGGATTGGACGTGGCGTTGGATTCAAAAGGAAAATCTTGGATTCTGGAAGTGAATACACGACCGCAAATTTATCCATTAAAAGACATGAGCAATACGAAATTGTACAATAGAATCGTTTCCTTTGCCAAGAAATATGGGAGATATAAGTAAAGAGCAGCTTATGCAGCGTGCTCTAGTAACCTCTGCCTATACGATGGTTCGCAATCGCGTCAATTGTCTTTCCAGCACATCGATCTCACTTCGCCATTCCATATGCGGACCGGTGCCGCCATACTCCAGACTTGACAAAGGCCGGGTTGGTTACTTGCAGAGCTTCGGCAAGCAGCTCATAATCCACTACCTGCATTTCCAAATGACGATCTCGCAAGCCTTCTACAGGATCCATGACAGGCCCGCATACGTGAATTTCTTTTACCCGATCAAGAGGCAGCTTCTGTAAATATTCAGAGGTTGTCTCTTTGCGATGCCAAGCAGCGACTCTTAAGTGCGCCAAGTCGAGCAGTAATCCTACATCACATTGCTGACAAATGCGGGTAATGATCTCTGGATCTGTACTGCAGCGCAAAGTCCCTCTGAAGCCGTAGAAAGGGACGTTCTCTACCAACAAATCGACGGTCATTAGCTCCTTCCATAGCATCACACCAGCAATCATCCTATCCACGATAATCTCATCGGACACGGGTGCTTGTTCCCAATCAGTTGGCATTGCGGCAAGGTGAAGCGCGATGTGGGGAGAACCGCATACTCGAATAGCCTTATTAAGCTCGTTCCATTCTATTTCGGCAAATGATGGTTTTCCCGCATACGGCAAGCAATGAAGCAATATTGGCCATGGTTTTATACGGCGTACTGCTTCCAGCTCTTCCCAAAAAACGCTCCAACGTCCCATTTTGATATAGTCAATAGCTACACGGCCATCTTCAAGCAGCGACATCAACTGGGGAGAATAGTTACAAGCAAGTAATGTCATCCAACATCTCCTTATGATCAGATTATGAACTTGGAGCCACAAGCACCTTAACTCCTAAAGCCCGAATTCGTTCAATTGCTTCCAGATCAGCATCTTCATCCGTAATTAACAGATCGAGCTCCTGGGCGGGTCCAGCCTTCGCAAAAGCATCGTTTCCTATTGAATGATGCGTAGCAAGTCCAATGCATCGACGGGATACGGAGGTAACGGCTCTGCTGAAAGCTGCTACTTCCGGTGTTGCCAGACTGATTCCATGCTCTGAGATTCCACCTCCAGTAACGAAACTGACATCAATCTTGAACTGCCGCACGAATTCGTTCGCAAGCACATCGGTTATATTCCCCGACGCCTTCACCCGTCCACCTATAAGATAAGTATTGATCCACTCCCTTTCCCGTAAACCATCCGCTACTCGTATCGAGTTGGTTATTATCGTTAGCGGCATACGTTCCGGCAAATGCTTCATCAGCACATAAGAAATCGAGCCGCTTCCAATAAATACGGTATCGTTCGCTCTAATATACGAGACTGCTAGCTTTGCGATTGCATTACCTTGCGCAGTCCCTTCACCGTACCTTACGTCTGGAGGTGGCGGTGATTGTCTCACTTTTGTTGTTGGTATCGCGCCGCCATGCGTTTTCTTCAGCAGGCCCTGCTCCTCCATGATCGATAGATCTCTTCGAATCGAGTCGATCGATATTTGGAACTTCTCCGCCAGGTCTTTGGCTAATATCCTTTGTTCCTGCTGCAGCAGCTCTAGAATTTTCTCGCGACGTTCTTCGGCAAACATGCCTGCACCTTCCTGAGTCATTCAGCATCTCTCCTGTTTGTTCAATTTTTCGCAAATGGTATAGTGCAATTATATGCATTATTATTCATGTTTGCAACAAAATATTTTCGTTTTTATTCGCTTTTATTCCGCTTTATTTAATTGATCAAACGGTTAGGGGGCATGGCCGGTGCTATTATAGTGGCAACCCACTTAAGAAGTCATGGATAAGCCATGCTACTGCTGGCTATTTGGGCCATTTCATCGCTCAGGACTAATTAGCCAACCTGACTATCCCCTATTTCCACATTGTTACCGGATTTTCCTCAGAACCATGCTAATAACCAGTAGTAAAATAGGCTATTCCAGAAAAAAATGACTTTTCCGCCCATAAAACCTATACTAGCACTGGCTAATTGATCTCCTATGGACCTAAAGGGACCCTTCGGATGCACCCAGAACTTACACAATTTTGTGCGTTAAAAAAGACCTCTGGAGAAATATCGCCAGAGGTCCTTAATGATTCGCTTAATTGGATATCAGTGGAACTGCGTTCCCCTGCCTCAAATTATGTAACCAAATGAGGCTTTGAGAAAATCCAGTATTTCAGGCCAGGAATCGGCTTGAGCGGCCGCGTCAAAACGTTCTCTTTGACTTGTTCCGCCAAGCTGCGAATGGATGAAAATGCCACCATCTCTCACTCCCCTTATGCAGAAACTGAGACTCTGGGTTAGGAACCATTCTACTGGATAATTATAGCAGTTATGGAGGATTACAAGTAGGCCTCATTTTGTTCGATAAAGGTTCCAATTTGTTGGATTGAGAGCGCTATTGCTTCCCACCTAACGTATAAACATCATAATGGAGGTAACTATTGTTTGTTAGTATAGGTCTCTCTACTCTGAACAAACCATTCCCAGGGGCAGTATTTATTACTGAGCAGATGATCTCTTGCGATAATCCAACAACCATAGGGTCTTGAAGAACTTCATCTATACGTCTATATTGAGCGGCCGATACTTCCAAGCCATCCGCAATTGGGCTGCCGGCTACCTCTTCCATTTCGTAGATCAAATAAATGCCATACTCGAGCCCACTGCTATTTTCTTTAACTCCAGTCCTCACTGCAATTAGTCTAACAGTATTTGCAACAATACCCGTTTCTTCCTTCACTTCACGGATCGCTGCCTGTTCAAACGTTTCCCCTTCCTCTACTAATCCGCCCGGCAGCATCCAAAAGCCCTTATTGGCGCCATATGTAACTTGGACAAGTAGAACATGATTGTCCTTGATAATAACTCCGCCTGCTGAACATATTAATTGCATCCCTTCATCACCTCTTCTCCAGTTTATGGAATTTTAACACAGGCCACTTATAATTAGAAATTCTTATATGTTATGATCCTATAGGTATTACCTATTAAAGGTCTATGACAAAAAAAGCAGGGAACCTAATAATGGATATAGGTAGCCTGCTGGATCTAACTTTACTAAATAACTACAAATTTCAATAAATAGATTAAGTACGATTTATCTGAACGATCTGTCCAGACCTCCGCATTCTCACAGCCATTGCAGAAGCCAGCAGGCACACAATGCCAGCAAGTATAAACGGAACCGTATAACTCCCCAACCAATCCCGCATAACACCTGCTCCATATGCTGCCGTAGAAGCACCAAGCTGGTGAGCAACCAGAATCCATCCGAATACCATACCCGACTGCTCTTTACCAAATGTATCTGAAGTGATCTTAGCTGTAGGCGGAACAGTAGCGATCCAATCCAGTCCGTAGAACACCGAGAAAATCATAAGCTGCAAATAACCTGAATCTAAAGCGTACGGTAGAAAAACAAGGGATAACCCGCGAAGACCATAGTACCAGAACAGCAGCCATCTGCTGTCGAAGCGATCTGTAAGCCAACCCGACATGGTGGTGCCTACCAGATCGAACATACCCATAAGCGATAACAATCCTGCTGCCGTTACGATCGGAATTAAATAATCACCGCAAGCTGGAATAAGATGCGTGCCTATCAATCCGTTAGTAGAGAACCCGCACATGAAAAAGGTACCCGCCAGCAACCAGAAAGTACCGCTTCGGCTTGCGGCACCGAGAGCGCGTATCGGCGTCAGGAACAGATTACCCTTGAACGGAACAGGTTGGATCACTTCTGTTGTCCCAAGTGCTGCCGCACCTACATCAGAGGGATGATTCCTCATCCATGCTGCAACAACAGGAATCAGAAGGAACAGTACTCCGACCACCGCAAAGATCGCATATCTCCAGCCTATTTGATTCGTTATGGCTGCCAATAGAGGTAAGAACAGGAGTTGTCCCGTCGCGGCACTGGCCGTCAGCATACCAATGACAAGCCCTTTATGCTTCACAAACCAGCGATTCGCTACCGTCAAACCCAATACATTAGCCATCGCCCCTGTCCCAATACCCACGATTACACCCCACAACAGAATAAGCTGCCACACTTCTGTAATTAGCGGGGTCAATGACATACTGACGACCAGTAAAGCCATGGAAAATAACATAATTCTCCGTATGCCATACCTCGCCATTAATGCAGCAGAGAATGGTCCCATCAACCCGTACAACAAAATTCGAATCGATGCTGCCGCTGATACCGCACTGCGATCCCACCCAAACTCCTGCTCAAGAGGGAGCATTAATACACTAGGAACGGAACTGATTGCCGCTGAAACAAGCAAAGTCAGGAAAGTGATGAACACTACGACCCACCCGTAATACAATTTTGACGCTGAACGATCCTTCTGCATCTCTAACACCCCTGACTCCCTGACTGTGATCTATTGTACACATGATCTTACTTGAAATGGAAACATCACGCTTCAGAACGAAACACCAAAACGGCGTTATGGCCTCCAAATCCAAACCCATTTGACATAGCAACCTTAACGGACGTGCTTCTCGCCTGATTAGGCACATAATCCAAATTACAATTCGGGTCAGGGGTTTCGTAATTGATTGTCGGAGGAATAGTGTTATTAGCAATTGCTTGAATGCAAGCCACCGCCTCAACTGCCCCCGCTGCGCCAAATAAATGTCCGGTTACAGATTTCGTAGAACTGATTAATGGGGGTTTACCGTATTGTTGATATAAAGCCTGGATAGCCTTGGTTTCTGATTGATCGCCTAACGGTGTACTAGTGGCATGGGCATTAATGTAATCAACAGCCTCAGGATTAATATCTGCATCCTCGAGTGCAGCCTTCATCGCCCTATAAGCTCCTCCACCCTCAGGATCTGTAGCTGTAATATGATAGGCATCTGAAGAGGATCCGTAGCCGGCTATCTCAGCAAGTACAGAAGCTCCTCTTGATTGTGCGCTTTCTAAAGACTCCAGTAGCAATATTCCTGCTCCTTCACTCATGACGAAGCCATCTCGATGCATATCGAATGGACGGCATGCTTGCTCCGGATTTTCATTATTAGTTGACATTGCATGCATATTGCAGAAACCCGCTAATGAAAGCTCATGAATGGAAGCCTCTGCCCCTCCGGCAATCATAATGTCTGCTCTACCACTGCGTATTGCGTGAAAAGCTTCCCCTATAGCATGATTGCTCGTCGCACAAGCAGACATTGTTGCCATGCTAGGGCCTCGTGCTCCGGTAAGAATAGAGATCTGCCCTGCTGCGATATTGCCTATCATCATGGGAATCATGAATGGACTTACTCTCCTAGGCCCTCGCTCCAAGAAAGTCTGGTGGTTCTGCAGCAGTGTATGAATACCCCCAATTCCCGTACCGATGTATACCCCAACCCGTTCTGCATAACGACTGACGTCTAGACGGGCTTGCTCGATAGCTTGCTGAGTTGCAGCTACTGCGAACTGCAGATAACGATCATATTGTCTTATTTCTTTTGAGCTCATATAGGAATCCGCTTGAAAACCCTTTACGGTTCCCGCAATCTTAGTCGTAAAATGAGTTGTATCAAATTGATCAATCGCCGTAATTCCGGATTTCCCTGCGACAAGATGGTTCCAGAACGTGTCAACATCGTTGCCAATCGGCGAGATTACACCCATTCCGGTAATAACTACTCTTTTCATAAAGAATCCTCCTCGTGTACTGAAACATCAACCCACTTAAGAAACCGATCGGTCTGTTCATTGTCAAAAAAAATTACTGTTGTCTAACCTCTGTGTTCAAGTAATGCGTCAAATATTGAATCACCACACTCACAGCCTGTTCATTCTCCGACAGCTTACTCATCATGAGCGCCCCTTCAAACGCCGCTATGAGAAAAATGGCGGTCTCAGCTGCATTCACATCTTTTTTTATTTCATTCACGCTCTTGCCGTATTCAATAATCTCAGCTATCCTAGCTTGGAATTTATCCATGGACATACTAGCCTTCTGTTTCAAGGAAGGGTGTGCATCATCGGATTCAATAGCAGCATTCATTATAGCGCAACCGCCCGGTAACGGAATTCCTCGGAACAGATCCTGAACGACGGTTACGATGGCAATCAATTGGTCGACAGAATGAGAATCTGCAGAAACAACGTGATCGATGTGTAACCTGATCTCCTTAACACAATAGCTGAACACTGTGCTAATAATCTCATCTTTACTCTCAAAATGGTTGTAAATTCCGCCTTTCTTCAGACCGGTTACCTCCATGATCTCGGAAAGTGAGGAGGCGTAAAATCCTCTCTGATTGAGTACCTTTGAAGCCTTCTCGATTATGTGCTCCTTGGTTAGATCACCTTTTCTCACGTTCACACCCCAGTCAAGACCGATCGGTCTTTTTGGTACATTGTACTCCTTGTGCTGAGAAAATACAATGGTTAAATCGAAGAATTGTCCAAAACCATTCCATATCTCACTTCTTCCGAATCTATCTCGAATCCGATCCCCCTATAGAGCTGTAATGCAGACTCATTCTCAGCTTCGACCTGCAATTCAGCCACCGTGCAGTTATGATCCTTCAGATAGAGAAGAGCTTGGGTAAGCATGTACTTTGCTATGCCTTGCTTCCTCCATGGTTCTCTAACAAGAACATCCTCGATTTGACCTGCTCCATCTTGCTCCCTCTTCCATACCATCGTGCTGCCAATGAGCCTATTTTGTTCCCGAACGGTCAATGTTGTCCATATCGGCTTCTGACGATAATTAATAAGACGTTCCCGTTGAATACGTGCATCTGGCCATATCTCGGCATCAATCTCCATGTACTCCTGCACATCTTCATTCGTCGGCATATCCCATAGCATAAAGCGGTAAGGAGCTTTCAGAGTCATAGGATCAATTGGTTCTTCAAGATCTCGGCTCATTGAGTACAAACTTTTCAAATACTTATATCCTTGATTAACAAAAAAAGCATTATTAGGTTCTTCCGTGGACACATTGCCTACACAAATCATAGTCCTGTACTCGCTCGGTAATTGATCTCTTAACTCTAATGCTCTATGAACAAGTTTATTGTAAACGAGATTGTAAAGTACGGTATCCTTCTCTCGGTCCGGGACAACCTTCAGATTCACGTAGATTTTATGCGTGGGATCATCTGCTATAAGGTCAACTGCAGCTTTGCTGACTACTGCCACTTGCCCTTTGGCAACCATCCAACCATTCTCGAAAGCACAGTAAACGTTGATCCAATTCTCTTGGGGCCCTATCCACCAAAAAACTGTATTCTTGTCGGCTGTTACGGATTGATGGAATGCCCCTAACAAAGATCTGTCCTTTTCCTCAAAGCTACGAACTTCAATTTGTTGTAACATCTTACAGGCTCAGCTCCAATTCTAGAATCTACTTAACATCCTAACTCCTATACGGGATGACCTGGAAGAGAAAGATTGGATATAACTCTATAATCCGCTTGATTAGCAAACAGTCATTCCTTTTAAACCTCAAATCGGCTAATCTAAACTTGAAACTCAGGAGAAGGAGTGCATATTGCCATGAAAAAACCTAACATATTGTTAATCACAAGCGATCAGCAGCACTGGAATACGCTGGGGGCTTTTAATCCGGAAATCTCTACGCCGCATCTGGACAGGTTGGGCCGAGAAGGAACTACTTTTACTAGAGCCTACTGCCCCAATCCTACATGCACCCCCACTCGGGCATCGATTATTACAGGCACATATCCTAGTCAACATGGTGCATGGACTCTAGGAACAAAGCTGCTCGAAGATCGTCATACGGTCGGTGAAGATTTCATTGCAGGGGGCTATCGGACCGCACTTGTCGGCAAAGCGCACTTTCAGCCATTAAGATCTACAGAAACTTACTCTTCCATAGAATCCTATCCGCTAATGCATGACCTGGATTACTGGAGAGCATTCGATGAGACATTCTACGGATTCGACCATGTGGAGCTTGCCCGTAATCATACGAATGAAGCTCACGTAGGTCAGCATTATGCATTGTGGTTGGAGGAAAAAGGATGTGCAAACTGGAGAGATTATTACTTGGCTCCAACAGGAACGATGGACCCCAAACAACGTCACAAATGGGCCATTCCTGAGGAGTTTCACTATGACACATGGATTGCGGAGAGAACGAATGCCTTGCTTACGCAATATAAAGATTCCGAGGAAAGTTTCTTTCTGTGGTCGAGCTTCTTCGATCCGCATCCGCCTTATCTGGTACCGGAGCCATGGGACACGATGTATGATCCTAATCAGCTCACAATACCCAAGATAACACCAGGGGAACATGAGAAGAACCCTCCGCATTTAAAGATGACACAACAAGCAGACCCGGACTTCTCCTCTTATAAAGAGACCGGTTTCGGCATACACGGCTACCATTCGCATCTCAAAATCACCGAAGAGGAACACAAAAAACAGGTCGCAACTTACTATGCCATGACCAGCTTAATGGATAAGTACATTGGGTCCATCTTGACTAAGCTAGAAGAGCTTGGACTTGCGGACAACACCATTGTCGTCTTTACTACGGATCACGGTCATTTCTTCGGGCAGCATGGATTGCAGGCCAAAGGTGGGTTCCATTATGAGGACTTGATCAAACTCCCCTTTATCGTCCGTTATCCCGGCCATGTGCCGGCAGGGATCACTTGTGATTCCATTCAGTCTTTGGTGGATCTCGCTCCGACGTTTCTTAGCTTTGCAGGGTTGCCTATCCCAGGCAGTATGACGGGTCTAGATCAGAGTAAGGTGTGGCTAGGCACGCAAAGTGAAGCGCGCGACCATGCCATCTGCGAGTTTCGTCATGAACCCACTACGATTCACCAGAAAACCTACGTCAATAAGCGATACAAGCTTACCGTTTACTATAACCAGGCGTACGGTGAATTGTTCGATCTGCAGGAAGATCCGGGTGAGCTCAACAATCTATGGGATGATGCCGACTCAGCTGAGCTCAAATCAGAGCTGCTGCTCAAGTTCATGTGGGCCGAGCTTGGCAAGGAGGCAATGCCAATGCCTCGAATTTCGGGGGCCTGACAGTAGGGGATTCCAACAAAGAAAAGATACATGATTATAACCAAAAAATCTGTAGTTACAGTATGGCAGACAAGCAATGGAACTATTAATTCATTTGTTCCAAGAACAGCATCATTGCCATGAAATTAAACTCAGTCATAGGCGTAACAATGAAATAGCTTCGAAATTATATGATTCTATGGGATTTGAAATTATTAGTTCCGATGAAGCAATCACGCGTAGTTTAAAGTTATGAATCTCCTGTTTGCGAAGGTAAAGAGCATTCGGAATTGTCTGAGTATGTGCAATTAGTGGAATATTCTGAGGTGAACCATCAAGTTACAATCGGAATGTTGCAGAAATTCAAGGAATGGCTTGATAAACATTTGGTTATTAAGGAACCCAAGTAGTAACTATCTTTCAGCTGTTTTTCGTTACTACTCAGGTCCTAAATCTAAGGCTTAACCTTGCAAACTCTCATAAGCCCGAATGAACGCTGTCGCCATGCTCCGATCAATCCCGGCCTTCAAGCTCCCTTTGAGCCCATATTCCTCTGCGGAGCCTTCTGCTTCGTAACCGCCTTCCGCGATGATCTTATCATCCGGGATGTAAGCCGTCGCGTCGGCGTATCCGAAGAACATCAAGGTGACGTCCGGGAACAACTGCACAAGCTTGTGTTTCACTTCATAGCAAGGTTCCCCGCCCATATAGGCAATATATAGATTCCTGCTCAAACGCACCAAGCCTGCTGGCAGCGGGATATGATCCTCCATCTCATCATAATTTCGCAGCACCTTATTCGCCATACCAACTAGCCCTGGCCTGGAAGCAGGATCGCTCGCAATTTCCGCGAAGTGCTGCTTAGGATATGGATCAAGCTCGAGCCGGATATTGAATTGACACGCTGCCAAGTCTAGTACCACTGGCCTTAAAGCCCCTGGTGTTGAGCATAATCCTTTGATACGAAGCGTAATGGAGGCGGCCATCTCATTGACTTCATCATAGGTGCAAGTAATGAAAGAACCACCGTATGCGGTAGCCTTTGGCCGGCTATTCCCTCCCGCCCCTTGGAAAAAGATGCCCATCGCCCCGAAGTATTCCGTCTCCAACAAGTGGCAAATACGGCCTGGGAAATCTCCTGACAAATATAAGGTATCCCTTACCGTTACAGGATGGCATGCATAATTGAATAAAATTACTTTCGTCCGACCATTGGCATCCAGTACCCGCAAGACGTGTATGCGATCATCCTTTTCACCTTCGGGATTAGGCTTATTCAGCATCTCACCATTCACGAGCGACCTGCGGTTGATATTCCAATCCCCGTCAACGCTGCCATGCTCCAATGTCCCTTCGAACAGGTTCACCATCGTACGCGCGATGCAGCTCTTGATTCGAGCGAACAGAAAAGCTTCATACTCTTCCGAATGCTGGCTCTCATCGTCGTAGCCCACAACAGCTGGCCCGCCATGCGTGTGGCTGTAGCTGAGAAATAGCTGATCGGGTGCAAGCTCGTACTGCTGTCCTACCCATTCCTGTAATTGGCGAGTCAATGAGTAGTCATGGAAAAGCAGGTCCAAAGATACGAATAACAGCGGATTACAGCCATCATCTACAAAAAGTGCACGCACATACAAATCATCATGGATTCCTTGAAATGGTTTATTGAAGAACGATCCGTATCCACCCATAAATGTGAGCAGATCCGGTGTCACGATATCTTTGGCTGCTCCAAAACGCATGCGAAGCTCCTCCTCGCTATTACTTATGATGCACAGGTTGTCCAGGTATGCGATCTGGCCAGTTGGCGACGCAAATGTACTCAAAGTCCTCATCCGAAATACAGGTTGCCTGGTGCTCCACATCTCTAGGGATATAGACGACATCGCCGAATCCTACCTCTTGAACGGTATCTCCTAATCTCAAGCTTGCGCGTCCGCCCATAATAATGTATACCTCTTCTTCATCGTCATGATTACCGACTGTTGTCGATTGGTTTGTTTTGAGACGCACGTAATTGCTGGAAATGGTCTCGGCCTCATTTTCTTCCAGAAAGGTTACCCCTTCTCCTTCATACCCTGCCAGCTCGGAAAGCTTTTTTACAAATGCTTGATGCATCGGTTGTTCCTCCAATTAAGTTGATTTAGTTGAATACAACCTGAGTATAGCGTGATCCATAACGATGGAATACCCGACTTGATGACATCAATCACTGAAATATGTCTCATTCGTATCTTTTCAGTTTCAGTTGAAGTGAATGATCGGATCAATCGCTTGTCACTCCTCTAACTACTCTACTATAATGGATGTAAATGAACTGCCTAAAGGCGAGAAGGTGACTGTATTGAACAGCTTTACTTCAGAAAACTATAACATCAGAACCCGAATCGGCTCTTTGCTATTCGATATTTATCTGGACGATACTTTCCTGTCCGCACACGCCCCCCATCGCGCTAATCGGCATAACCACTCCATGATGGAGATTCATTTTATCGTGTCAGGCAAGGGAGTTCTGGTACTGAATCGAGAGGAAATAACGCTGAAGCCCAACCACTATTATGTCATCCCTGCTGGAGTGTATCATGCTATTCTTGCGGGTACGGATAAACTGGAGCCCTTATGCAAATATACGTTTCGCTTCGAATATGTAGAATTGAAGGAAACGGAATCGTACTATCCCGCTAGCGAGATCGAATCCTTGAGAACTTCCCTCAGCAATATCCAATATAGCGAAGCAGTGGACCATGACGGCAACCTATCTTTGCTGCAACAAATCATTCATGAACTTGAGACCCGTCCCCTAGGGTATTACGCCAAGCTTCAAGCTTATTTCAACCAAATTCTAATCCATGTGCTGCGATCTAATACGTCCTTACAGACGAGTGCTTACCATATCCCGAACCGAATCAGCGATGATCAGCGCAGTCATGTGATCGATACTTTCTTCGATCAGTATAATACGAATCTGACATTAGAGGACCTGGCCGACCTGCTCCACCTCAGCACCCGCCAAACGAATCGAATCATCAGGCAGCTGTACAACACGACCTTTCGTGACAAATTGGCAGATATTCGAATTGAAGAAGCCAAGGACAGGCTGCGGAACACCAATGATTCCGTCACTTTAATCGCAGAGCAGCTTGGCTTCGCCTCGCAATCCTTCTTCAGTACTTTGTTTAAGCGAAAAACAGGAATGACTCCCTTCAATTACCGTAAAAATAAAATTCCCGACAGATCGGTTCCATTCTAACTTGGAATCGATCTGTCGGGAATTTATTCATTTGGAGCTTGTGATGTGTGTCATATCATCGTGATCAACCCGGGTCCGGCATTGGGCTCACTCTCGGGCAAAACCTTAAATATGGATATCACTTCCACATCCCAAGTAAACGATCCATTGCCTGAGCTCTGTGACTGATAGCATTCTTCTCTTCCATAGTAAGCTGCGCCATCGTCTTCCCGTATGCGGGGACGAAGAACAGCGGATCATACCCAAAGCCATTCTCGCCAAGCGGCGTGTCGATGATCCACCCGTCGCTTGCACCCTCAGCGTGCAACGTCTCGCCGCTCGCGGGGTCGTGCACCGCGAGCGCGCACACGAAGCGCGCCGCGCTAAGCGCTCGCGCGCCCGCAGCAGCTAGCGCCTGCGCCGCCAAGAGATCGCCAGCCTCAGCTGGCGATCCCTTGGCGCTTGGCGCGCGCTGCACGCTCGGCTCGCCACGCTCGTCCGACGCCTCCGGCGACAACCGCAAGCTCTGCAGTTCCTGCAGCAGCTTGTGGTTGTTCGCCGTGTCGTCGGACGGCTCGCCAGCGTAGCGCGCCGAGTATACGCCGGGCGCTCCGCCGAGTGCGTCGACGCACAGGCCCGAGTCGTCGGCCAGCACCGGCAGGCCGAGCGCCTGCGCGATCGTGACGGCCTTCTTCTCGGCGTTGGCCGCGAAGGTGTCGCCATCCTCGACCACGTCAGGCATCGCGTCGTAGTCGGCGAGGCTCCGAACCGTCAAGCCCAGCTTGCCGAATCGATGAGCGAACTCCCTCACCTTGCCTGCATTGCGAGTCGCGATAACGAGTACACCCCCGTCAAGACTGAGCCGCATATTTGCCCCCGCCTACAATCGCAACAATCGGTCCAAGCACTTCTTTTTGCTTCTCAATCATTTGACCGATACCTAGTTCGGCCAAAGCTAACAGCTCATTTAACTCTTCGCGCGTGAACGGAGCTTCTTCCCCCGTACCTTGCACCTCTACAAACTTTCCTTGTCCAGTCATCACAACATTCATATCAACCTTAGCTTGGGAATCCTCGATATAATTAAGATCCAGACAAGCTTTTTCTTGAATTACACCTACACTGATAGAAGCCAGAAAATCAGTGATCGGAGAGGCCTTCAGCTTCTTCTCCAACATCAACTTGTTCACGGCAAAACAAAGAGCAACAAAAGCACCCGTAATCGAGGTTGTTCTTGTACCGCCGTCTGCCTGTATAACATCACAGTCAATCGTAATTGTCCGCTCTCCTAATGCATCCAATTGAATAACAGAACGCAATGCGCGTCCGATCAAACGTTGAATCTCCATGGTGCGTCCGCCGAGTTTGCCTTTGGCTGATTCCCGTTGATTCCGAACTTGAGTGGCTCGCGGCAGCATCGAATATTCTGCGTTGATCCAGCCCTTGCCTTGTCCTTTCATAAAAGGAGGTACCTTCTCCTCGATTGAAGCTGTGCAGATCACTTTGGTGTCGCCTACTTCAATCAGGACTGATCCTTCGGCATACTTAATATAATTGGGGGTAATCGCGATTGTACGCGGCTCCGAATAGTCTCTTCCGTCTGATCTCATTGTGTAATTCCTCCATCTTAGTTCCATGCAACCTTGTTTATTGTACGCTTAATCCCCTCATTCTACCAAAGTCCAACACGAAAAGCATTATTCCCAGTTAAAACTTGAGGCAAGGTCCTTGGCGGTTATGCTCAAGAGGCTCTTATTCATCGAAACATTCGCTCAAAAAAGCAGGCCGATATCCGTTTTCTGAAGCCCATTTCACTGCCGTCTCGAGCTTCTCCTTGAAGTCGGGTTGATAAGCCACCACGTAGTCCTGGTAAAAGTATTGCTCATGAACCATCAGCTCCAGGAATCCCGCCTCATGCGGATTCGCCCGAAGTTTTTCCAGATTTGGGACGATGTCTTCTTTTTTCGTCTGGTCCAATACCATATCAATTTTGCAGAAAACAATATCTTCACTATGATCCTTCCAGAAATCCCGTTTGTTCAAATGCTCAATGCAGGATTTGTCCAAATAATAGGAAACGGAAGGCTTATCCCCTGCAAACTTGAAATATCCTGCCAGTGCGCGAAAGCCGAATTGACGCAATGCCCTGCATCCTTCGCGAGTCGCTTCGCCCCAATGGATGGTCGTGCCGGTATCGAGCAATTCCTCTCCTGCAAAACGGACAATCTCGCGAGTCACTTGTTCACAATCCCGCATTATCTCCCCAGGCAGAGCATTCTTGTACGGCATACTAGGTTGCTCCTGCAAGGAGTGGAACGTCAGACGCAGCCAATGCGACTGAGCCTTCCATTCCTCCTTGAACTTGTCGGGCATCTGCGACAGATTGAACCCGTCGGTCTCATAAAAGAGGTTGAGATGCACCTTCGTCCCGTACTTGTCATTTAGCTCTTTATAAACGTTCAAGTACGGATTATCAAAAATTGAGCGGTAGGAGCCGCTGTTTGCGGCAATATCCCGTAAAAACCAAATGTTGTCGTCTACCGATAATCTGTATTTGTTAGTGGCATTTTTCAGCCAATACACCGTTACATTCTCATTATAGCCGGTTGTATTGTCCACGATTGTGATTGTATTCCGATAATCGGATAACCCGATTTCCGCGGTATATCCGTCATCGGCTCGCTCGGCTATTTTCCCATTTACAGTTAATCGGCTTCCTTCCGGACCCGCTAATCGGACCTGAATATACAAGCGCTCGTCTCTGATGCAGCCATCGAATTCGTTCAGCATGTCACCGTCCAATGGAAACAGCAGCACTGAAGATTCATTTGTTTGACGCCCCTCAATCATGACATCGACTCCTCATAGATAAATTGGATGAATTATCCTATAAGTAAGAGTATACAATAGTTCCCGGTCCCCATCATGTTAAAAATGCAGCTTTGACGGAATCCAAGGGCGAACTTCCAGCCACAGTCAAAGAGCCCGCCTCCCATAAGGAAACGAGCTCTTTTCTAATGTTCTCCTACTCTCGCTTGGTTCTCTATCTACATCTTAATTGCATTGACATTCGTCGGTTTCATAACCGGCTTATTGTAACTCTGATTGTCAGTCGAGGTTACAGTAGCATTCCCGTTCACCTTGATCTGGACCTTCGAGACACCCGCGTTCTCCGTCAACGATAGTACAACAGCTTCAATTCCAGCACTTGGAGCTTTCTTATCCGCACCTAATAACTTGTCGGTGAAGTTAACGGACATGACACCATCCACGGTCTCAAGCTTAGGGAGCTCCAGCGTTGATGCAAGCACGGATTGAAGCTTGGACTTGACGGTAGGTCCCAGAATAAGCTGTTCCATTACCGCTTTAGCTTTGTCGTCTGTTCGTTTCACCATCCGAGTGACGGGAACGTAGTACTTGGTCTTATCCGTAGTTTCACCTTGGAAATACAACGTGACTGGAGTTGATTGCCCGAATTCTGCGCCTTCTGCACGTTCTATATTGATGCCCATCGCCCGCGAAAGCTTCCCGTCAAGCGGCGTGCCTCCATTCGGCATTTCTTTTAGTACCTTGCCATCCATTAAGATCTGTACATTCTCCACACCCTCGAAGCTGGTTAATGTCCAGGTTATCGCTTCAAGAATTTTGCGTTCATCCTGCACCGCGTAATTTTTGAACTCTTTGGAGAAATCGACCGTGGCGGTCTTATCCCTAATATCCAACGGTTTAATCACAGTACCCTTCGGTAGAACAGCTGTGAAATCTTTGGGCAGTTGCCCCTTCGAAACACCATCCTCAACCATGAACTCCAATGATTTTTGGGCAATCCCGACTACCTTGGGCACGTTCATAGTAACTGGTGCGATAAAGCCGTTACGGTCTTTCAGATACAATGTGACTGCTTGCGTCGATCCTTGAACAGTTGCGCTTACGCTTAGGGCATCCCCCCGTGAATCCGTACTAGCAACGTTTTGTGGCGGGTCGATTTCACTTGATTTCAGCAGGGAACATCCGGAAGTTAGCAGAACAGTTACTCCTGCAATGGCTCCCCATTTCATCCAGTAGCTCGGCTTCATTGGAATCCTCCTTATGGTTTCTTTAGGACTAGGTACTACTATGTATACGAGCCTTCTGCCGATTTATAACTACTTTTTGTCCCATTTTGAGTCCGAGCTTTGTATAGGTTGTCCGATCTGAGACTTGTGTGTCTTCCGCTGAACAGAATGGAATTGGATAATTTTGACCGTAACATGTTATGCTTGTATATGAGGTATTAGAAAAGGATTAGAACTGGGGGTATCAGGGTGGAGAAATACAGTTTGAACAGTCAAAAGGTATCGGATGCGACTCAAGCCTGGTTATTAGAGCGAGGCGTCCACAGGGAAGAGATCGGAGAGCTGGTGATGTTCTTGCAGCAGCCTTATTTCCCGAATTTGACACAGGAAGAATGTCTGATTTCAGTAGATGCGGTCTTATCGAAGCGCGAGGTTCAGAACGCCATTTTAACCGGTATCCAGCTCGATATGCTCGCTGCAGAAGGCAAGCTGCTGCCCCCGCTTCAAGAAATGATCGAGAATGATGAGGGCTTATACGGCTGTGATGAAATATTAGCTTTGTCTATCGTCAATGTTTACGGTAGCATTGGTTTTACGAACTTTGGCTATATTGATAAGCTCAAGCCGGGGATCCTGAAACGGTTGAACGATAAGTCAACTGGGGAGACGCATACGTTTCTAGACGATATAGTTGGCGCAATCGCTGCGGCGGCGAGCAGCAGGATCGCACACCGGAAACAAGCCGAGAAGGAAACAGAGTTGGAAGCAAAAGGAAAAGAGCTGCGTTAACTTTGGCCCGCAATCACAACGTCCCCCAGTGAGAATCACTGGGGGACGTTGTGGCTAATGCAGATCCTTATGTTGAATGTGCCTGGTTTCCACTTGTATGGTCGTGTGGGTAATATTAAACCTGTTAGCCAAAACTTCAATGGCTGCCTGCAAAACCTGCTGGTTGTCTGCACCCTCACCTATAAGCAGATGGCAGCTAAAAGCATCCATCCCAGATGTCAGAGACCAAATATGCAAATCATGCACATTATCAACACCCTCTATGCTCAGTAGTGCTTCATGAACTTTGCTTTGATCTATTCGGTGCGGCGTGCCCTCCATCAGAATGTGTACGGAATGGGAGAGCACTCCCCAAGCTCCCTTCAGAATAAGCACAGCTACCAGTACACTTATTATAGGATCTGCTATATACCAACCGAATGCATACATGATAAGACCAGCAGCAATCGCTCCAAGTGACCCGAGCGCATCACCAATTACATGCAAATATGCGCTCCTCAGGTTGATGTTGTCTTTTACATTGCCCTTTCGAACAAGCGACCATGCGCTAACTATATTGGCGAACAAGCCTATAAGCGCAATGAGGATCATTCCTCCGCTGTTCACTTCTGGCGGCTCCTGCAATCGTCCGATCGCTTCCCAAATAATGAAGCCGGATACTCCCACTAAGGTTATCCCATTAACGAGAGCGGCGAGTATTTCGAAGCGGTAGTATCCATAGGTCTTGTCTGGAGACGGCGGCTTGGCGGCGAAACCTACAGCTAGTAAGCTGAGCAGCAAGGACGCCGTGTCGCTTAACATATGGCCGCTGTCGGATAAAAGGGCCAAGCTGCCCGTTATCCATCCACCGATGAATTCTACAAGCATGATGGTGGCTGTAATGATCAGGGCAATCGTTAAACCTTTGCGGGTCCCATCTGAGCCATGGTGATGATGGTGGTGGCCGTGGCCGTGGCTATGATCGTGACCGTGATCGTGATTATGGTCATGATCATGGTCATGACTGTGACCCTGTTCGTGACTGTGATCATGATGATCACAAGAATGATTGCTCTTTGCATTAAACTTGTTATTTGACTGAGAATCGTTTGTAGTCATGTTGGGTTACACCTCCGATAAATCTCACTATCATTATGTATGCATCAGAGCAAATGTATGTGGCATCAAATTTATAATATATGAATACTTGCTCATATATTCGTTATAACCCAGTTCACCCCTTTTGTCAATCACTAGAAACAATTGGAGCTATTACAGGGCAGCAATAGTGGGCGTTATGTTCATGATTTCCATCGGGACTTTTGATTGGTCGTCCGGAACCGGCCTTCACAAGCTGCCGAGAGCGGATGCCTTTGTTATGATCGTCACAGTAGGGACGGTTGTGGCTACCCATGACCTGTCCAAAGGTGTTCTGGCTGGTGTATTACTAAGCGCCTTATTTTTTGCATGGAAAATAGCCCGTATCCAAGTATCTCCTTACTTGTATAACGGAATCAAAACATACAGCGTCACACGCAGTGATTATCGATCTATCCGCTTCTCATGTATGGGATCAATCCGCTGTTAACGCAATAGGCAAAGTGATCGTTAAAAATAAACAGCTGGGAAAGACGGTACAGATCGAAGGATTAAACGAGGAGAGCAAGCTGCTTATCGAAAAAATGGGAATGAGCATGCTTCAGGGCCATTAAGCGAACCTATGAAATGCTCCATACGATACTCTAGAAAGTCAATTCGGTGTGACACTCTTCTGATAATTCAACAAAGTCTGAAGATGCATCCACCATTGGGCGAGCAAAAGGTATCTCTCAGGTACCTTTTGCTCTATTTTCTGCTTCCTCCTGACGCTATTTTAATTAGTTAAGTACCTCTTAGGCACCTATTTGGAGTTCCAACCACCATTTGGTGTCCGTTAGGTACCTCTCAGGTACCTAATGCTCTTTTTCTGCTCTCTCCTGACGCTATTTTGATTAGTTAAGTACCTCTCAGGCACCTATTCGGCGTTCCACCCACCTTTTGACGAGCAATAGGTACCTCACAGGTACATATTGCTCTATTTCTGCTCCCTCCCGACGCTATTTTGATTAGTTAAGTACCTCGCAAGTACCTATTCGGCGTTCCACCCACCTATTCGCATCCAATAGGTACCTTGCTGTGTTACTACTTAGGTATTACTCCATAAAAGCTCGTTTGCTCACCATGCTTGAAAAAGTGTGTGTTCGTGTTCGTGACTTTACTTAAACTGCAAAAGCTGCAGTTAATTTTCTGGGATCAGGACCTTTTACCAAATTAACTGCATTTCCTACCGTTAATCTTATGATGCCCGGCTTATCTAGGTAAAAGTCTAATTATTAACTGCAGCTTTTACAGTTATAATTCAAATATGCTGCGTTTGAGAGATATTAACTGCAGGTTTTGCAGTTACCTCTCACGCTTGTTTAGCTAGATATTCTGCATTTGCACCCTTTTACTTCCATAGACAACATCCACCTAAGTTGTAACCATCGCTGGTACCTATTGCTCTACTTCTCCTCCCTCTTGGCGCTATTTTGATTAGTTAAGTACCTCTCAGGCACCTATTCGGCGTTCCATCCACCATCTGGCGTCCGTTAGGTACCTCTCAGGTACCTAATGCTCTTTTTCTGCTCCCTCCTGACGCTATTTTGATTAGTTAAGTACCTCTTAGGCACCTATTCGGCGCTCCATCCACCATTTAGTGTCCGTTAGGTACCTCGCAGGTACCTATTGCTCCATTTCTGCTTCCTCCTGACGCTATTTTGATTAGTTAAGTACCTCTCAGGCACCTATTCGGCGTTTCATCCACCAATTCGCATCCGTTAGGTACCTCTCAGGTACCTATTGCTCTATTTTCTTCTCCCCCTGACGCATGCTCCTAGCAACACTTCTCCTGCTGTATGGCGGATTTCCGCTCTACAGCTTTACCAGAACAAAAAGCCGCGGACGAGGTCCACGGCTCTTCAAGCTAAGCATGCGATATTCGGGGCATCGGCATCGGTTCTTTGCCCATTTCCGCCCATATATATTTCATCAACAGTTCCGACTTCAGCTGGCCGTATCGTTCATCATCCCATACATTCCGCACTTCGCCCGGGTCCTCCTGCAGATCGAATAGTTCCCCGTAGGTCTGGTTGAAATATACCGTAATTTTGTACCGCTCGTTCACATAGGTTTTCTGATGAATCGTCGTCGGCTCGTGCCGGAACTCGCAAATAATATGATCTCTCGCCGCTAGCTTCGGATCAAGCCACACATGAGATTGATCCACTCCTGTCATCGCCCCTGGCACCGGCAAACCTGCGAATCGAAGAAACGTAGGCGCCAAATCCACGAGAGACTGCATCGATCCCGATACCGTGCCTGGCGGAATCTGATCCGGATAACGTACAATAAATGGAACGCGGATTAAATCCTCATAGTGGAACCCGCCCTTCGCTTGCAGGCCATGCTGCCCGAAGAAATGCCCGTGGTCTGTTGTGAAGACAACAATCGTATTGTCCGCAATTCCAAGCTCATCCAGCTTATCCAATATGCTTCCGATGTATTTGTCGGTAAAACTGACCATACCATAATAAACCGCAACAGCCTTCTTATGTTCCTCTTCAGTCATGTGCATATGAGAATGATAGCCGTGAATGCCATAGCCCGTCTCCTTATAAGCGGAGAAATCAGGACTTACCTCTTGCGTCATTCGGAAGTGAGGCGGATTAGCGTCATGCTCACCTGGAGATATTCTCGGGATCGTTAACTTGTCGGGATCATACATATCTTCCCACGGTTCCGGTGCCAAATATGGTGGATGCGGATCAGGGAAGCTTGCCCACATGAAGAACGAATCTCCGTTTTGAGTGTATTGTTCCATCAGTTGATTGGTCCGTTCCGCTATAAACGTATTATAGTGATATTCCTCCGGAATCGGCCAATGAAATTGCTGCTTCTCGTCCATTGTCCCAATTGGTGGTGTGAAATAGTCTCGCCAATTGTCGCAGCCCTTTTCTTCCATCCACAGCGCATAGTGCTGTCCAACAAGCCACTCGTTCGCATGATTCCTCACCATTTCTGCACGCTCAAAACCGTAGTAAGGCCCCGTAAACGTCTTCCAAAAATCGAAATCATGCAGCTTCCCCCGCCCTTCAAGCGAAAGATATTGTTCCGTGGAGCCTATTGGGTGGAAGTGCGCCTTCCCAATCAAGGCTGTCCGGTAATTCTCCTCACGGAGAAGATCGCCCACGGTAACACGGTCCTCCAACAGCTTGGTACCCAATGTCCAAGCTCCGTGTTGGCTCGGATACATGCCCGTGATAATGGAAGCCCGTGTTGGCGTACAAGTGGGATTGGGGCAGTACGCCCGATCAAAGGTCGTTCCTTCCCTCACCAGTCTGTCCAGATTGGGTGTCGAAATTTCCGGGTTAAAGGCTCCTATTGTGTTCCAATGCTGTTGATCACTCGTGATCAACACAATATTGGGTTTGTTCATTCTGCAGGCTTCTCCTCTCTCGGCATCACTTGTCCAGGAACGGATATATTCAACGATGCGAATGCGGGTTTACCTTGGCCTGCCGTCCCAGCTAACCCGACCTGCCCCGCTCCGGATACGGGCTCGCGTGAACCATCCGTTGCAGGGTCCGAATATCGGACGAACCAATCATCGAGCTGAGACTTCATCACAGACAGCTTGTCGCCGTAAAAGGGGTCCATTGCCAGGTTCCTGCATTCTCCAGGATCGTTCGCCAAGTCGTATAATTCATGAGGTCCATACGGATATCGATGAATATATTTCCAAGTTTTACTGCGAACCATACGAACCGGTCCATATTCGTCATAGATTACCACATGCTCTCTCTCCTCCATGTCTTCGCCTTCCAACAACTGCAGGAAGCTCGATCCCGGAAGCTTGTCGGCTCCAGGATTGTCGATACCTGCATAGGCAAGCAACGTCGGCATGAAATCGTAACCGCTGACCATTGCCTCACTCACCTCACCGCTTGGAATACGTCCAGGATGGCTGAAGATGGCTGGAACCTTAACAGAGGTGTCATACATATTGAGAGGGAATGTCCCGTTGCCCTTCCCCCAAAAGCCGTGTTGGCCGCAGCTGAACCCATTGTCACTCATAAAACAAACGAGCGTATTTCCTCCCATTCCCAGTTCATCCAGTTTGTCAAGAATACGGCCAATCTGGCTATCCATTGCTGTGATCGCTGCATAATAGCCTTTCAGATTGGCTCTGTAATCGCTGCCCCATGGCGGGTTGGGGATCATCCACGGATGCGGCGTCTCCTGCTTGCTCGATTCAAAGGGACAATCCTCATACATGTCTATGAACTTCTGCGGATGATTGTTAATCCAAGGGCTGTGCGGCGCTGTATAGTGAACGCTAAGATAAAATGGCCGATCGGTACCGCTCTGCCGATCGATGAAGGCAAGCGCATCGTCTGTAATGACATCTGTGATATAACGGGGTTCGATGTATGGAACACCGTCTCGAATCATTGGAGCATTATAGTACGGACTTCCCCCTGTCTGGTGAGCGAACCAATGTGAGAATCCGTTAGGAGGTACGCTGTTATCACCGAGATGCCATTTACCACTGAGTCCGCATTCATATCCATGCTGCGCTAACAGCTCGACGTAAGTGGTTTGTCCCTCCAAATAACGAATCGCTTGCTCGCCCATGTTGCCCTCACGAATCCAATCATGAACACCGTGCTGCGAAGGAATGCGACCCGTCACCAAAGAGGCCCGTGCAGGGGAGCATACAGGTGATGTGCAAAAAAAGTTGTCAAACCGCATACCACTTGCCGCTAATCGATCCAGATTCGGTGTGCTGATTTCCCGATTGCCCGCGCACCCCATCGCCCATGCTCCTTGATCATCCGACAACAAGAATACGATATTCGGCCGCACTGCGTGCTGCTTCATGCCAACAACCTCCTAAGAAAGATACGGGGGGAGGCTTATCAGCCGCCCCCTTTCGAATCTTATTTATTTTCCTTGTAAGCCTTCGTAACCTCTTCCAAGATTTTGTTGCCGCCCTGCTCACGCCATTTGCGGGAGAGCTCCGCTGTACCTTTCTCAATATCTATCTTTCCAGTCAGCATGTTCATAAAGTATTGGCTGTACAATTCATTCACGACACCGCCGAATTCTGTCTCTGCCGCAGTTGTGATATTGACTAAGTTCGGCATTAAATACTTAGACGCGATGTTAACCGATTCCTTCGCGCGATCCGCCTGAAGTTCTGTTTGCGGCAAATAATTTTGGGTCAGCGGCCACATGACGCTCCCCCATGCCAGCGGATGCGCCCAGCCGTTAGATGCAAAGCTATCCTTTGCCCTTTCAGCCTCGTTGTAGACGATTTGGTCACCCTGCTTCGTGTAATGCACATTCTCAATCCCCAGCTCAAGCAATTTTCGACCTTCACTAGATAGCATGAACTCGATAAATTTAGCAGCTTTTTCTGGATTTTTGGAATCCTTGGTGATGGCTGTAAACAACCCGTTTTTCTGTACTCCGATCATGCCTGCTTTGCCATCAGGACCAACGGGCGGAGCCATATAACCAAGCTTACCCTTCGGGCTCACCTTTTGCAGACTAGTCTCGATTCGATTCACATGCCGGAACAGGTTGATATCCATCATTCCTGCTTTGCCTTGATAAAACTTCTGCTCCTTCATCTGGATGTCGTTCAGCATGAATTCCGGCTCAATGAGCTTCTCATCCCACAGCTTTTTGATATAAGTCATCCCCTTCTTGAATGCAGGATGCTCAAACTTCGGGATCACGTTCTTGTTGTCATCAAGCGCCCAGTCTCCATAAGGCATGCCATACCCGTAAAATACGAAGTCAAAACCGGCCGGCACCGGCTTTCTGGATGTAAAACCATAACTATCGTTTTTTCCGTTCTTGTCGGGGTCTTGTGTGGCAATTGCCTTCATCACATTATACAATTCGTCCAAATCTTTTGGAGGCTTCAAACCAAGCTCATCCAGCCAATCTGCACGGTATCCAAGCATGTAATTGGATTTTTCGCTCTCTATAAAAGGATACCCGTAATACTTGCCGTCCACAGCCGTCCAGGACAACTTGCTCTCCAGCTTCTGCTTCACAGTCGGCATTGAGCCCAAGTAGTCGTTAATCGGAAGCACCAGACCTTCTTTGATCCATTGGGACAACGAATTGGATGGATAGTTGATCGTTACCACGTCTGGAAGATCGCCCGTCGCCATCGCCACGTTTATTTTGTCATAGGCATTCTCCGGCACAACCTTGAGGACCAGATCGATCCCCAGCCTTTTGTTAATCTCAGCGATAATGCGATCGTCAGGCTTGACACCGGCGGCAGCCACGTCGCCTGTTGTCATGAATACGAGCTTGGCAGGCACGTCGCTCTTGCCATTTTCTCCCGCAGGAGCAGAAGAATCGGAGCTGCTTCCGCACGCGGCAAGCAGGGGAACCATCATAGTTGTTGTCATCAAGCCAACGAGCATCGTTTTATTAACAGATTTCATATCAGCCCTCCATATATGCATCTTTGGGAGCATGTCCCACTTTTATTCTTTGACAGCCCCGAGCGTAACGCCTTGCACGAAATATCTTTGGAAAAACGGGTAAATCAGCAGGACTGGAATTGTGGAAATCATTACAGAAGCCATCTTGATCGATTGGCCTAGCAAAAAAGGATTGTCTCCGCCGCTCTGATAACTCGCTTCATTCTCCATTAGCATGGCGCGAAGGAAAAGCTGCAAAGGCCATTTATCTTTGTCCGTAATGTACATCACCGCTGTAAAAAATTCATTCCAACGGTTCACCGCATAGAACAACCCAATAGTTGCAATGGCCGGCATCGATAGAGGAATGACGATTCGGACCAAAACTCCAACGTCATTGCAGCCGTCTATTTTCGCCGATTCCTCCAAGCTTTCCGGAACGGATAAGAAGAAATTACGCATAATGATCAGATTATAGGTACTGAGCGCGGTAGGAATAATGAGAGACCAGACCGAGTTCAACAAACCGAATTGTTTGACGACAATATATGTTGGAATTAGCCCCCCGCTGAACATCATGGTGAATACAATCAGGAATAGGACAACCCGCTTCCCCTTCAAGTTTTTCTTAGATAGCGCGTAGGCGGCCAGGATCGTGACGATCATACTGATTAATGTTCCTACCACCGTTATAAAAAAACTTACACCGTAAGATGACCAGAGCTCCTTCATTTTGAAAATATAAGCATAGGCTTCCCATGTAATCGTTTTCGGAAACAGATGCACAGTAGAGGCCAAGCTTTCTTCAAGCGGAATAATGGACACAATGAAGGAATCCCAAAACGGATACAACGTAATAAAAGCCAACAGAGCAAGAACAACGTAATTACAGACATCAAATACTTTTGAAGCCAAGCCGCGGTTCATTCAATCCCTCCTAAAACATTTGCTCAGCAAATGTACTTCACAGCGAAGCTTCATGCGCTAGTAGACCCCTTGTTCACCCATCATACGAGCCAACTTGTTGGCGATAATAAGAAGAGCGAAATTGATCGCGGATTTAAACAAGCCGACTGCGGCCGCAAGACTAAAACGTCCTTCGGTAAGCCCGATCCGATATACATACGTATCAATAATGTCCGACACCGCATACACAGCCGGATGGTACAGTACAAATATTTGCTCAAAGCCAGCTTCCATCAAATGCCCGATCCGCAAAATCAGCAGAATGATAATGGTGCTCTGAATACACGGAACCGTGATTCGCCACATCCGCTGGAATCGGTTCGCGCCATCGATAACTGCCGCTTCATATAATTGCGGATTTACCCCAGCAAGTGCGGCCATATAAATAATCGTATTCCAACCAAATTCTTTCCAAATCATCGACCATACCAGCGTATCTCGGAAATGACTTTCGTCGCTCATAAATCCAACCGCAGATCCGCCGAATGATTCAATTAATTTGTTGACTACACCACCGTCCGTAGACAGCAGGTTAATCATAAGCCCTCCCAGTATTACCCAGGAAATGAAATGCGGCAGATAGACGATCGTTTGCACCGTCCTCTTGAACACGACAAGACGAACCTCATTCAAGAGCAGCGCAACCATAATAGGCAGCGGAAAACCGAACACAAGTCTGTACAGGCTTATGATCACCGTGTTCCACAGCACCTGCCAAAACTTGTCAAGCGAGAACAAATACTCGAAGTGTTTAAACCCCACCCATTGACTGCCCAAGATCCCCTTTGTAATGCTGAAATCCTTAAATGCGATGACCGCTCCGTACATGGGATAGTAATGAAAAATTCCGTAGTACACAAGCGCCGGCACAAGCATCAAGTACAAATAACGATTCGCCCAAACGTGTCCCCAGAAAGCTCCTTGTTTGTTTATTGGCTTCTGAGGAATCATGGGTTTCGGTCGGCTGCCGGGAATTACTGTGGGCATGTCGCAGTTCATCCTCCTTTACGATAGCGTTTACAATAGCGTTTGGTGAGCGTTTTCATACACTCACTCATTCACCTTGCACATTTATCATAGGGGATCTGATCGACATGCGAAAAGAATCACTTTGCATAAAAAAGGTTCAAATCTTCATAAAATATAGGTATCATTTGTTCAGATCAGTAGCATTTTCGGAGTCGGAACCGCTTTCCAGCCGTTCTATTATATTCTGGTTCCGATATTCGGAGGGAGTGATACCATACGTTTTCTTGAAAGCTCTTATCAAATTAAGCTTCTGCCCGAATCCGCTCAGCGAAGCAATATCAATGATTGTTTTGTCTGTTTCCTTCAGCAGCCTGCAAGCCTGATCCATCCGGACCTCTGTTACATATTCGATAAAGGTTTTCCCAGTGCTGTCTTTGAACAGCTTACTGAAGTAGTTCGCATTCATGTATAACGTATCCGCAACGGATTGTAGAGTCAGAGGTTCGGAAGCATGCTGTCGGATATATGCGCTCACCTTAAGCATCATATCTGCATTTTTGTTGTCGCGTTTGTTCTGGATGAAAGTGTATGTTTTCACTAGAATTACGTCGAACCACTCATTTATTCTTGGCAGTGTAGTTTGCTTGCTATACTCGTGGTACATATTGTAATGGTTACCGAAGACGTCTTCGATCTGTCCGTTCCATTCAAATATAATGCTGACCATACTGTTGATAATATGGGTTAGGATCATGTTCTTGTAATGGTAGCCGAGCTGATTGTCCTGACTCAATTGCTCCATGATTTCATTCTTAATATGCTGTGCTTTTTCCAGGTTGCCGCTCTTCAGTTCATTAACAAGCTTGTCTGCTTGAGCGCGATAAGCGATGAACAGGTTGCGATTCACGTGATTCAGCATCAGATCCTGAATCGAGACGATACTTCCGGTCCCGCCGATTCGTTCCAGCAAAAGTGCTTCCAGCGCCTCTTCATAAGAGAGTGAAATCTCGGAAGCCTTCTCATAATAACCGCCGATCCCGATCGACATCTTGATGCCTGTTTGTTCCTCAAAGGCATTCCGAATGCGCATTGCGGCGTTTTTCGCCCGTTCACCGGCTAACTCCTTGGTCACGCCTTGTTCGAAGTTCATTAACACTACATCATGCTTCTGTACTTGATTGATGAAGGCGCCTCCACCGATCTCCGCAATGGCTTCCTCACATATGGTTCGGACCTGATAAGGAAGTATGCTTCGGAACGGCTCTTGGGAACAATCAGCACCTTCAGGCGCGTCAATACGAAGGACCATGACACAGAGCCGATCTGGCCGAAGAGCAAGGCCGTAATACTCGATTTGCCGGGCGATCTCATCTTCACCGGGCGGCTTGCCCAGCAGTAGATGGAGCAGGAAATGGTCGCGCAGAATAATCTCATTCTCCCTGAACTTCATCTGGAACTCCTCATTCTCTTCCCACAGCTTATCCAAGGAGCCCCTGATGTAACTGAATTCGTCTTTATACCCCGTTTTATTCATACCCGGAACAAGCCGCTGATCGATCGCTTGCACCATGTTTCGAATCGGGCGGTAATACTTGCCCGAAACGAGCACCATCAGAATGAGTCCGATGATCAGGCAAAGACCAGAAACGGTAAGCGTTGCTTTGAGCACGGCAGTTGATTTTTTGAACACTTCCTTGGACGGGTTAAAGGCAACATACTTCCAGCCGTTCTCTTCCGAAATAACATAAGACACGAATGTACTTGTTCCGTTCATATCTTGAATAAAGTACCCTTCGCCCTGGTCGCTCATTTGCTTCGTGTCAGCTGCAAAATGAGTATAGAGCAAACTTTTGTCCTTATAAGAAAGCATATCACCGGATCGGTTGAGGATAGCTACATTTCCGAGCTTCCGATTGTTCGTATTCACTACCGCACCGTACAGTAAATCCTCCTTCAAATTCACAACGAGCACACCTGTTTTGTTGTAGTCGTTTAACGGCACACTCATCATATAGCTGAGAACATTGTCCTTTGAACCGTCAGCGTAAACAATCGACTGGGTGTCATACCACAGAGAGGTTGCCCTTTCCTTCTGAAAAGTCTCAATAGCAGATTCATACCAGAACCCGGTAAAATCCGCTATCCCTGAATTGGAAATGATTTTTCCGTTAGTATTGCTATATAAATAGATCGAGTGAATGTAGTTAGAGGACGTTACTTTATCGCGGAACAATTCGTTGATTCCTTCTAAAAACTGGTATTCTTCGTTCATATCCCATTTCAGCCAAACGGCTCTCTGAACATTTCTGTTCAATGCAAGCGAAAAAGCCATCTTCTGTACTTCACCTAGTGCCAACTCTACGATTTTTTTGGTTTGTCCGAGCACCTCAGCATTAGAAGCATACACTTCCTGCTTCAACATTCGGTTTACATACCCGTATACAAGCGTACCGATTATAAGGGTGATAAGGACGACAGCTATACACAAGTGCTGCATCAGTCGAATAAGAACGGTTTTTTTCATACGCCCGCTAGCATCCCCTTCATTATTTGTATGACGATTATAGCATAGCCTGGTCTTAATCGCCGACAATATGTCTTCCAATGTTCGTGCGCAACAAAAAGAAGTGAAGCACGAAGATGCTCCACTTCTTCTTATATTAGTATTACCCCAGAACAAACCGATTTCTTAGCGAAAAAGTGTCCCCTGGCTTCACGTCAATAATCATCTGCTTGCCTGCATACGGTTGTGTTGATTTCCCCTGCTGCACTCGAGCTTTCTCTGCACCTCGCCAGCCTTCTTCCCCGCGGAACAAGGTAACGTCTGCCTTGAAGGTCAACACATTATTTTCCAGCTTCGGTTCCCTGATGTAATAGGGGGATGGCTTTTTGTAGGTGTCCGCGTCGACGAATCCTACACAATCCTTGAGCTGCGCAAGCTCCGGCCAGTCTCCCTCCAGTCTGATGGAGATCAGGCGTTGCTCTGCATCCACATGGATTACGGAGCCTTGCCAATTGAAATGGCTTCGCTCCTGCTTCCACTCCCCTGAGGCGGCTACTGTGAAGCCAAGCGCTTCTGCCTGCAACAGCTCATCTCCACGATACCTTAGGAACAGCGCCTTTGCATCTGTCGTATGCAATACGCCTGCCTCATCGCGAAATCGGACTACACGACCTTCTTCATGAACGGAAATCAACAAATCACGAACACCATCGGGATGATTCACGCAGATTCCAACCGTTGGAAATCCACTTTGATTTTCAATTTCACTTTTCACGACCCCCTTTTCATCCATCCCCTCTAGGCGTTCCAGAGAATATATGGATTGCAAGAATGGAACGCCTTCGAACGGCTCCATAATGGTCGTAAACATTGCTTTATGGTGCTCCGCGTCCGCATTCTCATCTCGGAGCAGGACGTAACTATCCCACGCGGACTTTCTCATTTCCTGACCGCCCTTTTCACCAAGGCAGGTGATTAGCTCACGAGGCTTATCACTCAAGGCTGTGATCTTCAGGCCGTTACTGCCATACGGATAGGTCCAGGATACTTTGTCATCGACCTTGGCTGTACGCACATCCTTCATCCAGCCGTAACCTGGCTCACTGTACAAGGGAACATCCGATCCTACCAGCGTACCCGTCATTGAAGTCCATTCTTTCACACCTTCAAAAACTATGTCGTCCATCTGAACATCTAATCCGTGTGTATTGTAGTCAAATCGAGTTCCGTTGGACACATTGAACAAATCGAACACATAGGCGTTCTCCCCATCTGGAGCCTGAATCAGCCAAGTCCATCGCTCATAATGGCTTCCTGGGTAAGCTTCTGTACTCTCCAATCCTGCAAGCTGAATGGATGTGCCTTCATAGTGCTCGAGCTGGATTGAGCTCGATGGCGCCTGATTACGACCATCGATGAGCACCACATTACATGAAGCAGAATGAAGCTCCCATTGTGTGATTTTGGGACCGATCCAGATGTACGGATAATGACCGCCGTGTGCCAGCATATGAATTCCATATGCGCCGATCCACAGTCCCAGCTTATCACCATGACAGTGAGGGAGCGTTGGTTGTCCGTACAGGACGACATGCTTCATATTATGCGCGGAGGTACCTGTCCTCAGAATACTGATCTCGGAGTCCTCCATGAGGTAAGAAGGCTGAACAACACTTTGCTCTGCCCGGTAAGGGGCCAGTTCCTCCTCTGACAGAGCGTTGGCAAGTAGCAGAAGTGAGCTTTCTACACCTCTTCCGCTGCGCATACAAGCCTCTACTCTCATAGTGTTAAGCTCTTCGGCAGTATAGAGAGCGAGAGCAGGTCCAATGACCTCTCTTGCGGAAGGCATTCGTCTGAATACGGACTCACTCAAGGATAAATAGGGAGTTAAGCCCCGTTTGCGCTTGTCAGAAATAGGCTGGAGGTTATCCACGGTCGTATCTCCGAATGATGCGGACAAACTCCCGTTTTTGAATTTGTAATAGACGGCGATCGCTTCTTTAACCCCGAATCTGGAATCCTCGAACAAATTAAGCGGCTCTTGGAAATATTGATCATCCTGGAACAAATAAGCCCAGTCCGGATATCTCATCATGGCAGCTGACATGCCCTCTACGTACTCGGAAGAATCATAAGCATATTTGCCATCCCGGTAATAGCCGTTCTTCAGCTTGGAGAACAGACTGAATTTAGAGTCAAGCAAAATGTTATGTAAAAGCTCCCCGTTCTGGATGAGTGCCGCTGTCTCTACCTCCAGCTCTAACAGCCGCATGGACCAATCGCTTGCACCGCTTCGCTCCAGCTCGCAAGCATAAATAATATAAGGAACCATCTCTTGTTCAACCGCTCTTCTCAGATCAAAAGGCTGCTGCCGCTTCTTGTTCTCAGCATCAGGCTGGCTAGCAAAGAATGCTTTCAATTCACTATGAAAGAGATCAATATCGTCAAAGATCAGATCGTACGCTTCCAGCAAATTTTTCTTCCATTCTGTTCCCGTTGTGGACGGCTCAGCAATGTGAACGGTATCGGAGTAACTGCCGTCGTGATACCCGCCATTCATATAAGGATACAACTCCGCTATTCGGCCGATCAGGATTGCTGCTTTGTACGCGTAGAGAATATCACCTGTTAAGGAATACGCATTCGCCAGATTAGGAATGGCTCCTGAATAACGTAGTCCGGTTGTATCCGGAACAACATTCCGATCCGTAATGGTAGGGCAATAAGGGGCAGCCATTGCAATACCAAGCCGATATTGACGGTAAGCAGCCACTAACATGCAGCGGGTGTATGGATTCGCGAAGCCTTCAGGCAGCAAGAATCCCGAGCCGTCATCCTCGACAACAACCTCTTCCCCCGTCTTGGGATTGATAAGCCGTTTGCCTGGATACCACCATTCTCCAGTCTCTTCGTTATAAAAGCGATACGGTGTTTCGATACATGTCTTGAGTGTAGAACGATTCCCGCCCGTTAACGGATCACCGAAGAATTGGCTTGGTGTCATCGCTCTCGGATTGCCAGGAAGAATGAAATCAAACAACTCTTGATCTGATTTTAATGCCCAATAGTTCGCTGCCTCAATAGTCCGTTCCGCAATCTGCGCTCCCCATTCGGTGTGGTGAGCGTGGAATCTGGCTCGACCCAGGTCCTCCTTCTTCAAACGCAAAGAAAGCCCGGTTTTCTTGGCACGGACATACTTCATTATTTCTTGCGGCAGCTTCTGTTTCTCCCACTTCGTATAATAGGCGCGGCTGTCTGCTGAGGCTTCCTCCACTAACGCGTCGATCTCTTCCGCAGTGAGATCCTTCACGAAGATCAGATCGCCTACCCCCTGCAGACAATGTACAGCCAACTCACCCGGAAGCCCCGACCATTTGGACCAGGTGCGTACCGCTTTGCTCATTCGCATCACGTTAAGCCCAATGTATCTTCTGTTCTGCTCTTCCTTGTATACAAGATTTAGCGGGATTCGGAGTGTGCATTCCCACAAACCGTTCTCAAAGGCAGAATTCCCGGTGACTCCTGCTACAGGCGATAAATGAATAATGTCATATTCCATCGTTTCCGCTCTAACTTCGCCATTACCGTCCACTGTAATCTGCACCAGATTATGCGGTCTTCTGCCGGAATGGTCCGGGTCGAAATTCAAGCGAATGTACTCGTTGTCCAGATCTGCCTCATAGCTGCGGATTTGTAGAAACAGCGTATCCTGACAAGTATAGGCTGCGAATTCCGCTCGTTTCTGTGCCGGATTCATCGAATCCCCTTCTGTAAAGTCTCCTGTATAAGACAGGTGTTCAAATGAATCTGCTTCTGGCACCAGATAGGTTGGATAAAGTGGTCGCATGGGTTATTGTACCCTCCCGATCATATTGGAGTTATATTCCCTATATGTACATTGAAATCAAGAAAGGATGATCCTGGGCCGGCTGCGGCTCGAACCATCCTTTCCTTCTTAATTGCAGACTATACTTCGTTCCAGATCCGTCTTACGTTATCCATCCCAGCCTTGGAACCGTACGTACAGGATTCCTTACCTTCGAATTCTATGGAAATGTATCCATCATAACCTGAATCTTTAATAGCCTTGATCACGGTGCGAATGTCAATATCACCTTGACCCACAATAGCACCTCTTAAATAATTTCCACCTGCAGTGCGGAACCATCCTTCACCCGGGTCTTGATGAGACGGGCGAAGATAGAAATCTTTCAAATGGACCATCGAGGCGATCGGCAAGTTCTTCTTTGTTGCGATTACGGAATTCTCATCTGCGCACATGAAATTCCCAATATCCAGGGTCGTCTTGTAGTTATCGCGGCCAACTGCTTGAACTAGAGCTTGCACTCTGTCGCTGTGCTGAATATAGTAGCCGTGATTCTCTACGCTAGTTGTAATCCCGTATTGAGCCGCATAGTCGGCAATTCGTCTGCATGCATTCGCCAGGCTAGGAAGATCCGCTATAAAGTTAACCAACGTTGCTTCAGGAATCGGCCGTGAGGCGACATCGTGCCGCATCAGCTTGACGCCAAGCGCATGGGCAACATCCACGTGTTTCATGACTCTAGCAATCTCTGCTTCGTACGCTGCTTCATCCGGTTGAATGAATTGAGCGCCTATAGCATAGTCTGATACATCAATTCCATATTCTTCAGCGTTCTTACGAATGGCTTCTACCAACGCCGGCTCCTCAGTCAGATTGATTTTGCCCGAGGAAATCTCAACATGCTCCCCGCCATTATCCGCTACCCATTTAACGGTGTCCAGAAACGTCATTTCGCCATCAGCAACGGCTCTCGATAAACTGTATGTACTTAGTCCTACCTTCATGTTTGCCTCCTTGGTCGATCTTCGACTATTTGATTTCCAATCTGTTACTTTAGTGAACCCTTCCTTCACTATAAACATCATCCATAGAAGAATCAAACCCTTTTTTCCGGGAAAGTCTTAATAGAATGTTTTACCATCACAGGCATTTCCACTGGTATTCATTGGGGATGGAGAGGACTGAAATAATAACACATTTTTCTGTTTGTTTTATGATGAAAAGGCACATCAAGACCTGTTGATATTATGAAAAAATCTGACCGGAAGTTAGTTCACCGAACAGGTACTTGGTGTAGGATATCAATTGGGTGCGTGGGAGGGCAGAAAGGCGGGCTACAACGCTGTTGTACTTGAATTCTTTGTCTAAAGGACTGTCTACAAACGACCCAGGTCCACCGATAGATTCTTTGGATTAGTTAATCAACTACTTAGGTCCTCCTGCGGAGACCAGTTAGCCAGTGATAGTATAGGTAATTTGGACGGAAAAGCCGACATTTTCCGGGATAGCAAGTTTTACTACTGGTTATTTGACCTGGTTTGAGGAAAATCGGTTCACAATGCCGAAATAGAGGATAGTCAGAATGGCTAATTAGCATCTGAGCGATGAAATGGTCCTATTAGACAATAGTAACATGGCTTATTTGTAGGCGAGGTACCACGAAAATCCAAAATGCCACGAAGAGCAGGAGCGAAGGAGAAAAGGAGCAAAGAATAGGGATGAATTGTTCGTGGAAGACGGAAATCACACTACGGATTCGATCAAACAATTTGCAAGACCTAAAAGGGGAACCTCTGGTTCCCCCCAAAACTTAAAGTTCTATAATGTTAAGAAAAACATGACCGGAAGTTAGTTCACCGGACAGGTCCTTGGCGGTTGAAGTTCAGTTGGCGCTTATGCCTCATACCCGATCAGCCAATGCAAACGGCGAACCTGTAAACCAGGAGGCAATGTTCGAAGAATTAGGTTCCGAGCTGTAGTCGCTACTTCATTCTCAAGTTGGACTAACCGTCCCATTCTCCGCGATTCACGCACAATCCTGGTGGTACGGGGTATGCGGCGCTGCTCGTAGGCTTGAAGAGCAGAAGGCACAGCTGTACTGTTATTTGCCAGACAATCCGCTAGCACGATTGCATCCTCCATCGCTTGTGCCCCGCCCTGACCGAGATTGGGGAGCATTGGATGTGCTGCGTCCCCGAGCAGGGTAACTCGCCCCTTACTCCATGTCTGAAGCGGTTTGCAATCGAATATATCATGAGCCAGTATAGCTGATTCATCCGTCGCCCCTATCACGGCCTCAATCGGCTTGCACCAATTCCTGAAGCTTTCGAGAGCTGCATGCTTTCGCATCCCCTGAGGAATGATTGCGCCTTGCTTGGCATTTATCGCCGCGAACCAGAATACTTGACCTTCACCCAGATGAGAGAAGCCAAAACGTTTGCCTGGTCCCCAAGCTTCAAAGCCGCCGCCAAGCTCTCTGGAGTAGCGCACATCATCGAATATAGCTATGCCTCGAAGTGCAGAGAAGCCCGAGTATCGGAGCGCTGCACGGCCATGGAGCTTTTCTCTGACAATAGAATGGATCCCATCCGCTCCAATTAGCACATCGCCGGTTTCCTTAGTTCCATCCTCGAACAAAGCCGTTACCTTTTCTCCCTCATATTCGAAATCCACTAATCGCTTTTCAAAAGAAACGGTTGCTTCCCGCGTCAGCTCGTGATAGAGAATGGACTGCAGCCTCGAGCGATGGATCAGATAACTAGGCGTACCGTACAGGTCTTCTTGCTCGTGTATGGGTAGGTCCAGTATGATTCGCCCGTCCCAAGTGCGAATCTCTGCTTTGCCGACTGGCATACCCTGCGCTTTGATCTGCTCGGCTGCTCCCAGTTTTTGCAACGCTTTAATCGCATTCGCAGCCAGTACGATCCCTGCGCCGCCTTCGGTAAGGGAATCCGATTTCTCCAGAACAACGACCTGCCAGCCCTTCTTGTACAGAGCAAGCCCGGCACATAATCCACCAATCCCTGCTCCTATTATTATCGCTTTCTTACTTGAGCTTTTCATGATCGCCATATTCCCCCGGCTCTCCTTTACATGATTGCTGCAAAAACAAAAAGAACACCATGCCTGCGAAGCTGCAGACAACGGCGTCCATCTATTAATCTTGCAGATCTGGAATATTGGATATAATAGCGGCCATTGTGAAGGATACGCAGGTTAGTTTCTCCGAACGCACTTCGTCATCACCAGTGTATAACTGGAGGAGCTGGTAGTCTCCGTTCTGCAGTGTGAATTGCTCCAAAGTGCCGTGTACAGGATCAATCAGCCAATACTCTGGAATACTGTACTGCGCATAGACACGCAGCTTATCAAGTCTATCTCGTTTGTGCGTGTAGGGGGAAAGAATCTCGACAACCAGATCAGGAGGACCTACTATCCCGCGTTTGGTTAGAAGATGGACGCGACTTCGGTGCAGCATCATAATATCAGGCTGCCGCACTTCGGTCGGACTCAAAATGACGTCTAATGGAGCATAAAGAACAAAATATTGAGATTCACAGGATTCCGCAAGTTTCTTCTGAAGCTCAAAGCTGAATAGTTGATGGGCGGAAGAAGGCCCCGGACTCATAAGCTCCAGTTTGCCGTCCGCCAACTCATATCGCTTACCGTCGTCTAATGCAGCATAGTCATCGTAGGTCATAGGCTGTTCTCGTATGATCTCATCCTTGGGCTTACCGTTCTTCTTCTCCTCATAGCTCACAAGAATCTCCCCTTACAGATCGCTTAGAATACTCCCCCTATTATAACTGGAATAGGCTTTTACTGCCATCGTGTCCACAACTTACACCCATACATAGATTTGATCTTGTTCCACATCGACAGGATACCCGCGAAGTTTCACTTTCGCATCAACCAGATGCTCTCCGGTTATGAGGTCGAACTCCCACCCATGCCAAGGACAGCGTAGAATCTCTTGATCGCGGCCATATTTGTACTCTTGCACCAGGGATGGCAGACGGGTACCGCCAACCTTCCCTGCACACACCGGCGCTGCCGCATGTGGGCATACACTCCGCCAAGCACGGAACTCCCCGCCTGCATAGAAGATCCCTATTTCAATGCCCTTCACGGTGACAAGCTTGCGTCCATTCGAGAGCACTTCATCTGCTTGGGCCACTGGATATTTTGTTTTTTCCGTCATTGACCTACATCTCCTTTACAGAAACAGCAGGTTTACTGATTAAACCGTATAATTCAATCGCATTATCAGCAAAAATTTTCGTTCTTAGCTCCCTGCGAATCGGCTGCAGCGCCATCTTAGGATTATCGAAATCCCAGTGCGGATAATCAGAGGAGAACATAATCAGGTTATCCGCACCGAGCATATCGAGAATCTGATTCAAGTGAGCCGGGTCGGCCGGTTCTTCGATAGGCTGTGTCGTCAGACGAATATGTTCCTTGATGTACTCGGAAGGAAGCCGCTTAAGCCATGGCACCTGATCGCGTAATCCTTTGTAATTCTTATCCATCCGCCACATTAGATGCGGCAGCCAGGCGATCCCGCCTTCTATTGCAACGAATTTAAGCTTAGGAAATTTCTCGAATACCCCTTCGCACACCAGGCTGTTCACATGCGCCATATAGTTAGTAGGCAGTATATTATGCCATTCCAAATAACGGGTCGGATAGCCGGAAGGCGTCGGTGCTCCAGCAATGCCTCGCCCTTCCGTACCGGGATGAATCCCTACAGGCAGCCCATTGCGTTCGGCGGCCTCATAGATCGGATGGTAGAAGCGTTGACCATACAGCATTCGAGAACCGCTGCACATAATGACCTGCACTATGTCCGGATGGCTGCCCATACGGTCAATCTCCTTAGCAGCCGCTTGTGGATCAGCATGGTTAATCAGAATGGACCCTTTATACTTCGGGCTAGCCTTCAACCAAGTTTCAACAAGCCAGTCATTATATGCCGTCGCTATGACATTCCCATAATCCGGATCGGGATTTAAGGATATACCCAAAACCCCAGAGCCGGTAAGCACCGCATAATCAATATCATATTTATCGAGATGATGCTTCAGCATGAATGCAGGGTCACTGCCGGGTATTCCTCCCCCATCGGGAACGGCGTCCTTCCGCAGCACACTCACTGGGCTGTACCACCCTCCGCTATACCCTGGCCCTACGGCTAACCATTGATCATGCCATACTTTGGGAAGATATGGCAGCAAGTCCTGCGGCTTGGCAATCGCATTGTGTACATCTGCATCTATTAATTGAGGTCGATCAGACATAACTATCTCCTCCGTTTATCCGTTTTTTTCCAAATTACACATCTGTCATACAAACACCCTGATCCCGCCGACCGTCATTCCAAAGGATTCGATACTTGTAAGGCTTAGCTGCTGTCAATCGAGCTTCACGTGTCTCAAGATCATACTCCATTACGGCAAGAGAATGAACCGATTCAAGGTGCACCTGGAAAGACGCCGTATATACGTAGCCCCCTATGACCAGCTCGCCTTTCAGAGGAAGCTCCCTCTTAGCCATGTGTTGGGTTCTATTCCGTTCAGACCCAATCCGAATCAACTCAAGCTGTTCCTCCCTTATGTGATCCTGGTGGCCTTGTCCACCAACACCGAACAATTCATCATAATGAATGATCGAGCTCTTCCCAAGCCGTGCCATATGCTGGACATACATTCTGGCATGATCTACTGGAATTCGAATGTCATTCTCTCCATGAGCAATATAGAGCGGGGTAATCACATTTGCTGCAAGCTGAAGCCCGCTTCGAGCTGCATAACGCTGTTCATCCTGGGCAGGGCTGCAGCCAATCCAGATGTCCATATCGTCCATGAATTCCCCCGTCTTATCTTGTTCATACCACACGGCATAGTCCGATATGCCATAATAGGCAGAAGCTGCAGCGAACAAGTCCGGAAACTTGGCTGCAGCAGCTAGCACATTCCCGCCGCCTCCGCTTCCTCCTTCGAGATAAACAGGATCGGGTGCAAGCAAATACTCGGAGTATTCGCTCCTCACGAATTGCACAGCATCATAGATATCAATTAACTCATAGCCATTGCAATCCTCTTCGCCTTCGGAAAAAGCTCTTCCGCGCATATCTACCTGAACAATCAAATAAGGGCTATCTAATGGTGTTTCCCTGCGCTCCGGCATCGGCATGCTCATATGCCATCCATGGAGCTTGATTAACATATAACCGGGCCGCTCTGGTTTGATCACATTCAAGCCTAGACGAATTCCTTGTGTTACCGAAGACTCATAGATTCGAAAATCCTGATAGGGCGAATAAAAGGGCTCCAGCATATTGGATTTCCCTAATCGCTCCCGATCCTCATACTGTTCATACATGGCGAGTTCTCTACCTCCCGTAACGGCCAAGTCACCTTGGCGATTCGAATGAGCTTCCTTTCCCATGCCTTTCCCTATAGTTCCCTGGTGTAATGCCCTCTGCCTTTTTGAAAATCCGCATGAAATAACTGGGTTGGTAGCCTACCCGTTCCGCGATATCATTCATCTTCATATCTGTAGTGCTTAACAGCTCTTTGGCTTTATCCAGCCTGACATTCGTCAAATAATCAATAAAGTTCGTACCTGTGAATTGTTTGAACTCTTTACTCAGATTGTACGAGGTGATCCCATAAGTATCCGCGCAAGATTCCAACGAAATCGGTGTTGGGTACAATTCATGGATCGATTCGATGACTTTGGTCACAATTTGCCGCATCATTTTCTCTCTCGTATTAGAAAGCTCTTCAGCATATGGCTCAATGATATGAGTGCGCATCCAGCGCAGCATTTCTTCCGGAACCTTGATCCCGCTTAGCTGCTCGAATAGGTTGCCATTCCGATTCAGCGCCGCCGAGTATACGCCAGATCGTAAAAGTGCATGCAGAATGCTTCCAAGCAGTTGGAGCATGCCTTGCTGGAACAACATCTCTTTCCCTTGACTTTGCTTCAGCTGTTGGACGAATCGTTCGAGCTGCCGAACGGCTTCCTTCTCCATCCCCATCTTCATCGATTGGATAATCGCATTCTCCGTATCGAATGGATAATTAACAGGAACCGCCCCCTGAGGCAGTACATTGTCCATATCCAGAATTTGCTCGTTCTTGTCCAGATCCCGGAATCTTAACGCTTCTCTTGCTTCTGCAAGTGATTTGTGAATATCCTGCGCCCGGTACTCCAGCTTCCCGACACCTACAGTAAAACGCAATTGAGTAAAGCGAGTCAGAATGTCTATTAACTCTCTTGAGAGGTGGAAGAGATCGCGCTTAACCTGCTCCTTAGGCCTCTCAGACGGGTAGGAGAGCAGAATAGCAAACGATAGATCATAGAAATTGATCACTCCGGCGTCCTCTCCAAGGCTGCTCAATAGATCCTGTGAAATGTTTACGGCCGCAAAAGTCGCAAGCTGTTCGTCCCCCTCATAGAACTTGCCATGGTCATCGGTAATCTCGTCCATTCGTACCAGGATGATGGCAAAGCCTTTATCCTCTGCATGCCAGCCATGATGAGCCATCTTCTCTTTCAACTCCTCTTCGGAGAAGAAATACAGATGCCCTTGGATCAATTGCAGTAAGAAGCCTTCCTTGAGCGATTGGCGGTTCTGCTCCAGCTTCACGTTCATAAGCCGGCTCTCCTGGAGTGTCTTCCGCCATTTGCTCTCGATAAAAAGGAATTCATCGTTCTTGTCGATCGGTGCTGCAGAGCTGGATACAGACTCGCGGAACATCCCGACCAGATTCTTAACAGGCCGATAAATGCTTCTTGAGGCAAACAAGGACAGGCCAATCGCAATCAACAATCCGATCATACTGACGGCCAACCCGAGCTTCGAGACTAGAACGACAGGAGCAGTAAGCTTCGTAAGAGGTGTTGCCACGACGACTTTCCATCCGTCACGGGATAGTTCCCCAACGGTAACAGAATAGCTGATCTTGCCTCGTTTGAAGATGAAATCATCACTATAGCGCCCCTGATCTAATACGGCCTCGCGCACTGCTTCATCCAGGGGTAAAGGCTCCTCGCTCTGACGCCGGCCGCTAGTAATCCAACTGCCGTCATTGTTCAGTATAAAAGCGACCCCCTGCCCATCCAGATTGAGGGAAACTAACATATCATCCATCTGACTTTTGTCCAAATACAAAATAATCGCCCCTGAAGGCGCTGACACTAACCCTGTAACTTTATGCACTAATGCAACCTGAACCTTGCTCTTATATTTAAGAGGGCTGACGGGCTGCTCCCACCAAAATAAATTGGAGCGCTCCTCCAACAGCTTCTGAAACACTTGCTGTGTCGGTTCTTCTTCGAGGGTTACAATTCCCTCTTCGTCCGAAATGACCAAATGATTTTTTTGTAAATACAACACAGCGTTATCGATCAAGGAATTGGTCTGTTTCAAAGTTCTTAAGGAAACGAAGAGCTCCCTTGTCGATTCGGAATTTTGCCGCAGATCACCGGTAAGCAGCTCACCGATAAACAGCGGATTAAATACCCATTGATTGCCGATTACTTTGAGGCGGGTCAGCTGCTTCTCCATGTTGCTGTATATTTGCTCGAGCTGCAGGCGGTGGTTCTGCTTCACTTCGTTCTCGATCTGGCTTACGACAATATAATAGTTGGATGCTGCAATGATCGCCATAGGAAGACAAGTAACTATGAACACAAGAAGCAGGTTCCGATAGTAGAAATTCAAGTTAAGCTTCCTCATGGCGATCCTCACATCCTCTAGCACAATATTTATTTGCCTGACTTGGCCTTATAAGCGGCATTCAATTCATCCATGGACTTGGTCCAGTTCGGATCGGTTGCAAGCTTCGCGGCATAGGCATCCCAGCTCTCAAGAGGCTCTGAACCCAGGATGATTTTAACCTGTAGATCTGTAGTTTTCTTGACGAATTCATTGCGATATTTCGTCCAAGTCTCGGAGTAAAGTCCGAGGGACGGGTTGGATAGGCTGACTTTACTGATTTCATCGATGATCCCTTTGCTGCGATTGTAATAATCAACTGGAATATTCGGCGCAGTCGCATAAATGTATTTGTTATATTTCGTGAAAATTTGTCCAAAAGCCGAAGTGGAGACGATATCCTTCGTTGCTTGCTCGGTCTGGACGTAGAACTCCCCATTCTTCGTGAAATGCACATCCTTGAAGCCGTAAGCGCCCAGCTCATAGCCTTCATCCGAAGCACCGTAGTCGATAAAAGCAAGCAGCTTCTTCAGCTTCGCCTCCGGAACCGTTTTGGGGATAACGAACACCCCGCTGTACCCCGTGCCTTGGCCATTATACTTGGCGCCGCCCGCATTACTTAAGGAAACCAATGGAAGCATATCACCCTTAGGATCTGTTTTGCGGATGCCTTCCGTCAATACCCATGCTGCCGATACCGCTTCGAAGGCAACTCCAGCTTTGCCGCCCATCACCGCTTCTCTTCCTTGAGAATTTTTGAGCGTGGCGAAATCCTTATGGATCAATCCTTCCGCATACGCTTTACGAAGCCATGCGAGCCCTTCCTTGGTAGAGGAATGCGTAGTCATATTCACGAGCTTGCCGCTCTGATCCACCTTCCAGCCGTCATTCGCATTCTGGAATGTGTTCAGAATCGCATTAAAGCTTCCTAGACCGATCCCATCGGACGCTATGTTCCCAGCCATTCCGACCGTATCTGCTTTTCCGTTCCCATCTGGATCATTAACTGTGAATGCTTTCATTACATTATACAAATCATCCATCGTCTGGGGAACCTTTAGATTCAGCTTATCGAGCCAATCCTTCCGCACTGAAAGCATACCAGCATCCAAGCCGCGAACACGCGGAATGGCGTAGATTTTGCCATTCTGGTATCGCGTGTTATCCCAAGCTTCCTTAGGGTACGCTTTCAGATTGGGATAATCGCCGATGTACTTCTCCAAATCCCAGAATGCCCCTTGGGCCGCCATGCTCCTTACGTTCTGGGCGAAGTTATCGCCAATTAGTGTAATGTCCGGAATATCGCCTGAAGCGAGCGTCACGTTGACCTTTTCGTTGTAGCTGTTCGGTGACACCCATGTAATCGTAAGCTTCGTGTTCGTCCGCTTCTCAATCTCTTTGATGACTACATTATCCGGTCCAGGGGGCTCTGCACCATAGAATGTAACCATGATGCTGATCGGGGTTGGCGGTTCCGGTGCCTTCTGTGTGGCCGTCGGACTTGGACTGCTGCTTGTACTGCTGCCCTCGCTTCCATTGTCTTTGCTGCAGCCCGCAAGGACCGAGCCGGTTGCAAGTGTCAAAGCTAACAGAACGACCCACTTCTTCTCGATGACTTTGAATGATGATTTCATCTTGCTTTCCTCCTTTTATTGACCAATCCTATAGTTGTATAATCTCATTCCTTAACAGATCCTACCATAACTCCTTTGGCAAAATGTTTCTGTAGGAATGGGTATACCATCATAATGGGGAGCGATGCGATTAGGACAGCAGCCATCTTGATGGACTGCGGATTCACATATTGTCCTTCCGCCAGCCCTTCTCCCCCTCCTGCGGTCGTGCTGGATTCAATCAGCATTTGTCTCAATACGAGCTGCAGCGGCCATTTATGGAAATCGTTGATGTAGAGCACTGCATTGAAGAACACATTCCAGTACTGGACCGCGAAGAAAAGACCGAAGGTAGCAAGCGCCGGCAAAGACAAGGGCAAAATGATTCGCCACCACACTTGCAGATCATTGCAGCCGTCAATGACAGCGGCTTCCTCCAGACTATCGGAGATGCTGTCGAAGAAGCTTTTCATAAGGAATACATTCCACCCATTGCTAACAGCGGGGAGAATGAGTGCCCACAAGGAATTGATTAACCCTAAGTCACGAATGAGCAAGTAGTGCGGGATGATCCCAGGACTGAACAGAATCGTGAACAAAATCAATAACAGCAACAGCTTCCTGCCCATGAATCGTTTACGGGACAACGCGTAGGCTAAGGCCGAGGTTACCGCTAACCCTAATACCGTTCCCAAAATGGCCACATACAACGTTATACCGATTGAGCGCGGGAATAATGGGGTAGATAGTAAGTACTTATAGTTTTCAAAAGTAAAACCCTTGGGATACAACACGAGCCCGCTATCGTGATAAATCTTCGGGTCGGTGAACGAAACGGCGAATACATAATAGAGCGGAAAGATCATCACTACAGCAAGCAAGGCAAGTATGAATGAATTCGATCGTTCCACCCATTTATCTGAAGAAGCGGTCTGGAGCATGTCCTCCTCCCTCCTAAGCGTTAATATAGACCATCTTGACCGGCGAGCTTAGCGAGCTTATTGGCTGTCAGCACCATGATTAGCCCTACTGCCGATTTGAACAACCCGACTGCTGCGGTATAGCTGAATTCCCCGTTCAGGATGCCGTTCCTGTACACATAGGTGTCGAACACGTCCGCCACATTCGATACGGCTGCGCTGCCCATCAGGAATACTTGCTCGAAGCCGACATCCATGACATCACCCAGCTTCAGGATCAAAAGAATCATAATTACGTTTTTCATCCCGGGAAGGGTAACATGCCAAATTTGCTTCATTCTGCTCGCTCCGTCCATTTTGGCCGCTTCATATAAGGTAGGATCAATACCAGAAATCGCGGCCAGGAAAATAACGGTCCCCCATCCGGCATCCTTCCAAATATTTTGCATGGTCAGCATGAACCAGAACAAATTCGGGGAAGTCAAAAACGGTATTTTCTCGAATCCGAGCAGAACCAGAATCTCATTGATTACACCCTCTGCCTGACCTAACATAATGAAGCTGATCCCGGCAATGATGACCCAGGACAAGAAGTGGGGAAAATAGATCACAGTCTGCACGAATCGTTTGAACACCGTATGCCTCACTTCATTCAGCATTATAGAGATTATGATCGGTGCCGGAAAAAACAGCAGCAGGTTCATGAGGCTAATCGCCATGGTGTTGCGCAGGAGGAGAAAAAAATCAGAATGACTGAAGAAGCGGTTAAAATGCTCCAGCCCAACCCACTCACTGTCTAACACGCCTGCATAGGGCGAGTAATTCTGAAAGGCTATGATCAGCCCCCACATCGGGACATATTTGAACAGGAAAAAAAACAATAAGCCCGGCAGTGCTAACAAATAGAGATAACGATCTCGAATCAGCAAATGAAACCATTTCTTTCGCCTGTCCTTTGGTAGTTGGTGCTTGGTTTTCGTCTGGGCCATCAAACGGTCCATAGCTGCAGTCTCTCCTCTCTCTGGAATCTTGCCATGCTGTAGCTTGAATTCCGTAGTTATAGCCACAATGTACTGGATGAAGGGTTAGTGCGTCTACGGTACTCTTTTGCCCGCATATGCTGGAGGTAATCCCTTGCTGCAGCAGGCTTCCCGAATCCAAACACAACCTCGCTGCAAAAATGTTCACAGTCGTTGCTGCACATTTTTGCATGGAGCCAAGCTTTCGCAATAAAGTGAATGTCTCTGTTAAACTCAACAAGCCAGTGGAATTGTTACTCCTCCTGGCTGGACCGACAGTAGATTGGGATTGTGCTGCGCTTGAATGTAATGGGATTTATCGTATAATCTTGAGTAGTGAACCTTTTATGCAGAATAAAAATGTGAAAACCCAGCGAGGTGATCGATCATGGCTTACGAAGAGTTCAGATGGCGCTGCAGAGACGGCACCTCTATGTTCGCTTGCGAATGGAGTCCTGAAGCGAGGATGGAAGCAAAGGCTGTTATCGGAATTATTCATGGGATGGGTGAGCATACCGGTCGGTATGCACATGTTGCGCAACGTTTCATCGACGAAGGATACATCGTCATGATGTTCGATCAACGCGGACACGGCCGCACAGCCGGACAACGCGGGCACACACCCGACTATGAACAACTGCTTGAGGGGATCGATCTGATGTTAGCTGAAGCCGGACACCGATCTCAAGGTCTTCCCATTTTCTTGTACGGCCATAGCATGGGTGGCAACGTCACCCTCAATTATATTCTAAGGCGCAAACCGCAGATTGCTGGGGCTATTGTAACTGGACCTTGGCTGCAGCTCGCTTTCATGCCGCCGTCACTTCAAGTGTGGCTTGCCCGAATTGTTAACCGTGTCTATCCTTCCTTCTCCAATAATCGGCCTATGAAAGCAGATCATCTAACGTCTGATCCCGAGATGGCACGGCGATACAAGGAAGACAGCTTGAATCACGGGTTCATTACGGCCCGTTTCTATAACAGTGTAGTGAGTGCAGGATTATGGGCCCTGAACCACGCCGATGAATTGAATGTCCCTCTTCTTCTTATGCATGGCGGGAATGACAAGGTTACGTCGATTCATGCCAGTCAACAGTTCGCCGAACGAGCTGGCAGTGACCGATGTATGTTCAAAGAGTGGCCCGACTTTCTTCATGAGCTTCATAATGATACTAATCGTGAAGAAGTGATGTCTGACGCCTTGTACTGGCTCAATCAACAAAGGGCGTCTTCTACGTAGCAGAAGACGCCCCTAAGTTTACGAATATACCTAAATCGGAGGAATAGTTGCACTTGAATACACTCTCATACGGATTGCTTAGCATATTGACTGTAGCTCCGTGCTCCGGATATGACCTTATGTTGAAAATCCATCTGTTCTGGCAAGCCAAGCATAGCCAGATATATCCCCTGCTTGCTGAGCTGGAGAAGGATGGACACGTGCAGTTCGAGCTCGTGGAACAGACCAATAAGCCTGACAAAAAAGTATATTCCATAACAAAAACCGGTGAAGCGGCCGTAAGACAATGGCTTTCCGAACCGACTGCTGACCCCGTTACAAGAGACGAATTTACGCTGAAGCTGTATTGCATTTGGATTAGCGACCCTGACACGGCCAAGAAGCTGCTCGCGGATCGAACCGCTATGTATGAGGCGAAGCTCTCTAAGCTGGAGAACCGAATTGAGCAGCTTCGAGTAATAGTAGGCGGAGATCTGGGAGCGATTACACTCCATTCTCCTTATTTTGGAGCATACACCTTGGTGCAAAGAGGCATTATGTATACCCGTACCAATATAGAGTGGTGCGGGTGGGTTACACGTACATGGTTGAGCTAAGCTTGAGTTTGAGCTTGATGCGTTTGAACGGCTGGCATTTCATCGCAAGAGTTTAGTCAGCTTCTGCACAGCGCTGTCATTCGCAACTGCTGCGAATCGTGACAATAGCTTCTCCTTGGCGTCAGCACGCTCTAAACGGATAAAGGAAGGATACCGACCTTTGCAATAACTGCGCCGGCCTCCTCAAACGTTTCAACCATACTCCATTCCAATCCTTCAGATGACATACGCTCACTCCTTTTTCAACTTAGAATGGTCTAGAAACTGCGATATAACAGCGAACCGTTCTCTGCTTGCAGTTCCTGAACCTGATCGTCTTCATGCATATAGATAACATGAGCAATCGTTTCCGACAAGGCGAAGCGTAGCTGATGAATGGACAGCTTGTCTCCGAACAAGGCTCTACATAACGTGTAGGCGCTTAACGGCTCCTCTCGAAGCAGCTCGAGCATTCGCTCCAACCGTTCTTCGTGATGCCCTGCAATGTCTATCGCTCGATCCGAATACGATGCGAACGGTTCGCGATGCCCCGGATAAGCCATCTTCACATTCATTTGAGCGGTTTGGCGCAAGCTTGCCATATAGGTTCGCAGCGGGTTCGGGTCAAAGCCTGGCAAATAACCAACGTTTGGCGTGATCTGGGGCAACACATGGTCACCGCAGAACATTTCTGCCCTTTCCTCGTCGTAAAAGCTTATATGTCCATCGGCATGGCCGGGAGTATGTAGGGTACGATACAGACGTTCACCAAGTCTGAAGGGTTGGTCCATTTCAATCAAGGATAACTTCGGTTGAGGCGATACTTGAGAGATGAAGCTGCGCATATGCCCGAACATCGGTTCAATCAAGGTCTTGTCCATACCGTGCAAGAGGAATAAGCTCATCAATCGATCGCTCATAGGCAACGCCTCGCCCCATAACTCGATAACTTGTTGCTGTCCTGTAGCCGAAAGATATACTGGTGCTCCGCTGTGCTCTTGGAACCAGCCGCTTAATCCATAGTGATCAGGGTGATGGTGGGTAAGGACGATCTGCTCTATGTCTCCCATACCTATACCAAGCTCTTCCAACGTTTCTAGCCAAATCGCTTCTGAATCCTCTGTATGCAGCCCAGGATCGATAATCGTCCATCCATCTGCTCCGCGCAATGCATAACTGTTCACCCAGCGAAGCGGAAAAGGAAGCGGAACCTTTACCTGCACAAATCCATCGCGAATTACTGTTCTAGTCATTCTCATGATTCAACTTCCTGCCTTTCAAGTCTTACTTGGTGCCTAGCAGAATTAACCTTGGAGAATCGGCAGGTTCGTATGGTTGTCCATCGTAGCCGCCATATACCGCGTCAAGCGTTAGCCCTGTGCGAGTCAGCATCGCTTCGAAATCCCGAAGTCCATACAATCGTACTTGCTCCAGATACTGACGATCCTGCTCGCCTTCTTCCTGGACAACAATCCGCTTACGTACGAATCCGTCTTCAATCGTGCGGCTTTCTTGAATAGTAAGCCCCTCATCGGTTCTTTCCGAATAAGGCACAACACGTGCTTTTATGTATTCCGCATTGAGAAAATCAATTATAAATCGTCCATCTGGTTTCAATACACGCTGTATTCCTTTGAGCACCTGTTCATTCTGCTCCTCACTATCGAAATAACCGAAGGAAGTGAACAAATTTACAACCGCTTGAAAAGATTCATCAGCAAAAGGCAAATGACGCATATCCCCTTGATGCCAATCGATGCGTTGATCCTTGTCCAGTCTGCGCGCTTCATCCAGAAGGACATCAGATAAATCTATACCCGTCACCTTATACCCAGCGTCAGCCAACGCCATGGAATGGCGGCCCATCCCGCAGCATAGATCCAGTACGTTAGCCCCGACAGGGAGATTCAACCACCCCGCCATGCGCTGTACTTCCGCGTAGGCTCCTGCTACGTCCCGGTGTTTATATACAAGCAAATAATCTTTTCCAAAACTTTCCTCATACCAAGCTGTCATCGGTAATCGCCTCCGTCTCTATTTTGCACTATTTGTATCCGGATAAGCAATCTGTTCTTCGTAAATGAACGTGACTCTTACTGAAACATCCTTCCTCCTGGAATCGTATTACATAAGAAGTACATTGTCTTCACTACGGTTTGGGAGGGGATACATGTTGAAATTTCAAGAGGTTAACGAGCAACTGGCAGGCATGAAGATGAAGCTTCGTCAGAAGCACAATTGGCAACAAAGCCTTGAGCAGCTCAATCTTGAATTGAAGCAAGAGTTGCGCAACCGGGACCATTACGAGAAGCAATGGCGAGATGAGCAACAAGACGTGGATCGGCTTACGAGGCTGTCTTTGGGAGCGTTGGTGTATAGCCTGATTGGTAAAAAAGAAGAAAAGCTGTCTAAGGAAAATGAAGAGGTCCTGCTTGCCAAGCTGAAATATGATGAAGTCATAGAAACGATTCATGACTTCGAAGAAGAGATCACGGGTCTGAATCGACAGCTCGCGGATGTTCGTACCATTGAGGCTGACATTGATGATTTGATCCAGCAGAAAAGGCGTATGATTCAGTTCCATTACCCTGAGCTGTCTTATCAAATCCAACAACTCGACGACCGGGAACCCGAGCTTGCCGCGAATAAGATCCAGATCGAGGAAGCCATAGCAGCAGGGGATACTGTTCTCAGGAAGCTGGATCACGCTCAAGAGCTGCTCGAGTCTGCCAAGGGCTGGGGCACATGGGATATGCTTGGAGGCGGGGTCATCTCTACCGCAATCAAACATGATCGGATTGATGAGGCGCGTTCCGCTATACATGCTGCTCAGAGAAGCTTACGTCATTTTGAGAAAGAACTGAAGGATGTGCAGAAGGATGTTTCCATCCGGATCGAAATTAGCGGCTTGTTGACATTTGCCGACTTCTTCTTCGATGGCTTCATTACGGACTGGATCGTGCAAGGCCGCATATCCGAAGCGCTCCATCAAATCGATGAGAGATACTCCTTGATCCAGCGAGTCGTTTCGGATCTGAAGGCAGAGAGCCGCGGCATACAATCAGAGCTCTATGATCTCCGCCACAAGGTGTTAAACTTAATTGAGAATGCTCAGTGATCACTTATGTAAGAAAAACCTATACATTCTGGTATGTGAAAAAAAACCTCCACATTATCGATCCTTTTGAAAGGTCGTTAATGTGGAGGGCTCTTTACATTGTCCGTCTGGATTCGTATCTGGACACGATGGGAGCTCCGTCCCATATCACCTCGGTCCTAGAAAGACGCTTTTTTACTCCTTCTTCTTCAAGAAGCAAGTAAAAATTTTTGGTCGGCAAGCGGCCTAGATCGTGCTTAGCGCTTAGCTTATCTAAGTAAGGACGCATTTGATCGGTTTCAGCAGAAAGATTATCTCCAGTCGATGAAGAGAACGCGTACAAGACAGAGGCAACCGGGACACGTTTCACTTGATACAATTCAGAAACTCGCAGAAAAAAGTCCCAGTCCCAATAATGATAAATATCTTCATCAAAGGTCCCGATCACCTTATGGATCTGCTTTCGATACAAGCAGCCTGACGGTATAAACGTGGAAAATTCCCTCATACCTTGTAAATCTAACTCGTAGGCAAACAATAACCTGCTTTTTGGTATCCGGGTATTGCCTCGTGTATCGTAATCGACAATCTCGGCATCACAGTATACGAGATCGCATGGTACCTTGTTTATTTCCTCCAGCATTCTCTTCATGTGATCGGGCAACAATAAATCGTCATCATCACACAGTAGGATATAAGTACCCTTTGCCCATTCCAGAGCCGCATTTCGAGCTCGGCAATGCTTGCCATTAATAGGCTGATTAATAATGGTAATATTCAGTTCTGGATATAAATTCTTAACCCAATCAATCGAATCCCCGGCATCATTAACAATAATACATTCAAAGTCGATAAACGACTGCCTTAACAAACATTCAATCATCTCGCATAAAGCTACTGGCCGATTATATGTAGGTGTAATAACAGATATTAGAGGCTCTATCCAACGACTAGAGCATTGAAATAGATCTCTGAGAGTTTCTTTTTTTTGAGCTAACGGCTCTTTACTGCCATTCCATTCGGGATCATTCTCAATAAGTGTCAGGATGTACAAGGATTTAATAATGGATAACCGAACAAATTCATCGTCTGACAAGGATAAATCCTTTTTCCCGCTTAGGTCGATCAGGAAATGGATGCGTTCCATCGAAAATCCAGATTCGACTAAGATTTTCACCCAAATCTCCTTACGCTCCTGAACAAGAATGAATAAATCATCCATCTAATCATCTCCCCAAATTAGTTCAATTAGTTGTAGCTCCGCATGGATGATCATTAGATTATTATACCAGATTTCATAGCTTTAAAAGCTTGTTACATGTAAATAACGCATCAAAAAAGCCTCCTCTGTACTCCACTCAGGAAGTGCAGATGAAAGGCTTTTCCGCTTAAACCGACACGTCAGATCTTTAATTCCCCAAGCTTAATAAGCTCATAAAGGAAAAACCACCTTACTGTGAGGTGGTTAAATGAACTATAGTTATCTGTAGTGATACAATATCTACGACTTCAATTTATATCGAGCAAGCCATCAATACATTGCCATCTAGGTCCTTAAAGTGAATCACATCCTGATTCCTATGTACAATTTCTATTCCGAGTTTGGTTAGGAATTGGAAAGCAGCATCGTAATCAGGTGCGGTTAAACTAAAAATAGGCTCAGATGAAGGATTTACCTCATCTCTTTTCGTCAAAAAAATATTCGAACAATGACTCTCCCCTAAACCAAAAATATGAATATTTTCTCTAGTTTTCTCGGGAATGGGTAAACTCAACAATTTGCAGTACCATTCAACTGATTTCTTTATGTCCGTTACATAGACGAAAACTGCAGGAACAATTGGTTTAATCGGCGTTGCAATAACTTGCTCTCCCATCTAAATTCCCTCCTCAACAATTGATTTTGTTACCTAAGTCAAGACAGTCTTTACCTTATTTTACCACGTTGTTGGGAAAAATGATTATTATTTCTTGAATATTTAGCTAAAGCAACAAATTAATACATCAAAAAAGCCTCCTCTGTACTCCACTCAGGAAGTGCAGATGAAAGGCTTTTCCGCTTAAACCGACACGTCAGATCTTTAATTCCCCAAGCTTGATAAGCTCGACAACCGCTTGTGAACGACCTTTTACATTTAATTTCTGCATGACATTCGAGATATGATTGCGCACAGTCTTTTCACTAATGAACAGCTGCTGAGCGATATCCTTAGTCGTTTTGTCCTGCACAAGCAGTTCGAAGACTTCGCGTTCGCGATTGGTTAATAAAAACTTGTTCTTATGGTCGCTACCTTTCAATAGTGCCACCCCTCCTTGCTTGGGCTTTGTATGTTACAAGGTAAAGGGATACAGTCAGTGTATTTTATGAAAGGGGCGCCCTCTTGGTGCGGAGTCTAGGAAAAATGGGCGTGATATTATTCATCTTGTTAAAAAAAATAGGAATAAACTCAAACACGACATCAATCTTCAAGTAAACTCCTGTCTTTGACGATGCAATTCCCTGAATTTTTTATACGAAACAATCCGCCATGGCACAATATATCCAACCGCCACAACCATGAATAAAGCCATCTGTGTCTCTTGCTCCACGTCTCCCATGTAATCCCTCATGAACAGTCTGATTATTACAATAGCGATAAAAGCCACGATGAAGCCTGCATTCTTCTTCGCATAAATGTGCTGGTCTTCACGGAGTTCATAATTCGTCGTCCAGATGAGCGGAATAGACAGTAAAGCGCCCAGACCGAGCGCCGCCACCCACTCCCACAGGTAAGCATGAACATTCGGATTCAGAACCAGGATTACCATAAACGGAAGCAGGAAGAAGATTGGAACCAATAAATGTTTGCCTGAACCATTCATAGGACGATAAGTGCTTCTGGTTCTCCTCCAGATCACAAAAGCAAGAACAGCTGCAACCATAGCGTAAGCCGAGATGTTCACCGAATCTACCCCCGTGGAATGTAAAGATCAATAGTGATACAATCCCTTCATATGTATGTTCGGACATCATTGTGCAGACATCACAATTAATTGGACGATCGTCCCCTTTATTAGTAAGGAAACCCATCCGGGTACACCGGTGGTCGTTGAGCTCCGTTTCATTGAAATTCAACAAGTTAATTGCAAGAAAGCAACTAATTTCAATCCTTGCTCAAAACTAGCATACTATAATTGCCAAAAAGCAACTAATCTCCCGCAATAGGACCACCAACTCTACTTTTACCTCCACTAATTGCTTTGCTGCAACTAAATTGCCCCATACCACCCTGTTCACTCGAATTAATTGCTTTTCTGCAACTAAGATCACCCACAGCATGATTATCAGTTATACGTTTACCGATTTGTTGCCAGTACGGAACGTAAGAAAGACACCTTATCTAAAGGTGTCTTTCTGGACGAGAGAGAGTAATTTACCTGCTCTTTATCAACAACTGCACTGCTTCTGAAACAACTTTACTGGTGTCTCCACCAGCTTCTATTTCATCAAGGATACATTGTTCTAAATTTTTCGCAACGATATAGGCTATGGCTTTGTCTGCTGCGCTTCGTATGGCGGAGATTTGAGCGACTACGTCTTTACAGTGCTTTTCTTCCTCCATCATATTTAATACTCCGCGCACTTGACCTTCCAGTCTCCGCATGCGGTTTTTCAAGTCGTCATCATAACGCATTATATGTTCAACCTCCTATTACCTACACCCGTATACGTATTATTATGACCTAAAAAGGGTGCCTTCACAATATCGCTTAGATAAACAGGTTCACTCTCGCTTCAGTTGCATCACCCAGATAAGCCCCGACCCCTGCGTACTCGATACCATCCAGCAGCTCTTCTTTTTGCAGACCGAGCAAATCCATTGTCATGGTGCAGGCAACCAGTTTGACACCTTGCTCCCTAGCTAATTCAATCAATTGAGGAAGGGAAAGTACATTATGTTTTTTCATGACATGTTTGATCATTTTGGGCCCCATTCCTCCAAAATTCATTTTGGAAAGTCCCATTTTGTTAACGCCTCGAGGCATCATCTTCCCGAACATTTTTTCTAAAAAGCCTTTTTTAGCAGGAACGGATTCATCTTTACGAAGGGCATTTAGTCCCCAGAACGTGAAGAAAATGGTTACTTCGTGATCGTAAGCAGCGGCTCCGTTTGCAATAATAAAGGCAGCTATCGCTTTGTCCATTTCACCGCTAAATAGCACAATGGTGGACTTCTCTTTCTCCGACATCTGATTCACTCCTTAATTTTTATACGTATACCTGTATGGGTATTAACTATTCAAAAAAAATATCAAACCAAATCTTAATGACAGTTGCGACGATCAGCAAAGATAAGAACCATTGCAACGACTTTGTATTCAGCTTTTTGCTAATTATTGCCCCAATGGGAGCTGCAAGTGTACTTGCGATAATCATCACAATAGAAGGGACTAAGAGCATATGCCCGCCCATGAGTTTCCCTGTCGTTGAACCAATGGATGCGATGAACGTAATCGCCAAGGAAGAAGCAATTGCAACACGAGTTGGGATTTTGAGAATTACAAGCATAACTGGAACCGTAATGAACGCTCCCGCCGCACCTACTATTCCAGATACGATTCCGATGATTCCGGCAAGAACAGCAGCTAAGCTCTTGTTAAAGGTGACCGATGTGAAGTCATCAAGCTCTTTATTGTTTTTCGGCATAAACATCATGACAGCGGCAATAAAGGCAAGTACACCATAGACATTGTTGATTGCTGCATCCGGTAAAAATTTGGATCCATAGCCCCCAATGAAGCTCCCAACAATAATGGACGACCCCATATAGATGACAAGTGATTGATTAATGTATCCGCCCTTTCGAAAAGCAATCATGCCGGCTAATGTCGCAAAAAACACCTGAACGGCACTGATCGCGGATACTTCTTGAGCAGTAAAAGCTGCAAACCCAAGGGCTGGCGGGATGTAAAGAAGCATGGGATACTTAATGATCGACCCTCCGATCCCCACCATGCCTGATATAAGGGAACCGATAAAGCCAATTGCAAACAAAATCATAATGAAGGATATATCCATTCGAAATGCCTCCTGTCGAGCGGATTATTACCCCTTCTGAATCCGGAAGGTAAACACTCCACTTTCTTCTTTGCTTTCCATAAGCTTATGCCCTTTGGATTTTGTCCACGCGGTGATATCGGTCTGGGATCCTTTATCCGTTGCTTGAACTTCCAGGATATCCCCAGATTGGAGTTCATCCATCGCTTTTTTGGTGCGCACAATCGGCATTGGGCAAGCAAGACCTTTGGCATCCACAATTTGTTTAATATTCATGTTCATTCCTCCATATTGGTATTCATTTATCCGTGAACGGCACAGCGATTCGGACCCATCTCCATGTCGCGCTGTTCTTCTTGGGAGGGGTTCAATTTCCCCATGTTGGTTTGCCGGATTTCTTGATACGCATTCGGCTGTGGCGGAAGATTATTCGTAACCAAAGCTCGAAATGTACCCTCGTTCTTAACGTTAAGTCCTGCATTGACTTTGTATAAATCTCCCAAGCGTGCAGATACGGAGCCATGAGAACTGAGTTCAGTCATGTTGGCAAAATGGGCAGGCAATACGATTAAATCTTCGTTGAGCTCTTTATATGTCGTATACAGGGTCGTTCTGAGGTCCCCAACCCAATCTTCTGCTTTTCCGGCAAGATCGGGGCGCCCAATCGATTCCACAAATAGAATGTCGCCCGTAAGAAGGTACTTATCATCCACGATTAGGGTTGTGCTGCCAATCGTGTGACCAGGTGAATGGAGCGGAGTTACTTTGACGGTTGTTCCGCCGACAGAAATTTCTTTTCCTGCTTCCAGCGGGCAGTAATTGAAGTTAACCTCTTCTGCGTCCTTTGGAGGTAACCAGTACGTACCGCTAACTTTCTTAGCTAACTCTCGGCCTCCAGATAGATGATCAGCATGCAGATGCGTATCGATAAGATGTTTGATAGTAATGTTGTTATTGTCAGCAAACCTTGTGTAGGCGGAAATCATGCGGGCGGGATCAACAAGGATGGCTTCTCCATTCGAGACAATCATGTAGGACAAACATCCTTTGCCAATCCGAACAAATTGGTACAGGGCGCCGCCGCCTTGAATGTCAGCCACTTTCAAGGGTTCCAAGTGTTCGCTCCATGCTTTCATGCCACCTGCAAGATAGGAAACATTGCTTTTGCCTTGTTCAAGTAATTGTTCCGCAACGAATATCGATGAGCCTTCTTTTGCGCAAACGACCAGGACAGGTTGATCATCGGGAATTTGCTCCAGAATGCCGTCGATACCATCAAGCAAATCAAAATAAGGGATATTGATGATCTGAACGTGATTACCTTCGATTTTCCAAGTATTAAAATCTTCTTCATTCCGGACATCCAGAATAAATAAGGGCATATTTCCGAGAATGTGTTGGGTTACCTGAGCTGCAGTCATCGGACTAACCTTTGTCATATCAATCACTCCTCCCTCATGATAGGGCCGATCCATTCGGACATACCCGGAGTAACATTTGTTACTTTTGCAAAGCCTAAATCTGATAATCGCTGAGCAGTCATATCGCTTCGACTACCCGTGCGGCAAATCACATAAATACTTTTAATCGGATCTAGTTCAGGTGTCCGGTTCGCCAAATCTCCAAAGGGGATGCACAACGCTCCTGGGATATGACCAAATGCATATTCAGCGGGTTCGCGAACATCAAGAAGGATAGAATGATTAGCGAAACCCGGTTGCTCTAATAAGGAACTTAGCTCATCGTTGGTCATCGTAATAGGGTGCTTTTGCTCAGCTTTAATGTCAGAGGGATTCGCTTTTCTTACATAATGGTGAATCACATTTCCAACAATCCTATTCCCCAAATAAGCATGTCCTGTTCTGGTTGACCAGCTCTGTAGATCGGCGATGGATCCTTTGTCAGTGGCTTGTACTTCCAGTACATGACCTTCTGTCAGCTCTTCCATCATCTTTTTTGTTTTAACTATAGGCATTGGGCAAGCCAATCCTTTGGCGTCTAGCGTTTTATCTACTTGAATGCTCATTTTTATATTGACCTCCCTCAACGATATCTCCGTTCCATTCCAACATACCGCCAACTAAATTGTTTATATGGTTGAATCCCAGGAAAGATAAGTGGTCACACGCTCTCGTACTGCGATTGCCGCTTCGGCATATTAGAATAAGCCTGCTTTCTCGGTTAAGCTCTGTAACGCGATTTGTAAATTCGCTAAGCGGGATATTTAGTGCCTGGGGGATATGACCTTCAAGGAATTCCTCCTTTTCCCTAACATCAATAAGCCTAACATCAGGTTCGTTAGCCAGATTGTTTACAGAATCTTGGTCAATGTTCTTCCAATTGTGTATCATGGTTCAAAGCCCTCCTTGTATACCCACCGGGGTATGTTGTGAACTAAAAATAATATACCCTATGGGGTATATTAAAGTAAACTGGGAATATAATACATGATTTATGTCCCAAACAAAAAAACGCCCCTCTCGGGACGGTTTTTATATCATTCCTGCTATTCCTATTTCAGAAAATCCTCTCGCATCGGAGTGAAAAAATCTATAAGCACAGATCCATCTTCCAACGAAAGCACCCCATGTACGATGTCCGGCTCCACCATATAACCGTCACCCTTGACGAGTATCTTCTTCTCTCCATCGATCGTCACTTCAAAAGATCCGGCGGCTACATAAGCAGATTGACGATGAGGGTGGTGATGAAGGACCCCAACGACCCCTTTGGCGAATTTCACTTCCGTAACCATCATTTGCTCGGTATACCCGAGGATGCGGCGCTCCAATCCAGGTTCCAATGTTTCAAAAGCTATTTGTGACGCTTGTAAAAACATATCGGCTAGCTCCTCTGCTATGTAATCCTTTTCTTTTGATAGTATAACATCCGTTGGGGAATAATTGTACGGAGAAAGGCAGGATGCCTAATAAAAGCACAACCTGCCCTTGAATAAACACAAATACCTTTTATGGAGCCATTGGCGCAATGGGTGCTTGATTAGTTCCGTGCATTCCGCTATCCGGGATGTTCTCCGCATTATTGTACGATTCGTTCGTCCCGTAGGAGGCGTTACTCGGGAACATCTGCATCATCGACTTATTGAACTCTGACAATAAGCCAGATACAGGCTTGCCTTGACTAAGCTGCTCGCTGTATTGCTGGAACCGGCTAATCAAATCCGGATTGGCCGATACATACACGTTCTTCACTTGTGGATGGGTTGTATGGACCTTATCTGCGATCTGGGTCTTCAGATGGCCCGTCTCCAGGTTATGGCCTTCCCTCACCTTAACGGCCACATAAGCGTTATTGTCTGAAGTCATTACACTGGCCCACTCGATTGGTTCCATCGTTGTAAGCTGCTCAGCAACCTCCCGATTTTCCTGCAATCGATTGTTGTTGTGATTGTTGTTGGCCGACTTGTAATCACTCCATCGGTTCACACCATCCTGATCATACCCGGTAAACCCATTGTCTCTTCTCATGCCGAGACGTTTGTCGCTCGCATCACGGAAGAGATTAGGGTCTGCGCCGCGATATCGATCGTTCCCCAAGCGAAGGTCACCCGCTTTGTTGTTAAGCATCCTTGTTCTCATGCCGTCGTTAGCGCCTGAGCCGTCTCTTGTCGGAACTCCGCAACCTACGGTGCCAATTACCATCGTTGAAGCCAGAATTGCGAGCAGCGCAGTCTTTTTACCTGCTTTTATCAAATTAGCCATCCTCCATTTTTGAATGAATTATGATAAGGACGATCGACCTTAGGATGCACCTAATGACGGTCTCCTCATTCATTCAACCGTAGTCGGATCGCTGGCAGGAGTGTATGGATTTGCTTGGTATCAGAATTACGTTACAGCAACCCTTTGCAATACATAACTGTCAAGATGCTATAAAAGTCTAAGCTGCCGTTATCTGGCATATTGTTTCAATTGACACCGAGCTATAATAGAAAAAACTCCCCGACCAACGATCGAGGAGCAGTTCTCGCGTAAAGTTGCAAGACTTAGAGCATTCCACTATCTCCATTTGAAAGAAACAAAAACTTGTGAAGGTTCAAACACAACGTCACGAATGGCCACTAAGGATGGAAGCTCCTTATCCAATGGAATCAGCACTGGATCTACTTGATAACGGCTTAAGGGCAAGTTCCATGGTCCTACATTGGTCATCACATGTTCAACCCGCAAGTTAGGCGATTCCCATTTGACCAGGAAATCCAGTGAAGCCTCTGCACGGATCAGATTGTTCAATAGCAGTTGCACATGTGCGGTCATCATTTGCCCGCGTTGCTCCAAGCGCGCTCCTTCAATCTGCACGTTGGGCGGCAGCGACTGTTCCGCTAATTCACGTTTCATCAGATTGTTCATGTCCGCTTCCGTAAGACGTAATTCCAGGCTGCGTCTGACGACCATATCCTTGATTTTCTCTGAAATAGAGATTTGCTGGTAGGACATATCCATCGTTTCCTTAGGTCTGATCGACCAAAGAACATAGGCTGCGAATAACAGCACGATTATGATTAACACTCCAAGTGCAATTAATAGTTTTTTGATCATCTCGCATCTCTCCCATGAGACCCGTTGCCTTTATTGTGTCGGTGTATCCGGCCCTTGCTCCTTTTTAGCCTTGAGCCATTTGGGTGCACCCTTGTTTTTCTTGTCGCGTTCACGTTGGCGATCTTTGCTGCGCGCGGAGTTCAAAGCAGCTTTTTGCTCAGCGGCGGCGGAATCCTGTATAGAGCTAACGCTTGCGCCAGTACTACTCTGCGATTTGCGCGTCGGCAGATCAGAATTGGAAGCTTGTCGCGAGTCAGGATTGGAATTTCTTCGCTCCATGGAGTTGAACGATTCTCTTCCTGGAGGCTTCGCTCTGCTCGCTGTAGCCTCCCGACTTATTCTAGCCGATGAGCTGCTGTTCGACCTCAATTGCTCTGGACGCAACAGCTTGCCTTCGGATAACACTCTCCGTTGAATCTGAATTCCGAGCTGCTCTTCGAACTTTCGCAGAATGAACGCTTCACGATTCGTGATAATAGAGATTGCCACTCCGCTCTTACCCATTCGCCCTGTTCGCCCGACGCGATGTACATAGTGGTCTGCATCAGGTGCTGGATCTAGATGGAACACATGGGTAATATCAGCAATGTCTAACCCCCGTGCTGCTACATCAGTTGCAATGAGCAGACGGATCTTGCCTTCTCTGAAGCGCCCTAGAACCTTCGTTCTTTCTTGCTTAGGGGCATCCCCATAGAGGGCAGCAACAGGAATATTAGCGAATTCAAGCTTGGAGACAAGCTCAGCGATCGGTTCAATCTCATTCAAGAACACAAGCGCCGATTTGGGCTGGAGGGTGCGGTACAACCGCCGCAACCACTCCACTTTGTCTCTCTCTTCACATTCAACGAATAAATGCTCAATCGTTTCTGCTGTGCGATGTTCAGGTTGTACGGCAATGACAGCAGGATCACTCATCCAACGATCAGCGATCCGTTGCACATCGGGTGTAACGGTCGCGCTGAAGAAGGCAATTTGACGGTCACGAAGGGCACTCTTGAATATTTGTTTGACATCTTCGATTGTACTCATGGAGACAAGCTGATCCGCTTCATCCGCTACAATCGTCCGTACTTCATGCATCTTCAGCTTACGAGCTTTAATAAGCTCCACGACTCTGCCTGGTGTACCCACTACGATATGCGGATGAAGACGCAGCTTTTCAATCTGCCTTCCAATAGCTGCACCTCCGATAAGCGCTTGAGACCTAATGTTAAGGGGAGCGCCATATCGCTCCATCTCACCAACAATTTGCACGCATAGCTCGCGAGTTGGAGCAATGACCAAGGCCTGTGTATCCTTGGATGCTGCATCCAGGCGATTCAGAATCGGCAGTAGATAGGCTAACGTCTTCCCGGAGCCCGTCTGTGATTGGGCAATGATATCCTTGCCTTGCATAATTAGGGGGATTGCTTCTGATTGAATCTGAGATGGGCTGTCAATGCCCTTTAATGTTAATGCTTCTAGCAGCTCCGAACGGAGCTCCAGCTGTTGAAAACTTGTACTCATTAGGAACAGAACCTCTTTTCTTCTACATTTCCTTATGTAGGCGCAGTATGCTTCTGTTCCCTACTATAGCATACAATGAGAGAAACCCAAATAATCCCGCCTCAATTAGGAATACAGAAAACCTGACCATTGAACGGGTCAGGTTTTCACGGGAGCGAGCCTTAATTATTTGCCATTATACCCGGCTTTGGCTAACATCGATCGGATAACATCGAAGTCGTGCTGCAGCCTCTCAACCGGATGGAATGGAGCATGACATTCCATGGTGATCCAATCGGAATAACCAATTTCCACTAAGGTGTTGAACAGCGGCTGATGATCCGCTCCGCCTTCCCCTAAGCGGCATTGCAGGAACTTCTCTTTGCCGAGATGGGTAATATTCTCGAAAGTGCCAGGAGCTCCAACTTCATCGACACGAAGCTCATCCTTAACATGGACATGAAACATACGGCTTCCTAGACCCAGTACCGAATCCCGGCCATAATCGGTATCCGTAATGTACATGTTGCCCGCATCGTGAATCATACCTACATTGTCATTCTGAATCAGGTTCAAGAGGCGGTGACTGCTTTCGACGGTCTCTGCTATAGATACGTTGTGTATCTCCAGCACGATCTTAACACCCTGCTTCTTCGCCTCGGCCGCGCAACGATCGATCCAATAAGCTGACTTGGCGTAATGATAATCTTGCGCCAGAAACGCGTTCGGTCCTCCAGGACCCACTCGGATCATGGAAGATCCAAGCTCGCCCGCTGTTTGCAGCACTCGCTGGAAATCAGCAAATGACTGCTCGGCTTCCTTATCACTCGCGGTAGAGAACCCTCCCATATAACCGGCTAGCACAGGGATCTCAAGTCCAAGTCCATCTGCGACCTGGCGAATCTCCTTGATGCGAATAGCGCTTGTAGCAGGAGATAAATGCGGTTCTCGAACTGCGATTTCAAGCCCATCCATCCCAAGCTCGCTCGTCAGACGTAACGCTTCCTGAATGCTATAATCGATTAAAACTCCACTGAAAGCCGCGAATTTCATGATTCAATCTCCTTAACCTTGAAGAGGGTAGATGTTAGAAAAGCAGCATTATTTGTTGCGCTCATATACAAGGGAACCAGCTTTATAAGTTTCCTGAAGCTCCACTCTGTCGCCGTCCCAATCGAAAAGCGTAAGGTCTGCCGGAGCCCCGACAGCAAGTCCTGAACGGGCTTGCAGCCCCATAAGCTCGGCTGGCCGTATGGATGACATATCCCAGGCTTCACTTAAGCTTGCCAGTCCGCGACGAATCACATGCTCAATCCCCCACAGCAGCATCTGGGCCGAGCCAGCCAGAACCTTCTCGTTGGCGGCCGTATGCAGCCTGCCCTCAGGTGTTAACACGACATTCCCGCCAACATGAGTGGAATATTCTCCTGCCGGAAGACCGCTCAGATAGACGGCGTCACTGACCAGAATGGCTTTGTTGCCCTTCACTCGCATCGCAACCTTGATCAGTTGCTCTGGTATATGAAAGCCGTCTGCAATGAGACAACACCATAGATTATCTTGCGCAAGCTGCTCCCACAAGTAGTTAGGATGTCTTGGCATCATCAGATGAGCCCCATTACCATAATGGGTCGACATGGTCGCTCCTGCTTCAACTGCAGCACGAATCTGTTCCGGAGTCGCAGCAGTATGGCCAATGGAGACCGTTACGCCGTTCTCCACACATTTCTTGATGAAAGCGATGCTCGAATCCCATTCGGGAGATATCGTAATAATCTTGATCAGACCCTGGGCTGCTTCTTGCCAACGCAAGAAAATATTCCAGTCTGGAGCTTGTACATATTGTCTGTCGTGTGCTCCGCGAGCCCCGTCTTCCGGTGAGATGAAAGGGCCCTCTACATGGATCCCAGCGATTGTCTGCCGGCAGAGCTCGTCTTTCTGACACACTTGAGCGATAGTACGCACAGCTTCCTCGATGCCTTCCACACTGTTCGTAATGACGGTTGGATAGTACGCCGTTACTCCCTCACGGAATAATTCACGCGTTACTTGCTCTACAATCCCGTTTGCAAAAGGAATCGTGTTGAAATCCAACCCGTTGTAACCATTAATTTGTAAATCCACCAAGCCCGGACCGATTCTGCGGGCATTTGCTCGATCAATAGAAGGATCTCGCTCGATCTGACTGATTATTCCGTTCTCAATGACAACTCGTATTGGATGACCTGTTGAATAGTGAATCCCATTTAAAACAACCGATCCGCTCATAACTGCCTCCTTAACGTTTACGAAACCTTTTACCTCATTACGATCCGTAGGAATCCCGATCCACATAAAGCGTGCAATCAGCATGTTGTCGCAAGATGGTTGAAGGACATTCCGTAGACACAGAGCCATTCAATGTGCGAATGACTGCCGCGCGCTTCGTCGGTCCAGGTACCATACAGTACAAGTGCGCACCTGACATCATAGTCGGGATAGTCAATGTCAGTGCATGCGTTGGGACATCGTCAAAGGTTGGGAAGCAACCGTCATTGACTTGCTGCTGTCTGCACGCATCGTCGAGTTCCACCGCTTTGATGGGAAATGGATCATTGAAATCTGCCACAGGCGGATCATTAAAGGCAATATGCCCATTCTCACCTATACCAAGACAGACGATATCAATTGGTTTTTCTTGAATCAGTGCGCCATACCGTTTGCATTCCTCTTCGATCGTTGTGGAGCTGTCGATTAGATTCACTTGCCCTGGCTTAACCTTATCAAAGAGCTTCTCACATAGGAAACGGCTGAATTTCTGCGGAGCATCGTTAGGCAGACCAATGTATTCATCCATATGGAACACGGATATGCGGGACCAGTCAATCGCAGGATCAGCTCCTAACGTCGTTAGAAACTCATTCTGCGAAGGTGCCGCTGCGAAGATGATTCGAATAGAATCCTTCTCGCTCAGGAGCCGTTTAATCGTTGCTGCTGCCGCAGCACCTGCTGCAGCGCCAAGCTGCTTACGATCAGAGTAAACGTTCACTTGAAGACCATCGACTGACTCTGAAAGAATAGGTTGTGCTTGAAGTGGCATGGTGGTTTCTTCCTTCCTCATCTGATCAATTGTTTGAACCCTTTTTCAATTTCATCCTGCAAGGCGCTATCGAATACAGCTGGAAGCATGAATAACGGAAAAGAATCCCTGCCTTCATAACCGCCCTCCCCAACTTGCTTAGCAGACGGAACATAACCGATCATCCCGTTGCTGTACCCGAGTGGAAGTACGGTGCCGCCAGACATTTGTTTAATGATGGACCCGTACTCTAATACCATTTCTCCATCCATAGCTAAGAAGGACAAACCTTCCGCTATGTCAATTCGAGTTAGTTGAAGCGGAATGGCCGGTTGCAGCAATTGCGGGTTTTGCTTCAGCTTGACTGCCCATTCTGCGTGAATCCCTGAGCCTGATTGTGCGGTTGCAGCGACTTCATCCAAGGTTGGCAACGAATCGAATGGCAGCTTCACTTCAACTTTACTTCCGCCGATTTGACCTTCTTCAACTGGAATTAGGGGGCCGCCAAGCACAGCTAAAACTTCATCTCCCAATATACGGCCAGAACGCAGAACATCCTCATTTGTGCCGCTGTAGAAGGCGCCGTCTTTGTGGAGAGCAGGCCGAGTATCCCCGCAGCAGCCTTGCAGAAATGATGCAACAGCACCTCCGCCAACGGCTTGTTCCACCTGCTCCATCGCTACTCCTGAGTAATCAGAATTGACTAAGTTCGCATTCGTTGTTGTTGGATGACAAGTATAATGCGTCAGGATCGCTTTTGTTCTGCCAGAGTCTGTAGTGAACCGAACTACATTTACATCCGTATCCAATGCGCCTTCTGGATTCGGAACCATCACGATCTTGCCATCCACCCACTTGCGCCGATGGATACCGATCTGACAAGTTCCAGTCCCGCGTTCGGCAATGACAGGTTCTATGGATTGCACTGCCTCTTCGACCGCCTGTAGCAATAGCTCCTCTAGCTTCTCGATGTAATCATTGTCCGGTAAACCAAGCGTATCGATAAAAGCCGTTGTCGTCTGCGGTCCCCCATGCGTATGAGAAGCATTCAGAATGACGTGCTCCTCGCGAATTCCGAAGCGCTCGAACAGCTTCTTATAAATGCCTTCCATACGCTCCGGTCCCCACCATATGATATCTGCTTGAGCAAGCAGGACCAAACGATCTTCGCCTGCGATTGTCTGTCGGAACACGTTGGCCCTCAAATACAGACGGTTGCTGATCCCTTCATGAATACCCTTACGTACTCCAAAGCCCGCCAAAGGGACTGGAACATCAGGCGTAACATCAACTTTGGCAGCTCCCATGTAGAGATGGCTCATTTCTATGCCTCCAATAGTATTGGTTTGCCTTGCTGGGATGAAGCGTATATGGACTCTACCAGCTGTACGGCGCGATAGCCGTCCAGTCCTGTTACTACGGGCGTTTTTCCTGTTTCTATGGATTGTATTACATCCAGGAATTGAAGCTTGTGATTGACGTATGAGATGGCCTTAGGATCGGATACCCCGCCGCCGCCGACTGCTGGTGTACCGAAGTCAGGCTCAGCAACGCCTGGAACAGTCCAATGCGTAATCGAGGTTCCTTCCAGCTTAATGGAACCTTTCTCCCCATATAGATTCAACGTCGCTTGGAAGCCTGGCTGAATACTGGTCGAGGCCATAATCGTGCCTAGAGCTCCATTCTGGAATTGCAGAATCGCCAGTCCAATATCTTCCGCTTCCATCTCATGAGTCTGAGTAGCTACCTTCCCGATGACGGATGCAAGCGGACCTCCGAACCATAACAGCAGATCAATCGAATGAATACCTTGATTCATCAAGGCACCGCCGTCCTCGGCCAACGTTCCGCGCCAATCAGCGCTATCGTAATACTCTTGCGTGCGATAGAACGGCAACGAAATCTCGACTAGCAGCAATCTTCCAAGAGCCCCGTCATCCAGAACTTGGCGAATGGCCTGATGCTGCGCTTCGAACCTTCTCTGTGAAATAACAGAGAGAGTAACTCCGCAATCCTTAGCCGTGCTCATAAGCTCAGCTACTTCCACCGCTTTCATAGCAGCCGGTTTCTCTACCACGAGATGTTTGCCAGCACGCAGCACTTCAAGACCGATCTTATAATGACTTCCGCTTGAAGTCGTCACGGACACGATGTCCACATTTGGATCCTTGAGCATCTCTGTGTAATCGGTATACCAAGCGCAGCCTTGTTGTTCCGCAACCGAGCGTGCCTTCTCCTCGCTGCGGCTTGAAACGGCCGTGACCTTTGCTTTGTCAATTTCGCTAAGAGCTTTTATATGAAAATCTGCAATCGAACCGCAACCAATAATCCCGATTCCCCACGTTTTCAATGATTAAACCTCCTTTACTAGTGCACGTATTGCATCTAATGTCATCCTTGTCCCTGTCATCTGCGTTCCGCCAGCTGGGACGTAGTGAGTCTCAATTGTAAACAGTCCTTGATAGCCGTCTGCTGCCAGTGCCTTGAGCTGTGCAATAATGGCTACATTACCGGAACCGACCGGGACGCAGCGGGATGTTCCGTCCTCACGCACGTAAGCATCCTTCAGATGTACATGAGTTAATATATCTTTCATTTCATTATATCCTTTAGGGAACGCTTCACGGCCGCCGTAGGCTTCATTACCCGGATCCCATAATCCTCTTACGGAAGCGGAATCCACACCTCTGACAATCGCCCCGACTTCATCAGCGAAGCCGCCATTACAAGCAGGCTCATTTTCTAACAGAAGAACAACCCCTGCCTGCCCGGCAATTTCACCTGCTCGCTTCAGATGAGTAATGATTTCCTCCTGGTAACGTTCAGGCTCTTGCTCTCTCCAGAAGGAGAATATACGAATTTGCTTTGTTTTAAGAATTTTTGCGATTGCTATAACTCGATTAAGCTTATCGAAGTGCGCTTCAACGTTTTCTTCCTTCTGTCCAAATACATCACCAGAGGCGACTTGTCGGGAAGGATCTAGCGCGCATTTAAAGAGAGGCGAGGCGATAGCCGATATGAACAAGCCTTTAGCTTCCACCTTACGCAGAACCTCCAATACGCCCTCATCCGACATGTTGGAGATATTCGTGCCATCCACCATCCGCACTTCCACATGTTTTAACCCTTGCTCAGCAATCCAATCCAATGCTTCGTCGAAACGAGCAGAAACTTCATCTGTTAAAACACCTAGTCTATCAAGTACCATAATGACTCTCTCCTTCTATACCGATTATAGTTTCGCGCAATTGCTCTAATCTGCTCCAAGAAAGACAATCCCTGACAGACGGGTATCATTCTCTTGTTAGACTATACCAAGTTTCAATAATGAAGTGTTGACTTTTCTTTCGATAGAAGTATAAAAATTTTTATGTTACCCTCTTACAAGCCACTCCGAATTTGATCTCCGTCTCCCCTGGAACCTGCTTTTCCCCATCCAGAAGCGGAGCCCAGACGACTAACCCGGACAAGCCCTCTTGGCCTGACAATTCCAGTTGCCCATCTTGGCAGGATACAATTTGAACCTTGCGGCGCGCTCTTTCCCAGTCATTCACTTGCTGTCCCGTCCAGAACTCGAATCCGCGAGCACGCGCTTCTTGCGCAACCGTACGGAATGCAGCCCGTACTTCTTCACGACGATGAATATGGTATTGATGGAACAGGAAATGAGCAATTCCGTCTACCTTTTGAGCCAAGTCGAAAAAAGGCTGGATGATGCTGCTGTCTGCCCAAGAGCCAAGATCCATATCCTGAGTCAGGAATCCAATCTCAAGCACATTATATATACGGTTGTTCTCATCGCTCCAAGCAACAGGGAAGTAAGGATGGCAAGTCCCGAACGGAACCCCTACGTTCCCTCGCTTACTAGGTCCGCGCGTCTGATCACTCTCAATTCCATTATCCTCACACCAGCGGAACAGTTCGCCCCAGCCTTCCAGACGGGTATAGTGATTCTTGTTCGAGACTAGCGGCACACCTTGAACGGCCCCTTGCAGCCATTTGAATTGAGAGTTGAAGTGCTCCTTGCTCCAAGGGAAATCTATGGCATTATAATGGAATCCAAGCTCATGGCCGTCAGCCTTCACTGCGTCATACACAGCTACGCTGTATCCTGGCTCGATCATACACCAGGTAGAACGAATATCGCATTCTTTCAATATAGCCAAAGTAGAAAGTCCTGCTTCGTCTTCGTTGCCGTCACTATCGTGCGAGATCATAGCAACACCGCTCACCCCATCCGGCCAATAGCCTATGAAGGGTAAAGTGACTCCCTTGCTGATTGCAATCCGAAGCAAATGACTCACGAGAGCCTCTCTCCAAAAATCAGCATAGGGATGGGCAAAATAGGACTGGCCTGTAGATGTGGTAAGTCGATCCAATTCCCAGTCCATTGCAGCTTCATCATCCGCTTTTAGCCAACCGTCATCCAGTGCGCCGGACCCGTCTGGAGCTGGGATTCCATCTTCAAATACGGGTTGTAAGCCTTGCTGCAAGCCAACAATGGTGTTCAACATATCAATTGACCAACGCTCGATGGTGCCAGCCCCCACCTGGAATTGCAGAACGGCATCAGCACTACGAACATCGGAGGACGGATGACCGCTAATAGTACCCACTCGACCTGTGAGAAATTCGTTATCTGCACCAATCGCCCAAGGGGCAGCTTTTAAGAACCGGAGAGGCCTAGTGTCTGCCCAGCCTTCAGGCAAATGGGCATAACCTGGTTGGATAGGCTGCAAAGCCGAGCATTTCAGACGTTTCACTAATCCGCCTAGATTCCCTAGTCCGATTAATGCTCCGCCGTTCTCTGCGTACTTCCACAACTGTTCCGCCGATGCTGCTCCTTCTCTTACAAAAGCAACAATCGCGAGATCAGGCTTCAATGTATTTAATAGTTCCGGGCTGTCCACCCATTCAAAAGGTACACCTGCACGGCCCAATATCTCACCAATATACGATTCAAAAACATTAACATTGTGTAAGCGTCGAGACTCTGCCTCCTTACGGTCTAGCACTACAGCTAACTTGGCCATTCTCATCTGAATACTCTCCTTTATTAGTAGCGGAACAAATGAATTCGTAAGCAAATGCTCCCAGCTGAATTAATTGTATCTTACCTGTATTTTATCTTAATGCATATTGTAATGACCAGTTCTTTTTTATGTCTTTAATAATGGTTTCTATTCTTTACCGTTTCCGTTATAATTTAAGATTGAAACAATTTTAATTACGAATGGACGAATACAAATATGAGACGTGAAAGCGAATTTCGTTACTCCAAGTTGGCCAACATCTTGCGTGAGCAAATTTTGTCCGGTTTTATCAAGCCAGGTGAATTTTTATATTCGGAAAATGAGCTTTGCCGATTTTACCAGATTAGTCGGACTTCGGTACGCAAATCGCTGGAGCAGCTGCAAAAAGAAGGACTAATCGTCAAAAAAGTAGGACAAGGGACGATCGTAGCCCCTGACTTGGTTATTCCCGAAAGTCAAACGAAGGTTCTGCGCATCATGGCGCCGTCCCCATCGCATTATGTAGATCATTGCTTGCCCATTATCATCCATGCGTTCAAATCTAGATATCCCAATGTCGAAGTGAAAGTACTGAGCTTTCCTACTATCAATTTCAAAGAATCGATGCAGGCCTCTATGGAGCTTGGGCATTCGCCTGACCTCTTGTTGGTAACGGACAGACAATACGATGATCTGCTTCGGTTAGCTTCCTTCGAGCCTTTGCAAGAAAGATTCAAAGATCAACTGGACTCCATGTATCCGCAATTGGTGGAGGGCTTCCGCAGAGAAGGTCAAGTAAAAGCCGTTCCTGCTACCTTCTCGCCTGTATACTTGGCCTATAACCCCAAGCTGTTTGCTGCATACGGCGTTCCTAAGCCAGAGCCTGACTGGAGCGTAGACGACTTCTTATATGCAGCCCAGAAGCTGACTGTAGATTCCAATCAAGACGGAATAACGGACCAGTACGGTTTGTTACTGTCCTCCTCCTCCAGCCGCTGGCCTGTGTTCGCCTTACAGAATGGCTATACATTCCAATCTTCTTCCAGTAAGGAAGCGTTGGAGAAGACGTTATCCTTTTTGCACGACATTATATACCGCAAGCGCGCCGTTACCCTGTACCAAGGAGCCAAAGGCATTAATTCGGATGCTTTTGTATTAGGAAAAGCAGCCATGGTGCTCACAACAACGATTGAACTAGCGAGCTGGGGTGAAGATAGCGCATTCGAGCCGCAAGTTGCTCCGCTGCCATTTGGTCCAGAGAAAGCATCCTTGCTCGTTGCTAACGGCTATATGATTCCTAGTCATTGCCCAGACTTTGACTTGGCCGCCCAGTTTATGGAGATTGCACTAGACCCTGAAGTGCAGATTACATTAGCAAGACAGACCGGGTTCCTCTCCAGCCTCACGGTGAATGATCAGGTTTGGGATCAAGATGAACTTCACTCGTGGAATTTGTTCGGTAAAGAGATTGTGAACTGTTTCTTCCTGGGTGACATGTTCTCCGATCCTATGGTGATTGATGAGATTGAGTCTGAGATGGATATGTTTTGGGCCGGTCTAGAATCTTCGGAAGAATTCGCAGTTCGGATGATCGCCATTGTCGAAGACAAATCTTAATAATTCAGCTGCATAAAGCCTCCAGACCTATCGGTTTGGGGGCTTTATACTTATCACCCTAGGTCTTTTGATCTATTTGTTGATGTTTTTCGATATTTTTCCTCATGAACTATTTCCACATAAAGGAGATTGGAAAATCATGTCGAATACCGTATAAAACGAAATTGGCACAGACAAAATGACAAAGGTGGGCTTTTCATGAAAGAAAAGTTGACGCGATGGCTGTCCGGATTATCCGGCAATCTTAACAAAGCCAAGCGGCAGTTTACGAGTACGGATCAACATCAGGAAAAAGGTAAAATGAAGCTGCAAAATCCGATTCGCTCCGTTGGCGTTATGTTGTTCTTGTTATTTTTTATAAGCATTGTTGCTATGGTTGTGTTTGCAGGTGTGCTCTCAACAAACATTTCCAAAGGAATCATTACAGACAAGGTGTCAACAGCCTCGCAAGAAACTATCGTTCAAGCGTCAGACAAGCTTGATTTCTTCTTGGAGAACTTGGAGAACACCACGGTTCAAGTGATGTCAGACGATGTATTAGCCGACAACCTGAACAAATACAAAGACAAAACCTTAGGCGCTTATGATAAGCTGCAAGCGGGTTCTACGGTTTCCAACCGATTGAAGAATTACGTCATGGCGAACAGCAAGATCGCAGATTTGAATATCGTCCCTTTAACGCCAGAAAGCGAATCTTATAAATCCAATACAAGCATGAAGGATGAAGTATTCAAATCAGCTTGGCTGGAGGAAATTAAAAAGGCTGATGGGAAAGCCGTCTGGTTGCCAACCTTGAAGACTGGGTATATCTCAAGCCAGAATGTATTTGCAGTCGGCCGCGTGCTTCGTAACATTAAATCCAACGTCGTTGAAGGTGTTATCATTCTGGAAGTTAAAGAATCGGCCTTGAAAGATATACTAAGCGGGTTGTCCATAGGTGCAGGCAGCCAGACTGCTATCATTACCCCGACTAACAAAATCGTATGGTCTGATAAATCGGATCAGATAGAAGCAGATTATCCGATTGATATTATCGGAAATGCCGCCAAAGCAGCAAAGGAATCCAACGGTTTCAAAGACGATATCAATAATAAAGAATCCCTTATTGTGTATGATCAGATGGCCCGCTCCAAGTGGTATTTAACTGGAAATGTACCTGTAGAATCGTTAGTTAAGGAAGCCAAGAAAATCTCAAGTTTAACATGGAAGCTGGTCATAGCGGCCGCGATCGTTGCAAGCTTGCTAGGATTACTCGTCATGCGAATGATTGGTTCTCCTCTTATCTCTATGCGGAATCTGATGATGCAAGGCGCTAGAGGAAACCTCGTTGTTCGGACGAACTTCAAGGGTCGTCGGGATGAGATCGGACAATTGGGTGACAGCTTCAATCAGATGATGGATCAGATTACCCATTTGGTTCGTCGGACGAACGAATCCGCGATAGAAGTGCTGAATACTGCTACTGAATTATCAGATGCCTCCAAGAAGACAGCCTTATCCGCCAAGGAAATTGCCGTCGCCACAGAAGAAATTGCGTCCGGAGCTTCAAGTCTAGCCATGGAAGCCGAGCGAGGCAATGATCTAACCGGCAATATTAATGTGAAGGTCAATCAAGTTGTTGCAGCCAATCAGCAAATGGAAACTTCTAGCGCTGAAGTGAACACAGCTAGCCGACAAGGGATTGTATACATGTCGGAGCTCATAACCAAGACGAATGCAACGGAAGAAATGACTCGCTCCATGGTTGAGAAGGTCGAGAAACTGCAGGAAAGCACTCGCTCCATTCGTAAAATATTAGATGTTCTGAATTCGATGACCAAACAAACGAACATTTTATCCCTGAATGCTACGATTGAAGCTGCCAGAGCAGGAGCCGCCGGTAAAGGCTTCATGGTTGTCGCCGATGAAATCCGCAAGCTTGCTGACCAATCCAAACAATCGATCGATGTAGTTGCTCAAATTACAGATACGATCCAGCATGAGATCAAGGAGACGGTATCGGTCCTGTCAGAAGCTTACCCGCTGTTCCAAGAGCAAATCTCTTCCGTCAAGTATACAGATGAGATCTTCAAGCAGGTTTCGGAACGGATGGGCGGCTTTACGGTTCAGCTTCGCGAAGTTACGGGCTCCATTCAGCAATTGAAGGACTCACAGATCGTCTTATCGGATGCGATGAGCAATGTAAGTGCAGTAGCTGAAGAATCATCCGCTACTTCCCAGGAAGTTGCTTCACTCAGCACAGAGCAGCTTAGCATCAGCAGCGGCCTGGTTCGCTTATCGGAGAAGCTCGAACAGCTGTCCAACTCCTTGAAGGAATCCCTTAGCAAGTTCACGATTTAGAGCATACATACCAAAAGACCTGATCGGGAAACTCCCTGATCAGGTCTTTTCTATAAATGCCGTCACTACCCCTTGAAGGGATGCACAACCGCGCCGCTAACCCCCGGCCGAACTCGGAACAGTCCGCCGGACAACGGATATTGGGCCAAATCCTGTTCACTCATCCCTGTTCTCGCGGAGGTGATGTACAACTCATCACGGTTGGGACCAGCGAACATGGCTGAGGTCACTTGCAGAGCCGGAACAGAGACCATGCCAATCTTGCTTCCTGTTGACGGGTCCCACCGGCTTACTTGCGCACCGCCCCACTGAGCCACCCAGAGCATGCCTTCATCATCGATCGTCATCCCGTCCGGCACCCCTGCATCCTCGTCACCGAATTGGACAACGACTCTGCGGCCTGAAAGCTCTCCGCTCGCAGAATCGAAGTCGAATGCTGCAACCTGACGGGTCGGAGAGTCAATATAGTACATGATCTTTCCGTCCAAACTCCATGCAATCCCATTGGAGCAGCCTACATCGCCAACCGCTTCTCGAACGGTCAGATCGGGTTCCACACAATAGAGCTTTCCTTGGGCCGGCGTCCCCTTCATACTCATCGTACCGATCCAAAGTCTTCCCGAAGAGTCACACTTCCCATCATTGAAGCGATTATCCGGCTGATCTCCTTCGATTCCATCGATCAATGTTTCAAGAGCTCCGCTCTCTGGATCAAACTCGGCTATAGCATGCGGGAAGCTTATGATCACCTTGCCTTCAGAGCCAGGTACAACTACAGTCACAAAGTGATCGAAGGAATACACTTGTTCGTCTCTTGTAACAGGGTTATAGCGGTGCAGCTTGCCATCGGGAATATTCACCCACCATAATACCCCCGTCCGTTCGTCCCAACACGGACCTTCTCCTAAAGCATTTTTGATATCCAGTACTAATTCCGCTGATAATTGCTGCATTCTACATTACCCTCCCGAATGAACACCTGATCGTAAAGCCAATATGTACCATTGTACCATGTAAGAAAAACAGGCGTAAACACTAGAAACACCTTCCCTATGTGAATACGCAAAAGGGCGTAAAGCAAAAACCGGCCACCTCAGTTTCCTGAGTTGCACCGGTTTAATAAGAATCCGTATGAGTGGGAGGATGCATACGACCCATAGCAGCCTTTACCCCAGCTTGCTCGTTAGTCCAGGGACGGGTCAACCTTCCAGATCGCCTTATAGCGTCAGGCAAGGTGATGCCCATTACCTTCTCCGCCATTACTTTCTGATACTCCGCGATGGTATGAATATTGTCTTTGAGATTCGCTGCTGTATCGGCTGACTGAACGGTCACATCCGCCAAGGACTCGATCATTCTGGACAATGCCCTCTGACTGCGGGCCAGTGATTCTAACAGATCGAGCTTCACTTCCAGCTGCCTACGGATCCAGCTCATGTCTGATCTCCAGCCCCGCCTCCAAAAAAGTTACCGAAGTCGGTTCCATCCATACCACCTGAAGTTTCCTCCGGTTTGTTAAGAACGACCGTTAAATTTTTGGCTAATGCATTTTCCAGCTTGGTCAAGCCATCAATCAGCTCTACAAACTGCTCATGATATTCCAGGGGGACCTTCAATTGATCGACATGATTGTCATACGTCAGATGATTCAGATGGTTCAGAATCCAGTCGCGGGATTTGGAAGCTTCATTCGCCTTCGCCTCCAGAATGACCGAGATATTATACTGCATACTGACGGAAGCATCCAGCATTTGCATGAAAAAATCCGACCGTTTCATAACGATTCCTTCCTCCTGCACAATCTCAATTTCGTAGTCCAATCCTCACTCTTCTTCATCATGGTCTCCTAGCTCTTTGATGACTGTCTCGAGATGATAGGCTATCGCATCCTCCAAGTCCGCAATACTTTGCAAATAAGCTGTCACACTCTTGGCAATATCCAAAGCTCCTTCTCCTACTACCTTCGCGCCGCCTAATCCCAGATTCTCATTAGGCATTGCGGTAATAATGTGAGAGATATTAGTAATCGATTCTCGCTTCGATTCCAGTACACGGGCCATTTCAAAATGAGATCTTGCAATATGACCGATGATCGAAGTAACCTGATGCTCCATGGATTGTCTCTCCTTAACTATTTGCGACCGCAAATATACTTTATAACGAACGAAGCTTCATACGCTAGGCATTGCCACAGCTACTTCTTATCATATGATCATATCCGCGCAAAGGTTAAAACTCGGATAAATATAATCTACCATGCTAAACCTTTATAATGGTTGGAAGTCGGGATATCCGTACGGATCCGCACCAAATCAATAACGGGTTTAGTTAACCTCTCATCTGTAAATAACGGTTCATACAGCTTGTTTTTCTGTGCGACTACAATAACATCCGAAGCTGCCATCAGCTTTTCCAGATCAGGCTCTAACCGCTCGATCAAATGCTCCGAGGCGGTGACCGTATGCCCAAGACTCGAAAGCTCTTGAATCGATTCCAACACAAACGGATCGTGAATGATGACCTCATAACCTTTACCGATCAATCGTTCGATCAGGGCAACCGTAGGACTCTCCCGTAAATCATTGGTCCCGAATTTGAAGGCCAGGCCTAATACGCCAATTCGTTTCTTACCTGCTGATACAATCATCCGCGTCGCCCGATCTATCATTTGTGAATTGCTTCGTTCTATAGACGCCAAGACTGAAACTTCCAGATTACAGGAACGGGCAATTGCGTTAAGAGCCCTTACATCTTTTGGCAGGCAGGACCCCCCGTATGCAAACCCAGGCTTAAGATAATTCGAGGAAATATTCAGCCGGTCATCCTTGCAGAACAAACTCATCAGCTCGTGCGGATCCACACCAAGAGCGCTGCTTACAACGCCGATTTCATTGGCGAAGACTACCTTAAGAGCATGGAAGGAGTTATTCACGTATTTGATCATTTCCGCTACTTCTCTGGAAGTTGAGAGAATAGGGGCGTTTACACCGCTGTAGACTTCCTTCATCACGTCCAGCGCCCGCACATTCTCCACGCCGATCAAAGTATAGGAAGGGTTATAGTAATCATGGATACTGCTGCCTTCACGAAGAAACTCTGGATTGCTGATAACAGCGAAATCTATACCCGCTATTTTCCCGCACTCACCAAGCATTCTCTCTATAGCCTTACACGTTCCAGGCGGTACAGTTGAGCGAATGGCAATCGTCAAGAATGAATCCTGATCGCGATCCGGTTCGCTTAGCACGGTCCTGATCATCTCCGCTGCATGCCAGATCGCCGATAAGTCGGCGTGCCCCTGTTCATCCGATGGGGTTCCAACACAGAGCAAGCATACATCCGATTGTCGGATCGCTTCATAACCGTTCGTTGTTGCGCTTAATCGGCCAGAATCAGCCTGTTCCTTCACCAGTTCTTCGATCCCCGTTTCGATTATCGTCGGAACACCTTTGCGTAATAATTCGACCTTTGGGGGATGAATATCAACCCCGATCACCCGATGACCCATTTGGGCCAAACAAGCTGCCGATACGCAGCCGACATAACCGAGGCCAAGAACTGAAATCGTATAGGACGTATTTGCTACCGCCATATCCATTCCCCATTCTTTGAATTATTGGTTCTGCTCCGCAGCGACAGCGTAGAATCTGGACAATTGGCTTATTACTTTATCCGCGGTTTGTTGTTTGCTATACTTCTGAAGCAGTTCTTTTCTTGCACGCTTAGCCTTCTCCTTGGCTGCTTTCCTGGAGCATGTTACATGCCTCATCTTGCGCCGCAAATCTTCAACGGATGGTTCCGCCCAGCGATGCCCGATAAATAATGGATTCTCGCTGTCTTCAATATCGGATAACCGATCGACATCCACAAGGTAAGCATTGTCATTCCGCATGAAATCCATATGACCGCTCCACTTGGTTCCAATGACCGGCAACTCCATCAGCATCGCCTCAAAAAAAGGCCTTCCCCAGCCTTCCCCTCTTGTCGGAAGCACGAATGCATCACACGAGCGGTATAAAGCGAACATCTCCTGAGGTGAAAGCATCTGTTCAATTACATAAATGGACGGTTTCCGATCATCCTGCTTCGGATGCTGGTTCAGAATCGCCTCTATTTTGTCACTGCGATCCGTATCCCGGTTCTTGATTACAAGGGCTACGTCATCGTCTGCGGAGAATTCACTCAAGAATGCCTCGAGCAGCACGTCATATCCTTTCCTCAGCTTCAAGTCGAAGACAGATAAGAACAGGAAGGATTCTTTGATTGATAGATCGAGCTTGGGGCCTGCAGGGATGAATTGACTGGTATCGAAAAAGTTGGGAATGAGCCTTATAGGAACTTTTACACCTGAATTACGGAATGTTCGCTCATTAAAGCTGCTCTGTACCCAGACCTCGTCGAATCGGTTAAGTCCAGGCACCCATGCCTCAGGAATGCGGTCAGTTTCGAATGTGGTGCGAACAATGTTATAGGCGAAATCCGGATGAGGGCTGACATTGGTGCCAATCCAGTTATATAGGTATATATCGTTGGAAGGAAGCATTGTGTTCTCAAAAGAGGAAATATACTGAATCTCGCTGACTGGCAAAACCTTGTACTTTTCCTTTATATCCCTTGGCACGATCCGCACGCTATTCCCGGCTTCCTCCAAAATCCTCAGCAGGATTCGATTCCCTTCCGCTAACCCGTGTCCATTATAAAATATTCCTTCTAGCATGATGTTCACCGGAAGCTTATCTCCCCTCCGTATTTGTGAATGGCCTGCACGACGATGTTCGTTGTACGTTCTATGTTGAAGCGTTCGAGTAGATTAAGCCGGGCATACTTGCCGACCGATTTAGCCAACTTTGGGTTGTTGTACACATATCTCATTTTCTTCCGCAATTCGTTGAGCGAAGGCTTCGCCCAATAATGTCCGTCGAACATTTCAAACTCATTATTGCTGATTTTCTCGAACCGGTCGATCTGCAGAGGAAATGAATTCCCAGCGTTCATGAACTCCATCTGCCCGCTCCAGGCCGTACCAATAACGGGCAGTTCCATCAGCATGGCCTCAAAAAAAGGACGTCCCCAGCCCTCTCCCCTTGTAGGCAGCACGAAGGCATGACATGTGCGGTACAAAGCCATCAGTGTCGGGATATCCAGCATCTCATCGATTAAATAGACGACCGGTTTGTCACAATCCGGCTTCGGATGATCAAGAATGACCTGCTCCAGCCAATTGACCCGGCTCGTATCCCTGATCTTCATCACAAGTGCAATGTTGTCATCCGCAGAAAACTCACTAAGGTAGGCGTCCAGCAGAATGTCGTAGCCCTTTCTCTCCTGTAAATCAAATACCGACAAAAGAAGAAACGATTTGCCGACAGGCAATTCAAGCCTTTCCCCCTGCGGGTTATACTGCTTCAAATCGAAGAAATTCGGCACTAGCCGAAGCGGAGCCTTGACTCCGGAAGCACGAAATGTCTGCTCATTGAACTTGGACTGGACCCATACTTCGTCAAACTTGTTCAGCTCGGGCACCCATGACTCCGGGATGCGGTCGGTTTCAAAGGTCGTACGGACAATATTAACTCGAAAATCCGGATTCACTCTAACCTCTGGACCGATCCAATTAAAAATATAAATGTCATTGGAGGTGAGCTCCGTCTGTTCGAATGAGGAGATATATCTGATTTCTTCTTCTGGCAATATGGAAAATTTATCTTTCATGTCCAAAGGCTGGATCCGGATACGAAAGCCTGCACGGTCAAGGATATTCAGCAACACCCGATTTCCTTCCGCAAACCCGTGACCATTATAAAAGATGCCTGTGAGCAGAATGTTCACTTGTTAAATGCACCCCCTCCGCTATCGTATAAAAATCGGCATTCTTTTGACACAGCAGTTGTCTATCCCGCTCACTATTTTCTGAATTTGCTTAATTCTGAATCTACAAGTTCGCCGACCTTACCCATGTTGTATTTATACAGCAGTTCTCTTCTCGCCGTACGTCCCTTTTCCTTAGCTTCTGTACGGTGAGTAAACACATACCGCATTTGGCGCTGAAGATCTTCCAGTGAAGGCTCAGCCCAGTTATGCCCGTTGTACATGGCGTAATCCGGATTATTGTGGATTCGAACTATTTTCTCTACTTCAATAAGATAAGAATTATTCCGATTCATATACTCCGTCTGCCCGCTCCAATTCGTTGCCAGTGTAGGCATCTCCATTAGCATGGCTTCGAATAACGGCCGTCCCCAGCCTTCACCGCGGGTAGGCAGCACGAACGAATCACATGCCCGATAAAGACTCAGTAACTCGTGCGTCAAAAACATACGATCCATGATATGGATCTGCGGTCTTTTCGAGTTCGGCTTGGTGTGTTTGTCTATTTCTTGTAACAGCCGAGGTGTTTCTATCGGACTGCGAACCTTGATTACCAGCGAAACATCCTCGTCCGCTGAGAATTCGTTAAGGAATCCTTTGATCAGCAAGTCATACCCTTTACGTTCGCAGAGCTGGAAAACGGACAGAAACTTGAAGCTGTTGTCCGATACAGGCAACGGTATCTTATCTCCTTCCACGATATATTTGCTGTCGTCAAAAAAATAAGGAATAAACCGGATCGGTACTTTGACACCAGAATCAAGAAACGTCTTTATATTAAATTTGCACTGTACCCAAACTTCATCGAAACGATTAATAATCGGAACCCAGCTGTGTGGAATACGATCGGTTTCAAATGTGGTATGGGCAATGTTGACTCGAAAAGCAGGGTTTGCCACCAACCTGAAGCCTACATCCCGGTTTAGGAACACGTCATTAGAGGAATGCTTTGTACTCTCGAACGATGCCAGCGTATTTTTTTCGGCCTTCGTCAGAGCATGTCTACGCTCCGACCTCCAGTCTCTCGCAACGATTTTGACGGGATGTCCTGCACGATGAAGCATGGATAAGAGCACCCGATTGCCCTCGGCATACCCTTTTCCGTTATAAAACATCCCTTTGAACATAATATTCATCCTCTGGATCCTCCTGTTGAAATTTTCCATATTACGGATAGGTTCACTTAATGACTGCGAGTTTCAAAATTTTAATTATGTCGTCAGGATTTACTGTAATATCTACTTTCGAAGTAATGGGATGAACGTACTTCGCAGGTCTTTCCCCGAGACCGAGTACATAATAATGCTCATGTCCAAGAATGCTGCTAAGATTAGCAAAGCATTTGCGAACAACACTTGGGGAGAAGAATTCTATAATCTTAGTTCCCGGACTGCTAAAAATAAGATTAGTGAGGCCAGAGCCATGTGGACCGATGATAACCTTAGCGGAAGAGAAAATTTGAATTTGTTCAGCTACGGTGAGCGATTCACATTCAATGCTTCTAAATCCAAATTTTTCTAATATGCTTAAAACCTCCGTCTCATTGATCACTCTTCGTTTATTTGCGTTTGCACGGCTGATATAGATACGTTCGAATCCTTTTACAGGTTTAATCCCTTTATTGAGCATAAGCTCTCGTCTCAGAAAATCACATTCCCACTTCGAATGATTACCTCTCTTTGTTAAAATTGGAACAATAAGTTTTTTCGCTTCGATATGCATCTGGCTGTGACTCTCTATGATTTTGTCTTTTGGGATCCCTAAGTCTTCTAGTGTCTGGTAATGAAATGGGCTAATTTTTTTTCCAGGGATGATATATTTATGGGGAACAAACCTGCATTTGTTCAGTAAGTGAAGACGCGGCAGTAAGTCCAGCATCCAATGATAGTATACTTGACTGTGGACATGATGCAGGACGGCTACTGTTTCAGAAGTTGCTTGTACGGCAGGCAATTGACTTTCCGAAAAAATCGAGTGATCTTTCGGCTCCTTGTTATTTTCGTAAGAACAATCCCAAACTAACTTATGGTCCGGAGTAATAATATTGCAATTCAATCGGCAAACCCGTCCCTTCGGCAGCAGAGCAACTGATGCTTTTCGCTGAGTCTTTGTAGAAGATGAGTTTCGAAGGTTCCAATGAGTATGTTTTTCTAGTCCCTGAGGTTCCGATAAATGGACACGATCAGAAGAGTACACTTCTGTCAATAACGTTTTCTCGTCCAGTTTATTTGTGGATACCCAGTCTTTTATAGAGCGATAATATCCGACCGGAGTACTTTCCTTTTTTATTTTTTCCATATGATTATCCATTCCTTTTTATAATATTTAATGTAGAATAATATGACTTTGCAACGGACAAGTGCGGTGACGAAAAAAAACGATCCTAAATATGATAAGGAAGACAAACTACATGATTGACATAATTAAGCTATTGGGCTATCCAAAACAAATCATTTAGGCGGTGTATTAATTGAATATTTTATTCGAAGGATATTTTTATTCTGGAAGCGGATATGCGGAAGGAAATCGAGCTCTACTGCGAATATTAGAGCAGTCGGGGTACAGTGTTCGTATTAAGCCATTGGATACCAAGCAAGCGAGAAAAAGAAATATATTGACTTTAGAAGAAAAAAAATATGTGGCATCCTTTGAAAAAACAAAATTATTAACAAACGATATTTTTATTAATCGGGGATCTGGCAGCAATCTCCATAGCAATCCTAATTTTCGTGTCAATATTGCACTTACAACCTTTGAAACGGATCGACTTCCTTCGTCTTGGGTTCCAATACTGAATTCATTTAATGAAGTCTGGGTTCAGTGCACTTTTAATTTATCCACTTTTGCTTCCTCTGGAGTGAAGGTTCCACTCCGATTTATACCTTATTTCTTTAATGATTCCCAATACATTCCTAAAGGTGAGCAGTTTCAGCTCCCCCACTCCCAATCTTTTAAGTTTCTATCTGTATTCGATTTAATTGAACGCAAGGGATATGACATTTTACTTTCTGCTTTTTTAAATGAATTTTCATTAAAAGATAATGTGGCTTTAGTTATCAAAACTCGCAACAGTAAATACACCCATAAATTAACGGAAATAATTAATAAGCATCCTAAACCATTCCAGAATAGGCCGCCTATTCATATTATTGATAAAATGATGCTTACAACACAATTGCACGGTTTATACAGGGCCTGCCATGCATTTGTGCTTCCGACTCGTGGAGAAGGATGGGGCAGACCTTTTTTCGAAGCCATGCTAATGGAAATGCCTGTTATAGGAACCCAATGGAGTGGACAGATGGAATATATGAATGAAAACAATTCTTATCTGATTGAAGTTGATCGGTTGGTTCCTGTTTCGGTACAAGATAAGCGTGATCGTGCAAAGTACAAAGGACATTATTGGGCGGAGCCCTCGCTAAAAGATTTACAGAAAAAAATGAGGTATGTGGCAGAACATCCAGATAAAGCGAAGGAAATAGGACGCAGGGCGCGACTCGAGCTTCTGGAAAAATACAACTTGCAGAAAGTAGCAAAGCATGTAACCAAAGAAATTAAACGGATATGGAATGAAAAAGGAGGATGAGCCCTTCGTTCGTGAATCGTTCCATAATAGGTGAAAGTAGATTAGATAGACGAAGGAAGACTTAGGCTTGGCGGCCCGAGTCTTCCTTCTTTTCACTTTCGTAATCATCAGCGTAACGCAAATTTGTTTTTTGTCGAAATGAGGTTTGTGCCTACCTAAGTTTCTCAATCTCTCTTACTACTTTTCTCGCTACTTCTTTCATGCTGAAATGAGACAGCAAATACTCTCGAGCGTATTTTCCCTTCTTCAACGCTTCCTTAGGATGTTTTTGAACATACCGCATTTTGGCTCGAAGATCTTTCATGGAAGGCTGAGCCCAATAGTGTCCCCGCAGTAACGGATTATGTCGGACGGGCACAAGCTTAGCTACTTGAATCGGATAGGAATTGTCTTCATTCATGAAATCGGTCTGTCCGCTCCAATTCGTGCCAATAACTGGCATCTGCATGAGCATGGCTTCAAAAAAAGGTCTGCCCCAACCTTCTCCCCGAGTTGGTAAGACGAACGCGTTACATGTTCTATATAGTCCTATTAATTCTGAGGGAGACATCATATGGCTGATAATCTGAAGGGCGGGTCGATCTGCTTCCTTTTTTGGGTGGCTTTTCAGAACGGTTTGAAGCAGGGGCAAAGTTTTTCCATTCCGAATTTTGATCACCAGCTCAACATCATCTTTATTGGAGAACTCGTCCAGATACGCTGATAGCAAGATATCGTAGCCTTTGCGTTTACTCAAATCGAATACGGATAAAAAACGATACGAATAGTTGGATCGAAACGGATATTTATTACCTGTAAGCTCATATTGGCTCTCATCAAAAAAATTAGGAATCAGGATCAAGGGCCTTACAATCCCTGACTTTTTGAATGTTGCGACATTAAACCTGCATTGGACCCAAACTTCATCAAACTTGTTTAATTCAGGAACCCAGGAATCGGGAATCCGATCTGTTTCGTACGTTGTACGAGCTATATTAATCCGAAAGTCAGGATTGTAGCGGATTTTGGAGCCTATCCAGTTATGGATAAAAAGATCGTTGGATAACAGTCGTGTTTTTTCAAAAGAGGACAAATAAGAGATCTCTTGGGGCGGTAGCGCATTTTTGCCCCAGTGCTTATCTATAGCTCGAATCCGCACTCGATAACCCGCCTGATCCAAAATACGCAACAGAATCCGATTCCCCTCCGCCAACCCGTGTCCGCTGTAAAATGCCCCTTCCAAGAGAATGTTCATTTGTTCACCTTCCGTTCCTTCATTACTTTACGGTACACCCAGGCATAGAATGGTCGCATTTTCAAGTGAACAAGTCCTACTATGCACATTATGTTCGATGCTCTCTGCATGATCGGGATGCCTGTCCGATTAAACTAAAAAATGGGATTTTACTGCTGCCCAAATAACCAATGCAAGTGCCGTGGACAACTAATTAGAGGAAGCATATACAGTAGAGATTAGTTAATCTGAAAAATAAAGGGGAGGAAAATTGCACGTGGACTTCAACAATTATTTGCACCCCCCATCTGAATATTACTCCACGACGAAAGAATGGCTGAACACACAAAAGAACCCGGATCGTTCCGTGCATCTTTTTCACAAAACGAAAAAAGTCTTCTTGCGGGAGCCAAAAGGCCTGGAAAATCCGGTCCATTGGATTTACCGTCCATTCAAAAAGAAGAAGTATCGCCAGAAGAATGGATATGCCCTCCAAATTCCAAATGGTCGCGTATGCCGAGAGAAGTGCACGATCATCACTCCGGAACATAAAGTGCTCTGGGATTTGTCCTGGTTGAACTTAAAAGCAGAGAATGAGAAGGATCTGCACCTGATCCCCCAGCTCCCGCCTATTCAGAATATCTCGGGAACCGTCGCTCTTCTTGGCATTAGAGAAAGCTCTGTATATTATCATTGGATGGTGGATTTGCTCCCGCGTATTCATCTGATGCAGAAATTGGGCATGCCTGTGGACCGATACATTTTGAATGGCGCGGGGCGCACTCCTTTCCAGTTGGAAACCTTAAAGATGTTAAACTTCCCTGTTGACAAAATCATATGGAGCAACAATGAGATGCATGTACGAGCTGACATGCTGCTTATACCTGGGGGGGGATACGGGATATTCCCGAAATGGGCCATTCAATATTTGCGTGAGGAACTGATGATAAAGCAGAACATCAAACCTGTACGCGGGTATGAACGAATTTACATCAGCCGGGCAGAGGCACCCAAACGCAAGTTATTAAATGAAGTAAATGTCATGCACACACTGGCAAAACACGGGTTTCGCAGTATTAACCTTGAGACGATGCCGGTTAGCGAGCAAATCCGGATATTCGCATCAGCAAAGGCAATTATCGGCCCCCACGGCGGAGGATTAACGAATATTATATTCAGCCGTCCCGGGACCAAAGTGATTGAGATGTTTTCACCTGATCACATGCATACTTGTTATCCGATTATCAGCAGCCATATGAAACACGATCATTACTATTTGGTCGGTAAGGGCGAACGCCCGCCTGAGTATGTTAACCCTCGTAACCGGTCGGATCATATAACAGTCAGTCGGAAAGACTTAAAAAAAATTTTGAAGATGGCCGGGTTATATTGACCCAACAAATTGTAAGAGAATATGCGCAAAAAGCATCAATTGATCTGAGATGAATTATGTGAGGTGATGACACACCCATGGCCGTAACCAGCTTGATCCCCATTATGAACCTGGCATGGAAAGCCCGAAAAAAAATGATCATATGCAGTCTCGCTACGGGTAATTCCCACATCGAAATGATGCAGCTTATGGCGCCTACGGTTCACCATTATGCTGCCGTTCACCAAATGGATGTCCTGCTGTTATCGTTATCTGATGTTCGACTCGCTCCGTCGAGGCCGCCTGCATGGGACAAAATAGTGCTCATCAACCATATGCTGCAGCATTATGAAACCGTAATGTGGATCGATTCGGATGCCCTTTTTTGTGAAGTGACGCCTGACATCCGTTCAGAACTCAAGTCCGGTTACCCTATGCACCTGGTCGCTCACAAGATCGGACGCAACCTGATTCCTAACACCGGCGTATGGATATGCCGTCAATCACCCGAGACCTCGGAGTTGTTGAATGCCATTTGGAATAACACTGCTTATATCAACCATCGTTGGTGGGAACAAGGCTCGCTCATGGACTTAATCGGATGTGATCCTGCCAAATGCGCATTTGTCAGACGTACCCGCTATACCACAATGGTTAACTTCATTGATCATAAATGGAATAGCCGGCTTAAGGATTGTGCGGATAAACCTGTCATTTATCATTATTGCAGTAAGCCCAAGCCCATTGAGGATATGCGTCTGCGATACAAACACTTCCTGGAAAAGCACATGCTGTTTCCTACGGATGGAGTTAAATGAAGGCAGGTGGATAAGTGCACGTGAAAAAACAAGCTCCGCTTTTGAAGCCAGACGGGTATTATAAAAACTTGAAGGAATGGAGAGCCAAGGCTCCGCGCCGGCTGCGCCCCTCTAAAACGATTGTGCCTATTAACCCTTCCAACAGCCTCCAATTGTCCGCTCCAGTCGGAATTCATTCTGGGACACATTGGATGTTTGCCGGCTTCGCCAAGGCTCAGGTTAAACCAAGAGAAGGGATTATATCCGTTGTTCCGGACGGACGTGTTTGTGGAGCTTATTGTGATGTATTGACGCCGGATAACAAGCTGCTTGCTCCGCAATCGCTGCAATGGAGACTGCAGCCCACAGAACGTCATGTATGGAAAACCGAATCGCTGCCTCCACTGAGAGTCACGAGAGAATCCGTTGCCTTGCTAGCTATAAAAGACAGTGCCATTTATTATCATTGGATGATGGACGTAATCCCGCGTATTCTATTATTACAGCAGAGCGGGATTGAGGTACAGCACTATATTATCAACAGATCTCAGCAGGCATCATTTCAACAAGAATCATTAGCCTTACTTGGGATCTCTCCTTCCCAAATCATAGAAAGCAGCGACAACCTGCATATTCAATCCAGGCGGCTGATCATTCCTGGATTTCGTGGCCATATGCGGGATAAATGGTCATGCGACTCATTGAGAAGAACATTGAAAGAGCAGAACGGGCTAGGATCGGTTCCAGGATTTGAACGTATTTACATCAGCAGAGAGAGAGCACGCAAGCGCAAAGTGCTGAACGAGCCGGAAGTGATGCATATGCTTTCCCGGTACGGGTTCCGAAAAATAGTTCTCGAAACATTGTCGATGCGTGAGCAAATTCGTATTTTCTCATCCGCGAAAGTAATTGCGGGTCCGCATGGAGCAGGATTGACCAATATGATCTTCTCCAATCCAGGCGCCACCATTATTGAACTCTTCTCCCCTCAGCTCGTGCATACCTGTTATCCCGTACTCAGCAGTATCCTCGGCCATCGCCATTATTATTTGATAGGTGAAGGCGAACGACCTCCCGATTATGTGAATCCGCATAACCGGAGAGCGGATATAACCGTGAATGTGAACCAACTGGCTCAATTGTTGAAGATCGCCAAAATAGGACAGCCCGGCAAATAGAGCCGGGCTGTCCTCTCTTGAGAATTGAATATGTGTTATTCCACTCTACTCAGAAATGTATACCTAATCCCTCATAGTCGAATCCCAGATCTTGAAGAATCAGAGGATCAAGGGTATTGCGCGTATCGAGCACATAAGGGTACCTCATTCTCTGATGAATGAGCTGCCAATCAGCAGTACTCACTCCGTACTCACTCCAATGAGTAAGCAATACGACAGCATCAGCCTGACAAGCTACATCCTCAGCGCGATTACAGTAATGGATGGGCAGATGAGCATGCAATCGGCGAAACATGGCCATGCCCTTAGGATCATGAACGTTCACCACTGCCCCCAGCTCTAACAGCCGCGAGATGATATAGGAAGCTTGCGTATGCCTCGCATCATCGGTATTCGGTTTGAACGTAAGGCCCAAGACACCGATTCGTTTGCCTTTCAACATCTTGAGACGCCTTGTAATTTTCTCCACACAATACTCGTGCATTCTCAGGTTGGATTTCTCGGCAGCCCGCACTACGGTGAGCTCGCTCCCATATTTATCACCTACCGCTAACAATTCCGCCGTATCCTTGGGGAAACAACTGCCGCTCCATCCGCTGGACACCTGCAGAAACTGAGGCCCGATACGACTGTCCAGTCCCATCCCCTCTGCAACGTCGAGAGCGTTTGCACCCAGCTTCTCGCATAATCTGGCCACTTCATTGATATAACTGATTTTAACGGACAGAAAAGCGTTGGATACATATTTAATGAGCTCCGAGCTCTTGGGATCGGTCTCGAACAGCACGGGAAGAGCATCCTTATGCTTGCCCGGAAAAGAAAAATGCTCTGCCATGCTTGTATAGCCGCTCTGCTCCAGCACATCCTTGTACAAGGCTCTCATAATGGATAACGCTCTGGAATCTGTACAACCAATAACGATCCGGTCCGGATAGTACACATCCTCCAACGCGTATCCTTCACGCAAAAATTCAGGGTTGCTGACGACAGCGAATGCTCCCGAGTCCTCCTCCAGCCCGGAAGCCTGTTCAATTAATGAAGCAACCAGGTCCGACGTGCCTACCGGCACGGTTGATTTGTTAACGACAACAGTGAATCGATCTGCACTCAAATGCGCGCCGATGCTTGCAGCCGCAGCCCGGACATATGTCAAATCTGCCGACCCATCCGGAAGTGAAGGGGTTCCAACGGCTATAAACACAACATCGGCGTACCCTATCTGCTTATAATCAGTAGACGCAAACAAAGTTCCCGCTTGCACAGTATAACGGATGAGTTCATCCAAACCAGGCTCGAATATCGGACTTTGACCTGCAGCAAGGAGCCGCACCTTCTCAGGATCTATGTCGATTACCACCGTCCGGTGTCCAAAAGAAGCAAATGCGGCGCCAGTAACGCTTCCGACATAGCCTGAACCAATGACGGCAATGTTCATGGATGCTTCTCCTCCTGGCGTTCTGTGTTCGATCCCAGACGCTCCCGATACTCACTAATCATACGGCGTAATCCTTCTTCCAAAGAAATTTGAGGCTCCCATTGCAACAACCTCATGGCTTTACTAATATCCGGACGCCGTACTTTGGGATCGTCCTGCGGAAGCGGCATATGGACGAATGTACTGTTCGAACCCGTGAGCTTCACTATCCTTTTGGCCAATTCCAGGATCGTGTACTCATAGGGACTGCCTATATTAATTATTTCCCCATCAGCGCTATCCTCGGCCATCATCCTGCGAAGTCCGCTAATCGTATCATCCACATAACAAAACGACCTTGTCTGCAGCCCATCCCCGTATAGTGTCAGAGGATCGCCTGTTAAGGCTTGACTAACGAAATTGGAGATGACCCGACCGTCATCGTTGCGAAGACCAGCCGAATAAGTATTGAATATTCGCGCCACTTTGACCGGAAGATTATACCGGTGCCTATACTCGAAACAGAATACTTCACCAAGCCTCTTGGACTCGTCATAACATGCGCGAGGACCCCATGTGTTCACATTGCCGCGGTAATCCTCCTGTTGAGGGTGCTGTTGAGGGTCACCATAAGCCTCACTTGTGCTCGTATATAATACCTTCGCTCCCAACCGCCGGGCATACTCCAGGGCATTCCTCGTCCCTGTTGTATTCGCCTCAATCGTGCGGAATGGATCCGCTTGATAGAATCGGGGTGATGCAGGTGACGCCAGATGATACACCCCTTGTATCATTCCATCCTTCAACTCCGGTTGCTCCCATATCCGGCCGTCAGCCACATCCCCTTGGATAAACAGGAACAGCCCCGTTTGATCCAAGCCTTTCAGCCGTTCAGCAAGGCCAGTGGACATGTTATCGATTCCTATGACATTATGGCCGTCTTCCATCAGCTGACGGACCAGGAAGGAACCGAGGAAGCCTGCAGCTCCGGTTACTACTATATGAGTCAATCAGAATCGCCTCCTTCTGCACCGAATTGCTCTTTCAGAAACGACCGGAACGGACCTTGTAACATGGAATCCTTGCACGCAAGCTCCACTGTGGCTTTCAAAAACCCTAGTTTATCTCCGACGTCATACAGTTTTCCATCAATCCTGTAGGCATACAGGGTCTTGTGAAGGGCAAGCTTTTGAAGCGCATCCGTCAGTTGAATTTCTCCGCCTGCTCCTATAGGTGTTTTTTCAAGATAATGAAAGATCTCCGGCTCCAAAATATATCTCCCGATAATAGCTTCGTTGGAAGGAGGATTGGACTGGGGCTTCTCCACCAGAAGTTCTACTTTGATCAACCGGTCGTCGATTCTGCTGCCGCCTACAATGCCGTATTTGTTCGTTTCCGCCCAGTCCACGTGCTCGACGGCAATTACGGAAGCTTGCTTCGAATCGTAGATATCGATAAGCTGCTTTAAGCAAGGAACGGGACTGTCGATGATCATATCACCCAATAGCACAGCGAACGGCTCATTACCGATGAATTTGCGGGCACACCATACGGCATGGCCTAGCCCGATCGCCTGCTTTTGACGCACATAGTGAATGTCAGCCAGGTTGGAGACTTCTTCTACAATGTGAAGCAGGTTAATCTTGTTCTTATCCTTCAGATTCATCTCCAGCTCTTCATTCCTATCGAAGTGATCCTCGATGGATCTTTTACTGCGGCCGGTGACGATAATAATGTCTTCAATCCCGGAACGCACCGCTTCCTCCACAATGTATTGTATAGTCGGTTTATCTACGATTGGCAGCATTTCCTTCGGCATGGCTTTTGTTGCTGGTAGGAATCGGGTCCCTAATCCTGCTGCAGGAATGATCGCTTTTTTAATTTTCATATCGAACCTCCACAGCTAGACTCGGTTTTCTCAGCGGGGATCCGAACGGCACAAACACTCCATGATTGCCGCTGGAATTCACTCGCCAGAACTGAACCAAATCTTTACATTTCATCTCGTAAAGCAGCCCCTTATCACCATTAAGATTGTCAGTTCCTCTCTTGAACAGGGGAAAACGCGCCGCAACAGGCTTTTTGCGGGAAAAGCCGCCCACGCTCCAGCCTTGCTTGATCCGATATACACGCAGCATTTTTTTGCTGGTGACAGGTATGAGCATACTCGCGCTAACAATCGAACAATTGGCTGGAAGCTCATCCAGGTTATAAGAGAAATACGTTTGACGAATTTTGCCCTTCTTAATCGAGCGGAACCGGTTCGGAAGCAAATCAAACTGTCCAACTCTTGGAGGCTCAGGTTGCAGCTGATCTATTGGCTCGGCCGGGGTTATCTCTTGATCCGTTGTCTCATCTGATGGATCCTCATCGTTATGCAACGAATAAGACTCTTCGACCGAATCGACTCTGATCAAGGGTTCAACATTGTCCATAATTCTTGAAATCTGACTGGTCAGTTCATTTGCATAACGCGGTACAGTATGAGAGGCGGTCATGAATCCTCTCGCTTGTTTACGAATCCTTTTGCGTAATTCCTTATCCAGGTACAACTGAAGCATGACTTCATATAATTGCTGCTCCTCTTCGTTGTCAGCCGGGAGTTGCCAGATCAGCTCTCCTGGAAATGCTCCATACACGGCATTCGATGGTACGATGGAAGGCTTCCCATAAGCCAATAAGTCAAGGATCGTTTCGTCAAACTCATCCTCCTGCTCCGATTCTTTACCCAATGAAATGCCGACATTCGAGCGGCTGATAAACGCTGAGTATTGCTCGTCGGAGCGTGGATGAATGCTTACGTTCGAGGATAGCTGCAAGCTTGTAATCTGCGAACGCAGACCTTCCAATTGCAGCTCATCAGACTCCGTGATCATCATATATTGAATATCCGTATATCCTTGCTCAAGGATTCGCTTCAAGCAGCGAAGCACAATCTCCGTTCTTTCTTCCCTCGGGTTTTTGGCGAAGCTTATAAAAACGAAATTTTTCTCAGTCAGGAGAGTCAGCATAACAGGGATTCTCACTGGGCGGTTGCAAAGAAATATTCGAGTATAGCCTAGCTCCTCGAGTAAACGTGTCATTTGCTTGGAATGTACAACCAGCAGTTGGGCCGAGTGCAAGCAACCGTGCCAGTTCTCATTCTTCATTGCCTGGTCATGGATCACGACCACGCCAGGGTACTGTGTCATGTAAGGGGTCATGTAATCATACTCTGGACCGTTTCCAAGTTGATACAATACGGCATCATACCAGTCTGTGGCCACAAGAAATTCAGCGTGATGATGGATACTGTCAACCGGAATTGTAGCAGCTTGCTTGTTGTCCGGTTGCGGTTCATCTCCCGTGAAGAAGTGGCAATCAAACAACTCCGTCAAATGCGGCGCTAATAACGATATATACGCTGCCTCACTTGATCTGGCAGCCGCGAGAGGAGTAAACACAGCGAGTCTCTTGCGTATCAACTTCCTGTAAGCCGACGCCAGTTGAACGGCATCGGTGCGGTTGACAGCCGGGCTCCAGCCTTGATCCGAAACCGGAGATAAGAGCAGGATCCGATCAGGAGAAATACCTGCCAGCTCGGTTGCATCGGCTAGCACCTTCTCGGAATGGACTACAACCAGATCACAACTCCTTACAAATTCCGCCACATCTCTGCTTAACGGATTATCTGCCAGCAAGGCAGTTACTTCATTTAAGGTAATTACGGTCTTGGTATGAGCAAACCAGCTTTTTTTCATCAAGCTAAAGGGAATGTCGAAGGGAGATAAAATATGCATAATATCTATGCGATACGATTGTAAAAAGCGTCCAAAATGTTCCTTTCTCGCTTGCAAATTGTCTGTAGATATCGTTAATTGCTCTACACCGTCCGCGTATCGGTAAACCAAAATTTGCTCCTCTTGCCGTACCAGTAAACTCGTGAGGCTTTCGGAGTACCTTTTATTGGTTTCGTAATCGCGATCCAAGGATCTAATGGAGTAGGCATATGCAATGTTCATCAAGCCACCACCTGACTCATGCTTTTTTAAGGTTATCCTATGCGAGTCCCTGCTCGGGGTTATGGACCGTTACCCCTGGTGAAAGGAATAATTTTGAGGTTCGTTCTGATTCACATCCGCTTGTGACGGTTGCGCAACAAGTCCGTTCCACATATGGATAACGAATAGGATGAACATCATAGAGACGGAGGGGTTTTCTTGAAAATAGTTGCACAACGGTTGAACAATGCACTGCAATTGGACGGGCAACAGTTCGTAAAAGCCGCATATGCCGAGCTGTTGAACCGCGAACCAGATCCGGAAGGCTTGGCTAATCATGTAAAATCGTTACGTTCAGGCGTCGGCAAGCTGCAAATAGCGGTTGGAATTATGCATAGCCCCGAGGCTGCATCCCTCTATCAGCAACCTCTATCGTCGAGGTCAAAAGAAGACCGGTCAATCGCTGACATCCTCAGACATTTATTCGCGCTTAAACACGATCCGTTCGTCCGTCAAATGTACCAAGAGCTGTTTTCAAGGGATGCCGATCCCGCAGGCTTCCAGTCCTTCATGCATAAGCTGCAAGCCGGTCATTCCAGACATGCTGTCCTTACTGAGATGGTATTGTCCCATGAATTCAAATCTTTGATGTCATTGAACAAACATGCTTTTGCCAAAGAAATTCTGGAACGATTAATTCAAAGCTTTTATTCCCGATAAGGAATCATGAGTTGGAACGGAGGTTGATGAAATGCCGTCACGATTAGAGAAGAAGTATATTCAGCATATAGTCAACAGACACCCTGAGCTTGCGGATAAGGACGTTCATGTTATTTCGAGCGGACATCAAAACCTGGTACTGGTCATTGGCGAAAAGTGGATCTTCCGGTTTCCTCTTACCTCAGATACTTCTTCCCTTAAGCGGGAGCAGAGACTACTGCCTCAGTTAAGCAAACATCTTCCTTTCCCAATACCGGACTTCCAGTATTCTTCCAAATCAAGAGACAAACCTGTCTATGTCGGCTACCCTATTATCCAAGGAAACACGCTGGAGAAAGATATATATCAGAATCTTCCTGCGGAGACAAAGGAGAAACTGGCGCAGGATATCGCGACATTCCTGACCAAGCTTCACACCTTCAAGGGAGATAAAATCGTCAAAGTTGATCGTAACGAGTTCCGCTCTACTTGGAGGAAAAATTGGACAGGATATTATCGGGCGCTTGAGCACACTGTATTTCCGCATATCGGGAAGAAGGAACAAATTTGGATCATGAGCATTTTTCATGAGTATCTGGTACACGATGAGAATTTTACATTCCGGCCTTGTCTCATCCACGGCGATTTCAAGAATGATCATATTTTCGTAGACAGTAAAGGGAACATAAAGGGGATTATCGATTTCGGTCAATTGAAGATGGGTGACCCTTCTTATGACTATCATGATCTGTTCCTGACCTACGGGCAGACATTCGCAGGGAAAGTGTATAAGTATTATCAGGGTCCTAAGGACGCAACCTTGCTTGATCGCTGCCGCAACTTCTATACACATGTGATCCGGTTCAGTTCCTTGATGAACGCTATCAATAAGAAGGATAAGGAGAAGTGGAATAAACGGTTGGAGTGGCTCCGTGAGAAGTCAAACGGGGAGTAGATTGTAGTTGATGGTACCAGGACGTCAAACGGGATCGTCCGTATTCTCGGGCGATCCCAAGTGGTTAAGCAGAGTCTGTGAGGCTTCCAATCAAATTTTCTTTAAGCACTCTCGGACGATGTAGTCCTTGTATAAATTCAATTTTTGACTTTTGTAAAAGCCTAGCACAGCCAATTTTTTGTATAAGATTTCTATATCCAGGATGTCATCCGATTTGGCAAAAGTGTAAAGATTCTTACTTACTATTCCCTGTACAATTTCTCCAAGGGCTATATGCTGGGTATGCCCGTATTCCCCGTCTAAGTTATGTGTGACAATTTTATTGAATGGTTTTTCATTTACAACTTTATTTATGTTCTCTCTTAACGACTTCCGATCAAAATCGCCTTTCCATTTATCTTCGTAATTCCACATTTCAAAAGCAGCATCTACATAATGCATTGCGTTTTTAAATTCCTCAGCTCTTACTTTGTTACTGCCGTTTGTAACACAAATGACCTTCCAGCCTTTTTCTATAATAAGATTGGCTCCTCCGAAGATTGTTTCATCGTCCGGATGTGCAACAATCATTAACTTATTATACATCGGGATCACCTCTGCCTGATTGAAATCAAATTCTTGATTTGTATATTTCCAGCAGTTCATTAATTACTTGGGAAATGCTGAATTTGTTAATAATATACTGTCTTCCTTGATCACCCCACTCTTTCTGTATATCCGGGGATTTGAGAACTATACTTGCCATCTCTGCAATTGAAGTTTTGGTGGGCTTCCGGTCAGCTCTGTGATCGCCAAAATACTGCTGCCATGCATAATCATATTTGTCTGGACTAACGATACCAACTTCCCCTTTACACCCTACTGCAATAACTGCGCGTTTACACGCCATAGCTTCAAGCGCTACTCGTCCAGTACCGATGACACCATTTGAAATAGAAAATAATGATGGCATATCCAAGTAATTTCCTATGAGGTGTATATACTTTTGCATAGGGTCCAGCTCTATTATTTTTTTAATATCCCCTGCCTGGCTGCCATCTCCTGCTATGATCAAATGCATGGTCGGGAACTCTTTAATTAACTGATCCCTTGTTGCTTCTATTACTAATTTACAAATATCCGCCTTTCCTTTCGCTAACCGGCTTGCATATAACAGAATCGGTGCATTCGCCGGGATTCCGAGTTGACTTCGCAGAGTGGAATTGTTCATGAACCGATACTGGTCCGTATCAATTCCATTTGGAATCAAGACGGACGGAATACTTTGTGTTTTAAGCCATCGTTGTAACGGCGGACTGACGCTAATAAAGCAGACATTCATATTTCGAAGTCCCAATAGGCTATTTTTGTAATAATGCACGGTATAAATAAGGGGGATATTATGAATTCCAATAAGATTTGACATCCATATGGCTGGTTGGACGTGGTGGAAATTTATAATATTAATCTTATTTTTTTTTACCCAACGTTCAAAATGATGGTCATTGTTATATAAATCGAAATAGATCGGACATCCAAGGTCTTGGAATGGTTTGTATAAAACTCCTTTTTTTTCTGCAGCTATAAAAACTGAAATTCCTAGTTCTAATAATTTTTTGCTTATTGCTAAAACATAGGTTTCGACGCCCCCTACGTTGAAATCTTTCAGGACCATGAGTATACGTAGTTTGTTTACAGTCATCTCCACCTGCCCCCTTTGTTCTCCCAGTTCTTTCTTACTCCGATAGGTAAAATTATCCGATTGCTGCCACTTTTAATATTTTTTCTAAATCGTCAGGATTGATAGTCATATCATGATGCCTGAATCCAATTCCCTTATATTCCCGGTGACTTCCTCCTATCCCTCTTAAATAATAATGCTTATGCCCGAGGAGGCTGCTAAGAATAGGGTAACAGGTATCCACAAATTCCCGTGAAAATAACTCAATGACTTTGGTTCCCGGGCTGCTAAATATCACATTTGTCAACCCTGCCCCATGTGGACCTATGACCACTTTAGCGGAAGCGAAGATCCGGATCTGCTCGTTAAGCGGTAACAATTCAGCAGCGACACTAACAAAGCCATATTTCGAAAGCAAAGTTTCAATTTCCGGTTCGTTGAGCACTTTTCTCTTGTCAGCATGTGCACGGCTTATATAAATGCGTTCAAACCCTTTATGCGGTTTTATTCTTCGATTCAGCATTAATTCCTGTCTCAGGAACTCGCAGACCCATTTGGGCCGGCGTCCTCTTGTAAGTTGAGGGATGACCAATTTGGCAGCCTGGAGATTTAATTGGTTATGACTCACAATTACCTTATTCTCTGGAATCCCTAAAGCTTCAAGCGTTGCAAAATGAAAAGGCGAAAGCTTCTTCCCACAAATCATATACTTATCTGCTTTAATTTTAGACTTTCGCAAAATATGAATGCACGGAAGAATGTCAAGCATCCAATGATAATAAGCACCGCTTAATTCACTGGATAAAACGGCTATTGTTTCTGATGTTTTCTGCAAAGCAGGCATTTTATTAGATTTGAAAACCGCCGGACTTTTATCTTTGTTATGGGAATAGGCCAAAATTTCCTTGTGATCGGGAGTAAGAATAACAGTCTTCATAAAGCATACTTGCCCTTCTGGAATCACATGAACGACGCCTTGCCTGTATGGAATGTTGTTACCTGCTGATATAAGGAGCTGTCTGTGCGTAGGATGTTCCAATCCTTCAGGGTCCACCAGAACAGATGAATCATCAAAAGCAACTTCATAAATCCATTTATTTCTATCCAATCCCGATGCAGCTATCCAATCTTCTATCTTTCTATAACAACCAGAAGGCGGGCTTTCCCTTTTAGAACTATCCAAGCCGACACACCCCCAATGGTTTATGATTTCGGCAGCTCTGTTGCAACAATAATTGATCATAAGATAAGACAAGTCGGATTATTCAATTTATGAAATCACATCCATATTGATAACGGCTTATGGAGCAGGTAATATGACGTAGGTCAATTAGCCTTGCAAGTAAACGGTTGAAATAACTGTAGAACTTGCCTATTCCAGAAATCTTACATGTACATAAACTGAATATAATACTTGGCGTTAATGCAATATACCATAGAAGAAAGAGTGGTTTATTTGAATATTTTATTCGAGGGTTACTTTTATACCGGATCTGGGTACGCAGAAGGAAACAGAGCATTACTGAATATATTAAACCAGTTGGGATACCGGGTTCGAATTTCTTCTTTAGACAAGGTACGGGAGAAAAACAATGCATTAACAGCGGAAGAATTGGAGTACTTATACTATTATGAAAAAGTAGAATTATCTTCAAATGATATTTTTTTGAATCGGGGCTCTGGCTGCAATCTGCATTATAATCCTGACTTTCGTATCAATATCGGTCTTTCTACATTTGAAACAGACCGACTTCCGAGAGCGTGGGTACCTAAACTAAACCAATTTGATGAGATTTGGGTACAAACTTCGTTTAATGCGCAAACTTTTGCAAGCTCAGGAGTGGAAGTTCCTTTAAGAGTTGTTCCTTATTTTTTCAATGACAGCCAGTACCGCTTAGAGGGAGAAAGGTTTCCCCTTCCTTTTTCCAAATCATTTATATTTTTATCTGTATTTGATTTAATCGAGCGTAAAGGGTACGATATTTTGCTTAATGCTTTTCTTAATGAGTTTTCTGCAAAAGACAAAGTAGCTCTTGTAATTAAAACACGCAATCGCAAATCCACACATAAAATAATGGAAATTATCGATAATCATTGGAAACCCAAAGAAATTCAACCCAGAATTCATATCATTGACAAGATATTGCTAACAAATGAAATATTAAGTCTTTATAGAGCCGGAAATGCATTTGTACTCCCTACACGGGGTGAGGGCTGGGGAAGACCTTTTTTTGAAGCGATGATGATGGAATTGCCTGTTATCGGAACGGACTGGAGCGGACAAAGAGAATATATGAACAAGAAAAATTCATTCTTGATTCGTGTGGAACAGTTGGTACCGGTAGAACTAAAGGATCACCCCGAAAAAGAAAAGTATGAGGGGCATTATTGGGCACAGCCTTCAATGGATGATTTACAACTTAAGCTGAGGTATGTTCTGCAAAATAAAAATAAAGCAGGGAGAAAAGGCCGTAAAGCGAGGGAATATCTTCAGAAACATTTCAGCATGAAGGAAGTAGCGAAACAAGTCGCAAAAGAAATTGAAAAATTTCGAAATTAAAAATTTTGCTATCAGGGATTCCAAATCCGCTGTAGAAATACCTCGTAGTTTTTTCGGAATAAATTCACATCCTTTGTATCGTCGTCAGCATGATGAAGGATAACCGGATTACTTACTTTATGGCCTGGGAAGGCGTTCCACTCTTGTTTCAAATAACCAACCGTGTCGGTGTAGCGGGTTGGACCGCGGTATTTTCGTGTCTTCAGATCAAATCCAAGTAAATCCATGAGTGCGGCTTGCTCCCAACAGACGTTGTTGATGAATTTGACATTGTTCCAAACGGCCTCAAGCAATTCCTGTGTCCGTTTATCCTTTTGGCAAATCCATACCCCTCCATTTACGTAAAACCAATCCCCTCTTGGCTTTTCAGGAATCATGTGAATAGGATATTTACTATCGAGCTCCTTACGAATATCACGTGTAGGATCCAGTATTATGGCATCCGCATCGATCCACATCACGGTATCATAATGTTTAAGCGCGTTGTACATGAGAATCACTTTATCCCAGGATGGGGGCCGGGATGCATCCAACCGACGATCACCAAGCGGCAGGATCAGACTATCCATTTTGTGCAGCAGCGCATAATAGGCAACCGTTGGAGCCATGATTTGCAATAAAGCCATATGCTTAGCCCCTGTAGCCAGGCTGCAGATCAGCATTTTATTTCTGGGTGGCCATGTAAAAGGCAGCGTCGGAATGATAGGTGACATTTACATCTTCCTTCCTGATTAGCTTAAATCCTCAGCAAGCATGATACTTTAATATGTCTTCGGCGATAAAAATAGTCCAATGATTACCCGTCAGCATCCATAATTAAAGGGGTATAATAATGAATATCCTATTGGAAGGTAAATTTTATAATGGACACGGCTTTGCAGAAGACAACCGGAATCTACTGCGTATATTGGATCAAGCCGGCTATAATGTCCGAATCGCTGCAAGAGACCAAGCCGACAAATACAAGTTTTTGCATCCTAAGGAGATCCAATATATTTCATCATTTGAAAACAAATATTTACCCTCAAAAGATATTTATATATATAATTGGGTTGGCGCTGATCTACGTTATAATCCTGACTATCGGATCAATATCGCCCGCACTACTTTTGAGGTCGATCAGATACCCAGGTCCTGGGTTGTTGAATTGAATAAGTTTGATGAGGTATGGGTCATGAACAAATTTAATGCCCGCACTTTCAAAAACTCCGGGGTGAACGTTCCCTTAACACGGATTCCGAATTGCTTTGATTCAAAACAGTTTACTCCTGATGGGGATCAAATGGTGCTGCCGCTGCCCGATACTTTTCGTTTTCTTTCAGTTTTTGACTTGAAACGGCGTAAAGGTTACGATATTTTGCTTAACGCTTTTCTCAATGAGTTTTCACTCGACAATAATGTTACATTGGTTATTAAAATTCGCAATCGTAAACGTGAAGTAATAGAGAAAATTATGACTGAACATCCAAAACCAGCCGATGAAAAGCCTAACATTCATATTATTGATAAGTTTTTACCGTTTTCAGAACTTCTTAATTTGTATAGAGCTTGTGATTCGTTTGTACTTCCAACTAGAGGAGAAGGCTGGGGGAGGCCATTTTTTGAAGCCATGCTGATGGAGATGCCTGTCATAGGAACAGATTGGAGCGGGCAAAAGGCGTTTATGAACCGAGACAATTCCTATTTGGTCAAGGTAAAACGGTTGGTGAAAATTAAAAATAATGAAACAGAGATGTTAAACGGATTTAATTGGGCAGAACCCTCTGTAAGAGATTTGCAAAGGAAAATGAGATATGTATTTGAGCATCAGGAAGAAGCTAAAAAAATCGGGATGTATGCGCGGCGCGAGCTGTTGAATAAATATAGTAGTAAAAAAATCTCCAAACGCATCGTAAAAGAGCTTGACAAGTATTCAATGTAATCGCAAGATCAACTAAGCTAAGCAAAAGCACCTTCCAGTTCCGGAAGGTGCTTTTGCTTACTTCAGCTTCCCAGGCTTCGGAAGGTCGGGAACGCCTTCCACATCCTTATCTGCTTTCATTCTATCCCGCCACTTCATATAGAGCTTGAGGTCGTTCGCAACCACATATTGCAGAAAAGGCTTTAGCACCCCCGCTTTGCCCATGCTCTTGAACAACATGAGCGGAACACGCCTGTGACTGCGGAATGCCCCGATATGGTCAATCACTTTAAGCTTGCCTCCTGATGAGACGATAATATGAGCAAGACGGGTATCAATTCGGGTGAATTTCATTCGGCGCATCTCTTTCACTATCCCGAGCAATTGCCTGGAAATGTCTTCGGTATATTTCCCCTTATCCGTTAAGAATTCTTCTAGTGTCGGCCCTTGTATATACTCCATAACGACATAGCTCTTACCCGCTTTGTAGAGCTTCGGCAAGAAGGAATCCCCACGGGCTGCTTCAAGTGCTTTACGCTCCCATACGGCATTCTCGGGGTCGGCATATACCTTTACACAACGCTCAGCTGATAGACGGAATACTGCCCCTTGTGCGCCGACCCCTATGACCGGGTAAGAAGTCGGGTTGTTGATCTTGAGTTGTTTTTTCCCGCCGGCCATCTCTTGGACAACGGTAATCTTCCTGAAATCATCCATGGTTGTCCTCCTCTCCTTCACTATGAGAACCATCCCGATCGGATGGCAGCTCTCATTATTGTTATAGTAAGCCTAGTTCTTTGAGCCTGTTCTTCATCATCATTCCAACGGCATGTGGTGAAAATTCATTCCTTATCGTACTCTGACCATTGATGGCGATCGTCTTCCGGTACTGTTCGTTATACCTTACCTCACGCATCCCATGCGCAGCATGCTCAATATCGGGCTCTGCCCATGTTTGATAGCCTTTATAAGGTCCCCAGTCGCCTCCAACCTGGGTTAAGCTGTATCCCACTGGACAAGAGTTCGAGAAGTTCATGAAGTCCGTATTCCCTGACCAATAGGTTCCGAGAACCGGCTTACCCAGATACATCGCTTCAGCCAATCCAAGTCCGAATCCTTCTGACCGATGCAAGGAAACAAAGCTGTCCGTGCAATTCAGCAGCGCATTAACCTCTTCACGCGACATAATGCGATCCATAATATAAATATTATTGTAACCCTTGATCAAACCCCTCAATATCTGGATATCTCCAGGGTTAGCATGGGAATGGTTCATTTTTACGACAAGCCCAACAGTCGGGTCGTTCTTATCAAAAGCTTGTTTGAATGCCTCAATCGCGCCTTGCGGGTTCTTACGCCGCTGGTAGCTGTGTGTGTCATACATGGAGAAGAAGAGGAAACGGTTATCGGGCAGCCCGAAGGTGCCGCGATTCATCTCAGCCGGGTAAATAACCTCAATTCCATGCGGGATTCGCACTACAGGCACAGGTGACTTCTTCGCAATGCTTTCTGCAACGAAGCTTGAGGGCGCCCATACCTCTTGCACGAATTCGAATCCGTCGCAGAATTCATCCGGGAAATCCGGCAGCTCCCAGTGCCAATATCCGATGTTGTAACGCCGCTCGAACAATCTTTGACCGAAGTGGTGGTGCACCGAGCGCATGGTGTCTGCATTCATGTGGAAAATGTTGATTTTATATTCGGGATGTTCAACTTCCTTCTCAGCCCATGTCCGATCTTCCATGCGAATACTCGTTACAGGGAAGTTCAGGATATCAAACGGAACGTCGGTCGCCGATAAAGATCTGGCTGCAAGCCGGCTAGACTCCCCAATTCCCATCTCGGCCCGAATGAATCCGACTATATTAATCCCTTTGCGATACTCAGGCTCTTCTGGCTGCACTTCTGGTTCGACAACTGCCTCCGAGACTGCCGCTTGAGCAGGTTGGGGAATAACTACTCTTGCCTTACGTCTTCTGCGTCTGGCTATCCAGTTTTTTCTCGTGCCCTTTTTGCGGAGGCGCTTCAGTCTCCACTTTCTCTTCAGGCCTCGTTTCCGCAGTCTCGCCAGAACACGTTTTTTGATCTTTACCTTTCCTTTGGAAGTGCGCTTCTTCTTCCACTTTTTCTTGGTCGAAGAACTGCGAAGTGCTTTGACTACAACTACTTTCACAGCTGCCTTCTTCCGCCGCAAGATTCGTGAGGGGCCAGACATAAATCCCACCCTTTCCATGTACGATAGGTTCTGCTTGTTTCTAATTAATCTATACCCGTTCTCTCCAATAGTTCAGCAGGTCTTCCATAGTCTGCTCAAAAGGAATTTCCGGTTTCCATCCTGTTTTCTGATTAAACAGGGTATAGTCGCCGAGCAAGATCTCAACATCCGATGGCCGCAGACGGGCTGGGTCTTCCTTCACTTCAATCTTGATTGTGCTGAATGACAAGAGCAGATCGAGCATTTCCTTAATCGTGTAACATTTACCGGAAGCTATATTGTAAGTCACACCAGGCTCGCCTTTCTCGAGTGCCAGTGAGTAGGCTTTAACAACATCCCGCACATCCGTGAAATCCCGCTTGGCTTCCAGATTACCTACATAAAGGATCGGAGGTTTTTTGCCTTTTTCAATTTCAGCAATTTGTTTGGAGAAGTTGGAGGTTACGAAATTTTCCCCGCGTCTCGGTCCAGTGTGATTAAAGGTACGTGTCGGAATAATATGAAGCCCGTAACTCTTGAAATATTGATAGCCCAAATATTCCTGACATACTTTACTTACTGCATAAGGGCTCAGCGGCCGAAGCGGATTCGTTTCCTTAATAGGCACTTCATCCGGTTCAACGTGACCGTATTCCTCACTGGAGCAAGCCAACTGAATTTTACAATCCAGCTCAAACCTGCGTACAGCTTCCAGAATGTTAACTTGACCCGCTATATTATTGTGAATCGTATCCATCGGAGAGTTCCATGAGGTTGGGACGAAGCTTTGTGCTGCCAAGTGAAAGATCAGGTCTGGCTTAACTTCCTGGATGAGATGCTCTACAGAGAACGGATCCCGCAGCTCGCACTCGGTCAACTGGATATCCTTAAGATGTTTGATATGATCCATACGGCTCCGGTGCCGGATTGTTCCAGTTACTTCCACGTTGTTCGCAAGGAGGAACTCCGCCATGTGACTTCCCACAAACCCGGATATACCCGTTACTAAAGCTTTCATACGGTTATTGTCCCCTTTCCAATAGTTCGATCTCTTTGATCACGGTTTTGATTTGCTGCTCCTGGGATTTGTGGCATACCAGCAATCCTTCATCCGTAGAAACGATAATAAGGTCCTCAACTCCGATTACAACTGCCTTGCCGTGATCCGTGAATATAATATTCGTCTTTGCTGAGAAAGGATGGACAGAACCGCCTCCCTGTACAATGTTTCCATGCTCATCATGAGGATGGATGCGATCCAGAGAAGTCCACAGCCCTACATCATCCCACTCGAATTGAACAGGAATGGTATAAATAGATTCGGCCTTCTCCAGGATGGCGTAGTCCACCGAAATCTTGGGTAAGCTGGCATACGAATCAAACAATTGTTCCATCGGCAGTGTCAAGATGTTCCACAACTTCGCTTGGTGTTGTTTCATATAATAAGCGATCGTCGAAGGCTTCCAGACACAAATACCGCTGTTCCAATAAACATGTTCCTGCTGAACTAACCGTTCCGCTTTGGCCAGAGAAGGCTTCTCCATGAAAGAGCTAACCTTCAGCACACCGTTAACAAGACTTCCCTCTTCAGCTTGTATATACCCAAATGCGGTTTCGGGTCTCGTAGGTGTAATTCCGAGGGTTACAATCGTTCGCTGCACACGAGCGGCTTGTTCCGCTTGGCTCAAAGCAGTGATCAGAGCTGCACTATCCGGAATGTACTGATCGGAAGGCGTGGTTACAATCACCTCATCATCCTCGGCATCCAGAAAGTAACGAGCTGTTAATCCAACGCAAGGCCCCGTATCCCGTTGATCCGGCTCCAACAATAATCTGGTTTCGGATAATTCCGGAAGCTGCTGCTGGACCAGTCCCTTATAATTCACCGACGTAATCACGTATATCGACGAATGGGGAAGCCACTCACTGAACCTCCTGTAAGTCTCTTGAATCATCGTCTTGCCGGATGTGAGAGCCAGGAACTGCTTGGGTCTCGATGGAACACTGCGAGGCCAAAACCGGGTTCCAACACCTCCGGCCATAATGACTATTTTCACCGAATCCCCTCCTAACAAGGTGTTACGACAAAAGGATATGTCATGTATATACTATGCTCCTGGGTTCAAGCGCACATGGACATATCTCCCCTTATACCCGAAATTGGCGTTTGACTATAATTCACGTATGAAGTTTGAAATACATGTCTAACAGCCCTTCATCGTCCGTCATTGATGGCGTGAAGGGCTGTCGTTTACGTCTTTCCTACTGCTTGATTTTTCTATGCTTGACCAACCAATGACCCACTGCTGCCGGCTCTTCGCCCAGTATTCTGAATAGTGCTGCTTCGTCCTTTGTTAATGGGACAACGTGGCTGACCTTAAAGCTTAACTCCCGGTGGTCCGAATTCATCTTCTGCCTACTCGGAACGAAGAACGCATGCGATCGAATTTCAATGGAACAAGAGGAGGTGTGTGGCGGAAGTGGAATTTCCGCTGTAAATTTGCCTTTCTCTAATTCTATAGTACGGACTTGACGGCCGTTAATGTAAATGGTCCATTTAAGCTTGCCGACACCGCTCTGGATCTCGGGAAGCAAATGCTCTCCTGCTACGAGCAGGCATTTAAGAGGAGCTGCGGCATTGCCTTCAATTTCTATTTTCCAACGGGGAGGAACCCATGAATCTTCATAACGGTTCGATTGGCGAACCACAGGCGTTGCACCGAACACATGGTATGTTTTCAACCGCTCTGTAAGCCAAGCAGGTCCTTCCAATAAATGATGCGCAATAAACTGAATAAGCCAGTGGTTGGATACAGCTCCGTAGTTTTTTAAGCTTGTTCGGATAATTTCCGGAAGTCCTACACTGAAGTATTGCTTAACACTTTTAGCTTCCTCGTGAAGTCGCGAATTAGCAATGATCTCATTTATAAATCCAAATTTGTGTTTCTTAACCAAGCGCATCCAAAGATCATAATCCATACAAAAGTTTAATGATTCATCGATGGCACCGACTTGATCAAGCACGCTCTTACGGATGAAAACCGCTGGCTGGCAAATGGTGCATACGTCGAACAAACGGGTCTTGTTGATCGAAGCGTCGACCGGATAAGGATAAAGAACTTTATTTCTGGCATCCGTGTGATTCGCCTTGCCGTATACAGCACCATATTCGGCATGCTTTCTCAACATTTGAACCGCTCGTCGGATCGCTTTGGGATGATACGTATCATCCGAGTTCAACCAACCGATAATTTCCCCTTTAGCCATGGCCAGTCCTTTGTTAAGCGCATGAGACTGCCCACGGTCTTTTTCCGAAATGTAGCGAAACCTGGGTTCAGACCTGGCGAACTTTTTCAAGATATTGACCGTACCGTCCCTTGATCCGCCATCCACAACAATATGTTCTATGTTCGGATAATCTTGGGACCAAACACTCTTAATGGTTTCGCCAATATATTTAGCTTGTTGATAGGATGGGGTAATGATCGTAACCAGCGGAGTTTTGTTATGCGATTCATTCTCTGTCATCTCTCCTGCACCTCTCCCGTCACTCTGTAAGCCTTGTACCAGTCGATCACTTTCCTTAGACCCACCTCCATTGGTGTTCGCGCTTCAAAACCGAAGCGTTCTGCGGCACGTTGAACGTCGAGTCGGCGTCGAGGCTGCCCGTTGGGTTTATCTGAGTTCCAGACAATCTCTCCCTCATAACCGGTCAGTCGTTTTATCATCTCCGCAAGGGCTTTAATCGATATTTCTTCACCAGAGCCGATATTAACGGGTTCCGAGTCGTTATAATGTTCCGTAGCCAGCACAATGCCCTCTGCTGCGTCCTCTGCATAAATAAACTCGCGAGTGGGGGTCCCGTCTCCCCATAGGATAATGGAAGGTGAATTATTGTTTGCTGCTTCCAGGCATTTGCGTATCATAGCCGGGATTACATGGGATGTCTCCAAGTCGAAATTATCCCCGATTCCGTATAAGTTGACGGGAAGCAGATAGATAGAGTTGAACCCGTATTGCTGGCGGTATGCTTGTGATTGAACGAGCATCATTTTTTTCGCTAGCCCATACGGGGCATTCGTTTCCTCCGGATAACCGTTCCATAAATCGCTTTCCTTGAAAGGCACAGGGGTATGCTTCGGATAGGAGCATATCGTACCGATCGCTACAAATTTCTCGACACCAGCCTGTCGAGAATGTTCCATAAGCTGCGTCCCCATCACCAGGTTGTCGTACAGAAACTTGCCGGGATTATTCAGATTTGCACCAATTCCCCCCACTACTGCGGCTAGATGAATAATAACATCAGGCTTGCTCTCACGTAACAATCTTTCTATATCCGCTTCTTTTCTCAAATCGTAATCTTTACTTCGGGGTACAATGACTTGGCGACAACCACGCTTATACATCTTGCTAACAACATGCTTTCCCAGAAATCCCGCTCCGCCGGTAACAATGATTCTTTTCTCGGATAGCTCCATCCTCTTCATCCTTTCCTGGTGGAATGCGTCTATTGTTTACGATATGTAAAGAAGAGGAGACAGGTATAGACAAGTGCATGGCCTTCAAGAAAAAAGTTGTGCAATGGATGTAACTTGTCCAAACCAATTTGAGCGATTTCTCATATTCTATGAGTAATCATGAGAAAGGGTAGAAGGTGAGAGCTTATGAGAATCATTGAAATTTTGCATAAAAGTATGCATAAAGAGTCCAGTAAATTCGTCGCAGCCTGTTATCGAGAGCTGTTGAACCGAGAACCAGACCGGTCTGGCTATGATCATCATCTACATCTTTTGTCTCACAAAAAGCTTTCTAGGTTAGCACTAATGGAATCATTCTTGACCAGCGCGGAAGCTGTACATCTTTATGAGCATGGCTCTCCGAACATGGCTGGCAAAAAACGCCCCTCAGCCGCAGATTTGTTAATGAAAATGCACAGATTGTCTACTGACGGTTTTATCGAGACATTGTATCAAGAACTGCTGGGCAGAAGCGCTGACAGGCAGGGAAGGAACCAATTGAGGCATCAGTTAGCTCACGGCGTCCCTCGCTGCGTCATCGTAGTCGGAATATTAAAGTCCGGGGAGGCGCAGGAGCTGCTGAATGCCGAGAGCCACCTTGCAGTAGCACAAAAAATATTGTTTGATTTCTGTCAAAAGAAGTTTATGCCCCACATTAACACTTAACTCCAACATGAACAGAGTTCCGCAATGGTCACAAAAGATGCAGCAGCGGAACTCTGTTGTTTATTCCATACTTACTAGACCTGCAGCTTCAGCATCAACCCTGCATGTATGCTTGCTGGTAGCCTTCTTCGAATGCCTTGGAGAAGCCTTCATCAAAGCCCTGATTGTACCCTTGATTGAAGCCTTGGTCATACGTTGCCTTTTGCGGATCGGTTGGACGTTTTTTGAGCCGCCTCACCAACGCCTTTCCGCCTCGAAGCTTTCGCTTGCCGCGAACCAAGGGCTGCTTCTTCCCGCCAGCTCCTGGCTTCCGCAAGGCTCGAACCGCTCGCCTCTTACGTTTAAGCATGGCTTAGACCTCCTTAATAACGGATTTGTTCTCATATGTTGTGCGCTTTTATAACTGGGGGTGCAATAATGGGCAGCCCTTCTTGGTAAGCCGCTTTCTCTGTGTCGGTAATAGAATGAATGATTCGACCGCCTAGATTCCATACTTGAAGTGCCCAGTCGGTAGAGATCCGATGCAAGGTGCCTCCTGTAAGCTGATATTGCTTCCCGTCCGCGGTCTGTACCAACGATCCTTCGGCAAGAGCTCCACCTTCTGGAGGCCGAACCGCTGCGGCCGCCAGCCTATCCGTCAACTGATTAAGTGTAAGCGGATTGCCTAGCGGCCAATTCTTGATATCTACTTGTGCGAGCCGCGTTGCAGTTATGGGTTGGTCGGATGAAAGCGGGAAACGCATCCCTTGCTCGATCCAATACATTGTCATGCCTGTTCCCTGTACGACAACGTGTGTCGGATAGAGATCGTTCATCCTGGTTGATGAGCCGTCCCATAAGCTGAGCGTTTCATTCAGCAAGGAATGTGTCTCCCCCCATTTGCTCGAATAGAAGGCTAAGTTTCTGCTGTATACCTCGTTGAACTGCTCGGCAGACAGCGTCTTGATCGTCGTGCTGCCCACATGATGAATGAACGTATCATGGGCAATGATGAGATCAAGACCAAGCAATCGCGCACGAAAGCCATAATCATCATCTTCACAGTTGCCAATCTCGAACCCTTCATCCAGGTAGCCCAAGCGGCGGAAAACATCCCGTGTCATGAGAACGCAGAACCCTGTTAGCCGCCCTGTGGCTTTCCATTTATCGGAATTTGAACGGTTCAGAGTTTTGGCGAACTGGTGCATTTCCTCCAATGATTTATATGAGGTTTCAATTAATTGATCACCGCTAATGTAGTTGGTCACAGGCCCAACGAGACCGAATCTGTTGTTGGAATGTAAGCAGGCAAGCAGATTGGACAACCAGCCCTCTGTCGTGATGGTGTCATTGTTAAGAAATAACAGCCTCGTGCCTCGTGCCATCATCAGGCCTTGGTTAACCCCTCCGGCAAAGCCTAGATTATGCTCGCTGATTGTGTGCCGCACGACATTTCCCGGCAGGGAGCGCAAATATTCAGCTGTTCCGTCTGTTGATCCGTTGTCCACTACAATAATTTCGTGCGGCTCCGGAGTGTACCGCTCAATGCTTTCAATACAATCCTTCAGATAATTAAGCTGATTGTATGTGGGAATCACGATACTGGTACCTTCAAACAGATTGGCCTGCGCCCACCCACCCTTTTCCATCCCCAGTTCATAGCCTTTGCTGTATCCAATATTGAAGCCCGCATCGAAGCCCCAATTATAGGACATGTTCAGTCTGTAAGGGCCCTTCGGATTCATCTTCCGTCTAAGCCTCTTTTGCTTGATCATCATTAGCCTCCTTCCTTGTACATTCTGTTATTTGAACGGGGCTTCCCCCTTAATGATGGAATTAGCCAAATGCCCGAAATCAATTGCGACCTTGCCCATTTCCGTGGCGATGCGCTGTGACAAGATAACGGCGGCTATTCCTGCCGCAACTAGAGCAATATCGAACGGTTGAGCAGCCGCAATCTCCTCCATTACACGAGGTACATCAGCCACTCCGTTCACCGGGGTAACGACTGCAGTGACATGAACGCCGTTTCCGCGCAGTACATCGCTGAGCTGATCCGCAAGCGTTCCCGCAATAAGCACCCTTCTCCCCGAGAGAATACGCGACAAGAATCCGGCTTGATACAAATAATAGTTGATTAGAGAATCGGTCAAGGCTAACTCTCTGTGGTTAATCCCATGTGCACGGAATACTTCAAAAGCGAGGGGTTGGTAGTTGCGCACCCTTAGCTTGGGAATGCCAACAACGGTTGCTTTTCGAACCGATTGAACCAATTGATCACGGGCATTGTAATCCGGAATCTCCACCCCCGCATATCCGAGGAAGGAGCCCTGCTCCTGGACTTGAGCAATACTGAGCACTGCGCCTTGCGCTAAGGTCAGCAGCTCCCCGTCACCAAGCCGAACCACCGACATCGGTGTCCGGGTATCAAGCGCGTGGAGAATTTGACTGCCTAATTGTTCGGGAGTGAGCAAATGGCGGAATTGCCCCCTCAGATGCTCCAATCCAGCAGCGATAATCTGTTCCGCACTTATCTCCGGCAATATTTCATAGTCCGGCGTCATGGAGTCAATTATCCCTTCTACTCCATCGCGAAAGCCGCCCTGTGCCTCTCCGTCATATTTCCCTTGGCGGTAACCCTCCACATGCCCTTTGTCAAATCCGCTGTTGTAGCCATCATTGTAAGCAGAGTGCAGACCCGGGGATAAATCGTTGCGTTTGCCGGTTTTCCTTCCTCTACGGAGAAGCCCTCGACGCTTAATGACCCATTTTCTCTTCGTTCGATTGTTAATCAGACGAGCCATTTACGTTCACCGCCTTTATCCGAAAATAATTGTAAGCATTCGGCTTACCCGATTGTTATAAGTGTGATCGCTCATAGTACGCTCAAGGCCCTTATAAGCCATCTGCTTGCGCTCTTCCTCATGCTGCAAGTAATACTCGATTCGTTCCACCAGCTCATCCGCTGTTGAGTACGATGCAATCTCACTTCCAGGAGTGTAGGCTTGCTGCAATCCTTCGCGCACATCCGTCAATTGAAGTGTCCCGCATGCACCGATTTCGAAGCTTCGCGGATTGACGGACTTCGCGGGAATGTTCCGACTATTCCGATTGGACTCATCATCGATTGCTCTGTGCAAGTTAATGACAATCTTGGCGCCATTGTAATAAGCGGCTGTATCTTCGGGTGAGATCCAGTACCCCAGTCGAATTTGATTCGCAAGCAAGGAATACTGATTCATCCGGTCCCACCAATAGCCTGCAATAATGACCTTCTTGCCGCTCAAATAGGGAGCAACCTGATCGAATAGAGCAACGCGATTCCAGAATGCACTGCCGATGAAACATATATCTGTCTTGATGGAACGATCAATTCGTTTCGGATGATAGAAAGCTGTATTAACTCCAAAAGGTAAATGATACACCTGTGCGCAGCCCCGTTCCTGATAGAACGGAACACAGCTCTCTTCCAGAGTAAAGACATAATCGTAATGCGGGGCAATATCTGCTGTCACATCCGAATAATAGGGATCATCCGTGAACCAGACAGCAGTCATGATTCCTCTGGCACGAAGAGCATCCACTTGAGCTGCAGGAAGACATTCTACGGAGTTCAATGCAAGCACCAAATCTGCACCGATCGCGGCTGCCCGAGTAGCAACATCATCGGTAGGATTAGCGACATGGAGTTCGCGAACCGTCTCTCTCAAAGCATCGATTACCCCGTCATCGAGCGGCGCGTACGCCCATAGACCTGTTCGGACATATAACACACGCACCTCCCGGAAAACTCCCTGCATTCCCGCTCTCCTGGATTCCATACGCTGAACAATGGCATTACACCGTCCAAGCCGCTCCCCGTCTTCCCGGCCTTGATTGTATCCTTCAATCCGTCCAAGCTTCCATAGTGCTGTGTTTCGCATCATGTTTCTAGCTCCCTTGTTACCCGAATACTAGCTCAAGCAGCCGGGATAGCCGATTTCGGTACGTATGCTCGTTCACGGTCCGGAACAAGCTCTTGCGCACGATCTCCCGCCTTTCTTCCTCATGGGTTAAATAATATTCAATCTTGTTGCGCAAGTCGTCAGCAGACTGGAAGGAGACTATATCTACTCCGGGGGTATATAAGTTGGCCAACTCCGGTCGTTCATCAACCAACTGTAGAGTAGCGCAAGCCGAGATTTCGAAAAGCCGCGGATTGACTGAATTTGCTGGAATCTGTTTGCTGTTGCGGTTATGAGATGCATCTTCTGCAGAGCGGTGCATGTTGATTACGATCTTTGCTCCGCTGTAGTGCTTGGCGGTTTCCTCGGGCGATAACCAGAATCCATGGATTTTGTCCTTCAGCTTCTCATAATTCCGCATCCGGTCCCACCACCAGCCGATAATCTTGAAGTTCTTACCGGATAGGTAATCTGCTAATTCATCGAATAAGGCAACCCGATTCCAGAAGGCGCTCCCGATAAAACAAATATCACTAGTGTAGGCTGCATCGACTTCCCTGTAACGAGTGAACTGAGGATTTACTGCGAATGGTAAATGATGCACGATCTTACAGCCTTGATCCTTATAGAGCTGTACACAGCTTTGCTCTAGAGTGAAGACGTAGTCGTAGTGCGGAGCAAGTTGAATCGTTTGATCTGAATGATACGGGTCATCAGGCAGCCAAATCGCAGTTCGGATCCCTTTTGCGCGCATGGCATCCGCTTGGTCCGTAGGGAACGAACGTCCGATTGCATCCAATACCAGCACCAGATCAGGACGCAGGTTCTCAGCAATCGCAACCACATTATCCTCAGGACCCGCGACATGAACCTCGCGTGCTACTGATCGCAAAGCATCCTCGATCCCTTGATCCAGAGCATGATACGGGCTCCCTTGCGCTTGCACATACAACACTCTCACATCCCATTGCCGCTGGACTGGGGTCATTACGCTGTTCGCATACATCCACTCGCATAATCCATCATGCCTGCCCTTGTCTCGGCCCAGGCGATAGCCCTCATTCCAGCCTATCTCCCACGGACCGACTGGCTCTGTGTGCATGACCGTTTGCTTACGTCTGCTTCGTCGCCGCTGCAGGGTACTGCGCATAGAATCACCTCCTTAAGCATTTATGATAGCGGGACTACATCAACCTCAGGACTCATGTTTAATCCGGATATATTCGTCAAGCGCATCCTTCCAATGAGGCATCTGATGGATCGCATTCAATTTGCTGTTGTCCAGGACACTGTATGAAGGCCGCTTGGCTCTGGTGGTCAGGTTGCCCGCTGATCCAGGGGAGAGGTCAGCTTGTATGCCGAGTCGCCGGAATATTTCTTCCGCGAATTCATACCAGCTGCACGCGCCTTCTCCTGAGCAGTGATAGATGCCTGATTCACTTGTCTTGTTCCGGATTAGGGTAGTCACTGCTTTTGCAATATCCAATGTGTGAGTTGGAGACATGAATTGGTCGTTCACGACGGATATTGCTTTACCATCACGTGCCAATCGGATCATCGTCTCGACGAAATTGCCTCCTTTTCCGCTCGCGCCCGCTACTCCGAATAAGGAGGATACCCGGAAAATGTAATATCGTTTGCCATATGCCTGAATCAACTGTTCCCCTGATACTTTGGAAGCACCATACACATTGATTGGATTCGTTGCATCGTCCTCGGTGTAAGGTTCAGATCCCCGGCCTCCAAACACATAGTCGGTTGTAAAGTGGATAAATATTGGAGGAGATCCGGAGGCAGAGCCCCTGCTACTGGCACTGGCGCAATATTTGGCCATCTCCCAAGGCGCTAAGCTGTTAATCGTGAAAGCCCGTTCTGCATAATCTTCACACTCATCGGTCTTATGATAGGAGGTGCAATTAATCAGAACATCGAATGTATCCAATCCTTGCAAAAAAGGGGCGATCGCCCCAACATTCGCTACATCCAGGTCCTTGCGCAGCAACGGGACTAGGTCCATATCAGGTTCGTTCGCGAATACTCTGCATAAATCAGTCCCAAGCTGTCCGTTTGCTCCCAGCAGCACGATTCTGGTCATGAGCTTTCACCGATTGAATCCTGAAGGTCGAACATGCCTCCGTATAACTCTGCTTCCCGAATGATTTTATGCCATTTAATCAGGTCCCGATACCATGTGAGCGTAATAGTCTGTTCCATCTGAGGGATATGTCCCGCTTCCAGCTCGTTGTATATTTCTAGCGCTCCTCTTGCAGCAGTCCACTGTGCACTCCAACCCAGCACCGACTCAATCTTGTCAAAGCTTACTCGGTAAGAGCGGTGATCTGGATCCCCGTACCACTGGATGGTAACATCCTTAGGTAGAGCTTCAGCGATTTCATCTCCAAGCGGCCCAAGCTGATAATTGTTACGGTTGGAGCCGACGTTGAAAATTTCTCCGTTAATCTTCTCCGAGTCCGCTTCCAGCAGTAACGCCATGACGTCAGTTGTGTCTTGTACATGAACCATTGGACGCCATTGAGTCCCGTCTTTCATAAGAGGGATAACTCCGCTCTTCCAAGCGCCGAGCGTCATCCCGTTGATGGCCAGATCGAAGCGCATGCGAGGCGAGTAGCCATACACGGTTGCCTGGCGCATCACAACTACTGTGAAATCCTCATCAGCTAAAGGCAGCACGCCCAGCTCCGCCAACTCATTAGCTTTGGCATAAGTAGAGAGAGGATTCGTCGCAGACTGTTCGTCGACAATCACATCCGCATCCACAAACCCATACAGACTGCAGGAGGAAGGAAGAATATATCGGCGGACCCCCATTTTCTTGGCCATCTTCGCCATATTCACTCGTGAAACATGATTAATCTCATAGGTTGCGTCACGGAACATTTCGCCGCTAGGATCATTGGAGATCGCCACCAAATCAATAACTGCTTCTACACCTGCAAGAGCATCCTCTGTCACACGACGGCTATCTTCGCGGATCAGTTGAAGATTAGGATGGTCGGCAAGCTTATCGGTTCCAAAAAAGAAACGATCCAATGCTTTCACCCGGTATCCAAGTGCAAGCAGCTTCGGCGTGAGCACACTGCCAATATACCCGCCAGCTCCTGTCACAAGTACGGTTTTCATGCCTATCAACTTCCCTTCTGTTCTCTTGAGGATGCCTGGACACTTATACGTTAGGATCTTAAAAGTCGGTGATTAGTTCCTTCAACCGTGGTTGAACCCTGTCTTTCTCCGATAAGATCGGTTGGCTCACCGGCCACTCAATACCGAGATCAGGATCATTCCATAACAACCCGCGATCGTGCTCAGCGGAATAGTACTGATCAACCTTATATAACACCTGCGTATTCGGGGTAAGTGTACAGAAGCCATGAGCCATTCCTGGCGGGACCAGAAGCTGTCTCTTGTTATGCTCGCTTAATATGAATCCAGCCCATTGGCCGTAAGTTGGAGATTGGCTGCGGATATCGACAACAACGTCATAGATGACTCCTGTCAGCACACGAACCAGCTTGGTCTGAGCCTTCGGATTCAGTTGAAAGTGCAGCCCGCGTATTACACCCTGCATCACAGACAAGGATTGGTTGTCTTGAATGAACGTATAGTTCAATCCGAGCCCTTCTATACGGTTCAAATTGTAGCTCTCCATGAAATACCCTCGGTGGTCTCCATGGACATCTGGCTCCAGTACGACTACACCGTTTATTTTGGATTCAAGCATGTTCAAGACTTTATTCCTCCTTAAGCATTTGGTGAACCAGCTTCGCTGTGCTGGCTTAGAGCTATTCGGCGTTGTTCCGTGATGAAGTTGACTACATGTATCGCAAAAGGCATGGAACATGTAAAAGCGGGAGAAACTGCGTTCAGCACATGCACGGAACGGTGATCGCCTTCGATTACGAAGTCTTGCACCAGTTCCAACGTGTCCTTGTTTAATAATTGAGCTCGTATCCCAGGCCTTCCGAAGTCACCGAAGCCTCTAGGATCAATACCGTGAGCCAGCTTCATAGATAACCGAATGAAATTGGATTTGATATATTTCTTCATCTCTTCCAAAGCAAGCTTGCGGAAACCGAATGAGTTGGTCAGAAATAATTTGGCCTCGTAATAGACGATGGCAAGGAACTCACTTAGCTTGAAGCGACTGAGCCCTTTATAGTTTTCACGCCATAGCGCTGGAATTGCGGTTGGCCCTATCTTGATGCTGCCGTCCACGGTCTTGGTAAAATGCACACCCAGAAACGGATTTCCGAGATTTGGTACAGGATAAATGTTTGTGCGGATGTCCGTCTTATTCTTGGCGTATTTTAAGTAAATACCTTTGAACGGAATGATTGTATATTGGCGGCCAAATCCAAGCGGATGCGCAATCTGGTCGGCATATAACCCGGCCGCATTAATCAAATACCCGCACCGGAAGGAGTGAGGGGTGGAATGAACCTCCCCATTCTGGTAGCTTACGTAATGGGTATTGAAGTGAAAAGTTACGCCCTTCCCTTCAATCTCTCGCCTGAGTGTCTCGCATACCTGCACCGGATCTACCGTTACCGTTGTTGGCGAGAATAACGCTTTGCGATATGTCCTTGCATTCGGATCAATAGCAGCCGCTTCATGCTCGTCAAGCCAGTAGAGCTCCACACCGCTCACATCTCCGCGGCGTTTCAGCTCCTCTAATCCTGCAAGCTCCTCTTCATTCGAAGCAACAATCAATTTCCCGCAACGATTCATATCCAAGCCTTGTTCTTGACAATAAGCTTGAAGCATCCGGTTGCCGTCTCTTGCGAAGCGAGCCTTTAAGCTATTCGCCGTGTAGTAGAAGCCTGCGTGGAGAACGCCGCTATTACGCCCGCTAGCATGATAGGCTGCATGCTCCTCCTTCTCTATGATCGCTATCCGGCAATCCGGTTCCCTCAGCTTCAGTTCTCTGGCAATGGTCAGACCAATAATACCAGCTCCGATAATGACATATTCGTAGGAATGGGTTGTCTCCTTAGTCATCTACGCTCGCCTTCATCTTCCAACAGAAGCCTGGCACTTGCCTCGTGAAAGGAATGGAAGGTCCCTGCGTCTGTCCACCAGCCATGAAGGATGCCATAGGTCAGTTTACCTTCTGTTGCATAAATATTGTTCACATCGGTTATTTCCAACTCCCCGCGATGGGACGGACGGATGCGCCGGATAATATCAAACACCATCGAATCATACATATAGATTCCGGTTACACAGTAATTCGATTTCGGAGTGGATGGCTTCTCTTCAATGAATATAATGTTATCGTTATGCAGGATAGGCACACCGTAACGATGGGGGTCAGATACTTGCTTCAACATGACTCTGGCCCCTTCTTGCTGCTTCGCGAATACATCCACAGCGTCAGAGAGGGAATCCTCGAACAAGTTGTCTCCGAGCAGCACTACGAACTTCTCATTTCTGTGAATGAAGCCTTCTGAAAGCAACAATGCTTGAGCTATACCCCCAGCTTCCTCCTGGATCCTATAGGTCAGTCTAACTCCGAGATCTTTACCGCTGCCTAGATACTCCATATACAAACCTGCGGAGTGTTTTCCCAGAATGAGCTGCACTTCTTCAATTCCAGCTTGCTGAAATCTTCGAATGGCATAATGAATCATCGGGTACTTCCCAACCGGAAGCAAATGCTTATTAACAATCTTCGTCATTGGATATAACCGGCTTCCGGTTCCTCCGGCCAACAGCACACCTTTCACAGCATTACCTTCCTTCCTTGAAGATGAGCGCCATTCATATAAAAGAGCGCGGGTCTACTCCCCATTTGTCGATAAACTTCCTATAGTTCGTCTCCACCAGTCGATCAAGCTCCTCTTGGCCCTGCTTGCGGAAGCTGGCGCTGCCATGATGGTGAACGAGCACATCCCCTGCAATGATGAGCCGATATCCGGCTTGCCTGGAGCGATAGCAATAATCGTCATCCTCATAGTGACCTGGCGAGAAGCGCTCATCGAGTAGACCAATCCGATCCATCAGTTCACGCTTGAACAGAAAACATAAACCTACAATCCGGCTTACATCTTGCCATTTGGACCGGTCCGACCGATTCATGGCATCCGACATCCAATGAAATTCATCCAAGTTCTCATAGCTGACGTCGACCTTTTGTCTGCCGCTTACGTAGTTCGTGACGGGGCCAACAATACCGATGCTCGAAGAACTGTTCAGACAATGAAGCAAGTTCGTCAGCCATCTATGTGATACCACCACGTCATTATTAAGCAGCAGCAAGTTATCCCCGCTTGCCAATAACATTCCGTAATTGCAAGCAATCGGAAAACCGCGATTTTCTGGAAGGGACAAGAAGCGAATGTGATTGGCTTTGCAAAAAGAGGTAGTTCCATCAACCGAACCATTGTCAACCACGATAATCTCATAGGGGACATCGGTGTACTTCTGAATGGCTTCGACGCATTCCGTCAGTAAAGGAAGCCCGTTATAAGTTGGGATTATTATACTGGTGAGGCTCATGTTCTCACCCCCGCGAGTAAGCTTCGATTGCGGATCCGGTCCGGTTCTCCAAGCCGATCGCCCTTCTCTTCCATCAGCATGGACAATGCTTCTACATGATCGCCAATGATCAGAGCTGCAACCCGGTTATGGCTGCCGGTATTGGAGTTGCGCACTTTATTGATGGAGATGACATCGACACTGACTGGACAGCTGAGCTTCAGACCTTTGGATATGGCAATAGCTTGGGCTTTGGGAGGTACAAGTAAGTTGTGGTAGCCGATTTCATTAATTGCTTTTCGTGACAATGCATGAGGGACGGCCGTAAGGGAATTGGCTTCCAGATCACGTCTGCCAATAGCACGGTTCAATAATTCCTTGACCATGGTAACGGAATCACGATGACCGAACTGTCCCAGAAAAGGGGTAATGTTGTTCATGGCTACGTCTGTCCCCCTTTCTATCGCATCTGCAAACAACACTAATTGCTCAGCAGATACTGGGAAATCTCCGTCCAGGAATAGAACAATTTCCGATCTCGCCAGCTTGGCGCCTATTGCACGGCCTACATCATGCCCAAGAGCATCGGTATAATGGACAATAATGGCATTCGATCGCGCACGGGCCATTTCAAACGTTCCATCCGTTGATCCATTGACAACAATGATGATTTCATTCACAGGGAACCGCTCCAGCTGTTCCAGGACGGAAGACAGGGACAACGCCTCATTCATGGCCGTCAGGACGACACTAATGGACCGGCTGCATGGCGTCCATGCGTAATTCGGTACTGCTAAACCTGCATCCGCACAGAACCCTTCCGCGAATTTCTTAGCTAGACCAACACCTTGCGTCCAAGGATGGACCGCTACATTATGCTGCACTCTCCAAGCACTCCAGCATTTCTGGATCCAGCTCCCTAATTTAATGACCGCTTCTCCAGGGTATGGTTCTGTCCGAGCTGCTCCCTGACCCGCCTGAAATGCGCTTAATAGGGCTCCATTATTACTTGTAGTGACGGTGTTCAACAAGCGAGGTGATCGTTTCCTAATTAATCCGCGTCGACCGCGAATGGATGGGCGGCGAGAAAGGCGGCGTTTCATGATCCATTTGGAAATCTTTCTTTTTCTCAACATACCTTCACCTCACCACATTCCTTACTCGCGTAAGGTCAGGCAGATTCCCCCGTGAATTAGTCGAGTTCGTCAGCCACCTTACGGCCTCAAGATGATCTCCTACAATGAGCGATTCCAGAGGATCGCCTTCCCCTTTACCTCTTTTGCGAATTCGATTCGTCCGTCCAACGTCGACATAATGTACAGCACGAATATCCAGTCCTTTCGAAACCCCCATGGCTTGGGCTTTCGGCGGCACAACTAGATGCTCGCTTCCGATCAGCTCGAGTGCTTTCCTGCTCATTGCATGAGGAATCGTCGTTAGAGACGACCCTCTCAATTCGGGACGGGAGAGAGCGATATTAAGCGCATGTTTGGCTAGAACGACTCCGTGCACATTCATTTTGTTCGTAGGTCCTTGATAGCTGTTCAGAGCGATATCGATTCCATTCTCAACTGCTCTGATAAACGGAATCAGAGCCATAGTCTGAATGACTATATCGCCATCCAGGAACAGCAGGATGCTGCCCTTCGCTTCCTTCGCACCCAGACTGCGCCCAACATCATGGCCCAGCGCCTCTGGATATTCAATGACTCGCGCACCCATTCTCTTAGCAATTTCATTTGTTCCGTCAGTCGATCCATTCGCGATCACAATGACTTCTGTATTCGGGTGTACTCGGAATGCGTTAGCTATGACCTTCCCAATGGTCCTGCGTTCATTAATTACAGGAATGATGACAGACACTTTCGGCTCAGCTGAATTGCGGATAGCAGTAAGCTTTGGCCGTTGCAGGTTCCTATTTAGTGATTTTCGAGATCGTTGCTTCCTCATCATTCACCTCCGCTGTCTGTAGACGTTTTTTAGTCATTTTATGATAGGATGTCATCGGCGGAAGGGCATGTGTGGATATCACGGAAAAAAGGCGCACAGAACATGAAAAACCTGGCCGTTGGCCAGGTTTTTTGGGGTGGTTGAGTTGTAGTTTATTTGATAGAGCCCCAAAAGGATTTATTTTCCTTTTTTCTTCGGTGGCTGGAATTAAGACCCTGCGCCTGAAACGAAGCACTAGGGAGATCGGATCGGTTTAGCAAGTGCCGGTATTGGTTATTTGGGCGGAATCGATCGATTATGCTTGGATAGCAAGTGTCCCCTGACAAATCGAATTTAGGACAATTCAAACGCCTACATCTGGATGTCTATAATTCATATCATCGGACTGATAATCATTTGATTAGTTGCGCTCAGCAAGCCACCTCCTCAGGTTCAACCTGGGAGGCTCTTGGCTTTCTCTAGATGTCGTGTTGCTCAGGTCGTACTTGCAATAACATCAATTTCTATAAGCAGATCATAATTCAAATCACAATAAATGGTGGTGCGGGCTGGAAACGGCGCGGTAAAATAACGGGCATAAATTTTATTGAACTCCTCATACGAACATCGGTCAGACAAATACACATTCACTTTGACCACATGCTCCAAATCCAATCCCGACGCAATAAGTACTCTGCGGATGTTTTCCATCGTCGTTACAGTTTGTGATTCAATATCGGGTCCAACGACACGTCCTTGATTATCAATTCCACCCTGGCCGGATACATAAACAGCGTTATCTGTTCTTATCCCTTGTGAAAAAGGAAGCTTGGAAAGTTTATGTGGTAATAGTTCTATCTTCATTAAGTAATCCCCCTTCGTCAAAAACCTCGAGTGTTTCTTCCAGCAGACGTCGACGCGGGTACTGCTTTCTCTGCCGCTCATCTTCCGGGTAGTCGCCGTGTTCACCAATGATGATGACACCGTCAAGACCACCGTTAGCAAAGGGAATCTTAAGCGTCTCGGCAATCGTCGAATAAATGGGGACACCTGTCCGCGCTGCTTCTTCACGGCTCATATCGTTCTCAGGTACTTGGTCCGTATAAAGCGATACGACTTCGACCCGCGGCCTGTAGTTGAAATCGCCTAAGAGTCTTCCAAGAATGACGACAGCTCTAGCTTGAGCGCCATAACAGCAGCTGTTTCAAAACCTCCGGCGTGCCCCGGCACAATTCAAGCCCATTGGCGTCTGTTTCGTTCAAGGCTGCTCTCGCTACACTCCAATCGGAGGCAGAAGCAGTCCAAACGGGAATCAAACGGCAAGGTCATTGGCCGTTTGATTGGATCATTGCCTCCATTACTTCTTGGCTTCCATTTTAGTAATATAAGTGTTCATTTCCGTCATATAGGTCTTCCCGAATTTCGT